>NZ_JBCOWR010000002.1:0-242684 GCF_040918965.1 Bacteroides sp. RTP21281st1_H5_RTP21281_210402 | reverse complement strand
GTATCGAAGAAATAGCCTGGCGTCAGGGATGGATTCCTACGGAACAGTTGCTTCTGTTGGGACAGCGGCTCGAAAAGACCGAGTATGGAAAATACCTTATTGAATTGGCGAAACAATCCTAAAATCAACATAATAAATAACATATGAAAACTTATCTAGTGACCGGTGCCGCAGGTTTTATCGGCGCGAATTACATTAAGTACATCTTGGGCAAGTATAGCGACGTCAAAGTCGTGATACTGGACGCTCTGACGTATGCGGGTAACTTGGGGACGATTGCCAAAGACATCGACAACGAACGCTGCTTTTTTATCAAGGGAGATATTTGCAGCCGCGATGTGGTGGACGGTCTTTTTGCTGAGTATCGTTTTGACTATGTGGTGAATTTTGCTGCCGAAAGTCATGTAGACCGCAGTATCGAAAATCCGCAACTGTTCCTGATTACGAATATTCTCGGGACACAGAACTTGTTGGATTGCGCACGTCGCGCATGGGTGATGGGTAAAGACGAACATGGTTACCCGACCTGGAGAAAGGGCGTACGCTATCATCAGGTATCTACCGATGAGGTGTACGGTTCGCTCGGAGCTGAAGGGTATTTCACCGAGGCTACCCCGCTTTGTCCTCACAGCCCGTACAGTGCTTCCAAAACGAGTGCGGATATGTTCGTAATGGCTTATCATGACACGTATAAGATGCCGGTTACGATTACCCGCTGTTCAAACAACTATGGCCCGTATCATTTTCCTGAGAAGTTGATTCCGTTGATAATCAAGAATATCCTCGAAGGAAAGCATCTGCCTGTCTACGGTGACGGCAGCAACGTGCGCGACTGGCTTTATGTGGAAGACCACTGCAAAGCGATTGACGTCGTAGTGCGTGAAGGCAAGGAAGGTGAAGTGTACAACGTAGGCGGACACAACGAGAAGACAAATCTCGAAATTGTGAAGTTGACTATCTCTACCATTCACCGTCTGATGACGGAGAACCCCGAATATCGCAAGATTCTCAAGAAGAAAGTGAAAGATGCCAACGGTGAGATTTCTATTGATTGGATTAACGAAGACCTGATTACTTTTGTCAAAGACCGTTTGGGACACGACCAGCGTTACGCTATCGACCCGACGAAGATTACAGATGCTTTAGGCTGGTATCCGGAAACAAAATTCGAAGTTGGAATTGTGAAGACTATCGAATGGTATTTGGAAAATCAAGCCTGGGTGGAAGAAGTTACCAGTGGCGATTATCAGGGATATTACGAAAAGATGTACGGAAAATAAAGAAGAGTTCTTAAATTGAATGAATGAAGAGTTTTCTTCATTCTTCATTTTTAAAGAACCATTCCGATAGATAAAAGAATACCCATAAGCAGCATATTGCGCGAAGTCTCGCCTAATATGCTGTTTAATTTTTTGCCACTGTATATATTTACCATCCGTCTCCAGGTGAGGAAATGCGGAATCAGGTAAAGTTGCGGGAGAAGGGCGGCATAGATATGTCCTTCAAAAAGGAAAAACAGGCAGAGGAGAGAAGCCGCAATTCCCAGTGTCAGATAGAAATAGCGTCCGAACTTCTCACCGAAACGGACAATAACCGTTCGTTTTCCGCTCCGTGCATCCGCTTCGCGGTCGCGGTAGTTGTTCACTACCAGCAGGGTGTCGATAAGCAGTCCGCAGACAAGGGAAGCGACGGTGACGTCCGGTGTCCATGTCAACGCTTGCACATAATAAGTTCCGCCCACGGGTACGAATCCAAAAAAGACAATGACCAGTATATCTCCCCAACCATTGTAGGAGAGGGGATAAGGCCCCGTAGTATAAAGAAAAGCGAATAATACGCAAAGTACTCCGACTATAATAAGCTCCCATCCGGCAAAGAAAAGCAATGTGCAACCGATAAGACAGGCAAGGGCAACGGTCACAATAATTCCTGTTTTCATCGCTTGCGGAGAAATCCATCCTTGCGCGCAGGCGCGTTCAGGGCCCAGGCGGTCTTCACGGTCGGTTCCTTTGAGAAAGTCGAAAAGGTCATTGATGAAATTGGCGGCAATCTGCATCAAACTCGCAAACAGGCAGCAGATAAGTGCGGGCAACCAATGAAAATGTCCGTCCATCGTGGCGAGTGCCGTACCTATCAATACGGGGGTGATAGCTCCTGTGAGTGTCTTGGGACGTGCTGCTAATATCCATGCTTGTAATGAGTTACGCTTTACTGCTTCCATACTTTTATATATTATAAAGAGTTTTGACGGACAAAGATACATGATTTTTCGTATCTTTACGCCCCAAAAAACTTCAAACTATAGAGAATATATGGAGAAGATTGAGGAAATATGTAAAGAAGATTAAGAAGGTATGCAGAGAAAACTAAGAGCAATAGAAAAATAACTAAGAGAAAAATAGAGAGAATATTAAGAGATAAATAAATAGAAAATGAAGAAAACAATATACCCTTTTATCCTGTTGACGTTGCTTTTGTTGGTTTCTTGCAAATCGAAAAAGAACCTGGTAGCAACCTTGCCACGCCCAGTTTTGAACATCGACTCCGTCTCCACGGATATAACGGATACTACCGGCGCCATTGCCGAAATGTTCAATCCCGACCATTCGCAACTCAAAGACTTGGACGTCTCAAAAAACAAGAAACGTACACCCAAGAAACAAGAAAACCTTGCCGATTACAAACACTCTGATTGGGTGCTTCGTGGCACAAAAATAACCTCTTCGACAGTCAAACTTTCTTCTGCCTATGCGGGCATAGACCGTGTCGTGAACTACGACTTTACTCACCGTGACGTTCCCGAAGCATTCGAGGGTTTCCGCATCGCTTTCATATCCGATTTGCATTATAAGAGCTTATTTAAAGAACAAGGCTTGAACAGCCTTGTCAATCTCTTGATTGCTCAAAAGGCGGATGTTCTCTTGATGGGCGGTGATTACCAGGAAGGCTGCGAATACGTAGAACCTCTATTTGCCGCACTTTCGCGCGTAAAGACACCGATGGGAACTTATGGAGTGATGGGGAATAACGACTATGAACGTTGCCACGACGATATTGTACGTACGATGGAATATTACGGAATGCGTGTGCTGGAACATAAAGTGGATACGCTTCGCAAAGACGGCCAGCAGATTCTCATCGCCGGAGTGCGCAACCCTTTCGACCTTGCCCGCAATGGCGTATCACCGTCTTTGGCACTTTCTCCCAGAGATTTCGTGATCCTGCTGGTACATACACCGGATTATATAGAAGACGTTTCGATAGCCAACACCGATCTTGCCCTGGCGGGACATACACATGGCGGACAAGTCCGTATCTTCGGAGTGGCTCCGATACTGCCCTCACATTACGGCAATCGTTTTGTGACCGGCTTGGCATATAACTCAGCAAAGATTCCTTTGATAGTCACCAACGGTATCGGCACTTCACAAATGCCGATTCGTATCGGTGCTCCGGCAGAAATAATAATGATAACGCTCCATCGGTTGACAGAGTAAATACACTTTCTTGCACGACTTTTTGTAGAATCTCACACTTTTATGCACGACTTTTCGTGCAAGTACTATATTTTCTTGCACGACTTTGTATGAGTCCACCTTTATTTATTCAGGATTAGATGACAAATTACCCGTTGTATTCCGTCGGGTATGTGCTTTAAGTATTTCTCAAGCCTTTTATAGCTTCCCAAACCTTCGGATGCAGAAAATATCGGACATCCTTTCCTGCGTCCAAAGCCTCACGTATAAACGTAGAACTGATTTCGAACACAGGGGAGTGAACGAGACGTACCGTTTCCGGCAATTCCTCTTCGTTCACGGGAAAGCCCGGACGGGGATAAATGATGATTTGGTTCTCCTTGATGATACGCTCCGACTGATACCAACGGTCGAAGCGTGCCCAATTATCCGAACCGATGATAAAATGAAATTCACGTTCGGGATACGCTTCGCGCAATTTCTCCAATGTATGTACGCTGTAAGAAGGGCGTGGCAGATGACACTCGAAATCCGAGACTTGGAAGCGAGGGTAATCACTGATAGATAACCCGACTAATTGAAGACGGAGCTCGTCACTCCATAACTCATCCTGCGTTTTTAAAGGGTTTTGCGGGCTGACTATAAACCAAATTTCGTCCAATCCCTCGTACTCACAAAGATAATTGGCTAAAGCGAGATGCCCGATATGAATCGGATTGAATGACCCGCTAAAGATTCCAATTTTTGGTTTGCTGACTTTTTCCGCCATCCCTCTACTTCGTTATTTTTCCAAGAATTCCCTGATAACCTTCAAAGCTTCCCCCTTAGCTATTTCCAAATTATCATTCACGATGACACAATCAAACTGCGGAGCAAAACCTAATTCATACTCTGCCTTCGCGATGCGGCTTTCAATCACCTCAGGCGCATCTGTTCCGCGACCTTCCAACCGGCAGCGCAGTTCTTCCACCGAAGGCGGCTGTACGAACACCGACAAAGCCCGGTCGCCATAAAACTTCTTGATATTGCACCCGCCTACCACATCGACATCGAATACCACATTCTGTCCGGCTTCCAGTTGCTTCTCCACTTGTGCTTTCAGCGTGCCGTAATAGCGGTCTTTGTATACTTCTTCGTATTCAAGAAATTCATTGTTCTCTATGCGGCAGCGAAACTCTTCGGGAGTAAGAAAGAAATATTCAATCCCGTGCTGCTCTGTTCCACGCGGCGGACGACTGGTGGCAGAGATAGAAAACGCAAGATTCAAGTTCTGCGTCAGCAGATAATTGATGATAGTAGATTTGCCTGACCCTGACGGAGCAGAGAAAATAATTAATTTGCCTGTCATTGGTGAAATGATTTGAATTACACTCAAAATTTAAATTACATTCAATGTTTAAATTACATTCAAGACTTGAATTACATAACGTTCAACACCTGCTCCTTAATCTGTTCCAACTCATCCTTCATCTGAACGACGATTTTCTGCATTTCTGCGTGATTGGACTTGCTGCCCAGCGTATTGATTTCACGCCCCATCTCCTGAGCGATAAATCCGAGTTTCTTGCCCTGTCCGTTACCACTTTCCATCGTACTGATAAAATATTTCAGATGATTGCCCAAGCGTTGCTTCTCTTCGTTCACGTCTAGCTTCTCGATATAATAAATCAACTCCTGCTCCAGGCGGTTCTTATCGTAATCCACGCTCAAAGTCTTTTCGAGAGCATCCGTGATACGTTCTTTCACCTTCTCTACACGTTCCTTCTCGTACGGAGTGATTTTTTCGAGCAAGCTATTGATATTCGTAATCTTCTCACGGAATTTCTTTTCCAGTGCGGCGCCTTCCTGCTTGCGGAAATCCACCAGATGGCCGACCGCTTCGAGTACAGTGGCATGAACCGTATTCCATTCCTCTTCCGAAAGTTCCTGAATTTCCGTTTTCGACATCACGTCCGGCATGCGGAGCAATACCTGAAGCCAGTCTCCCGGTTCCGGACGAGGAATACCCAGTTCGTTGCAGATTGAATCCAGTTGAAGATAGTAATTTTCAAGAATTGCTTTATTGACAGGGATAGCGTCCGCACCCTCTTTCTTCTCAATCCACAGGCTGAAGTCAACCTTTCCACGTTCCAGCACTTTCGAAATCTCGTTGCGGATTTCAATCTCTTTTTCACGGTAAGCCGGAGCAATACGGGTGGACAAGTCCATCGCTTTGCTGTTGAGCGACTTGATTTCTACATTTATTTTTTTATCGGGGAGTTCGGCCGTAGCTTTGCCGTATCCTGTCATAGACTGTATCATAAACTTAAAGTTTTGTGCAAAAGTACACGAATATTTTAAGAATTGGAAATAATCACGTAAATTTGCGACAATTTAATAAGTTGATTTTTATGTCGTGTATACTGAATATTGAAACCTCTACCTCTGTTTGCTCGGTAGCGGCCAGTCAAGACGGACAGACGATTTTTGTGAAAGAAGACTTGAAAGGCCCTTCACACGCCGTGTCTCTGGGAGTATTTGTAGATGAAGCGTTGTCGTTCATTGACAGTCATGCCATCCCGTTGGATGCGGTCGCGGTGAGTTGCGGCCCGGGTTCTTACACAGGACTTCGGATAGGGGTTTCGATGGCGAAAGGAGTTTGTTACGGACGCAATGTCCCCTTGATAGGAATACAGACGCTTGAAGTATTGAGCGTCCCCGTGCTGTTGTATCACGACCTGCCCGAAGACGCGTTGCTCTGCCCGATGATAGATGCACGCCGCATGGAAGTCTACGCGGGCATCTACGACCGGGGCTTGAACGTGAAGCGTGCCATCGCCGCCGACATCGTCGACGAAACGTCTTATCTGGAATATCTCGACCGCCAGCCTGTCTACTTCTACGGCAACGGAGCCGCCAAATGCCGCGAAAAGATTACGCATCCCAACGCGCATTTTATCGATGACATCCACCCGCTGGCAAAAATGATGTTCCCGCTGGCAGAGAAAGCGGTAGCCACCGAAGATTACAAAGACGTGGCCTACTTCGAACCTTTCTACCTGAAAGAATTCGTAGCTTCCATGCCTAAAAAACTATTATAAGACTTGCTTGTTATGAATTATCCATCATCCATTGTAGAATTATCCATTAAAGATATGCAATATAACACTCAACAGAAAAGAATGCCGCTTCCTGAATACGGACGCAGCATCCAGAACATGGTCGATTATGCATTGACTATCCAGGATCGTGCAGAACGTCAGCGTTGTGCCAACACTATCATCAACATCATGGGAAATATGTTCCCTCATCTGCGTGATGTGCCCGATTTCAAGCATAAATTGTGGGATCACCTCGCCATCATGTCCGGTTTCGAACTGGATATCGACTATCCTTATGAAATTATCCGTGAAGATAACCTGGTGACACGTCCTGACCACATTCCTTATTACACCTCCCGTATGCGTTACCGTCACTACGGACGCACATTGGAAATCCTGATAAAGAAAGCCATCGAATTTCCCGAAGGAAACGAAAAGAGAAACCTCGTAGCCCTCATCTGCAACCACATGAAGAAGGACTACATGGCATGGAACAAGGATACGGTAGACGACAAGAAGATTGCCGAAGACCTCTACGAGCTTTCTGACGGCAAACTTCAGATGACGGATGATATCGTCCGCCTGATGGCAGAACGTTTGAACCAGAACTATCGTCCGAAGACGAACTATACCAATAACCGTCAGAACACTAAGAGAAGATATTAGGAAAAAGTATTAGGGATTAAGTAAATACCTGATATTTAATGCCTGCTACTTTGATACATGACGCTAATACTTAATACTTAAAACTAAATATCAATGGCTTCATTTGTAATTGAAGGGGGACATCGGCTCTGCGGGGAAATTCATCCGCAAGGTGCCAAAAACGAAGTTTTGCAGATAATCTGTGCCACGTTGCTGACCAGTGAGGAAGTGACAGTGAACAATATACCTGACATTTTGGATGTCAACAACCTGATACAGCTCCTGCGTGAGATGGGTGTCACAGTTGCAAAAAAAAGCATTGACTCTTATAGCTTTAAGGCTGAAAACGTAGACCTCGCTTATCTCGAGAGCGATGAATTTCTGAAGAAATGTTCCAGTCTGCGTGGTTCAGTGATGCTAATCGGGCCGATGGTTGCACGCTTCGGCAAAGCACTGATATCCAAACCGGGTGGAGACAAAATCGGTCGTCGTCGCCTGGACACTCACTTTGTCGGCATTCAAGCCCTGGGCGCGGATTTCCGCTACGACGAGGAACGTGGAATCTACGAAATCACCGCCGACAAGCTTCGCGGTAACTATATGTTGCTCGACGAAGCATCCGTCACCGGAACCGCCAATATAGTGATGGCCGCCGTACTTGCCAAAGGCACTACCACCATCTACAACGCTGCCTGCGAACCGTACTTGCAACAGCTCTGCCGCCTGCTCAACCGCATGGGAGCGAAAATCAGCGGCATCGCATCCAACCTCCTCACCATCGAAGGCGTGGAAGCACTGCATGGCGCGCAACACACCGTACTGCCCGATATGATTGAAGTCGGCAGTTTCATCGGCATGGCAGCCATGACAAAAAGCGAAATAACCATAAAGAATGTCTCTTACGAGAATCTGGGCATCATCCCCGAGAACTTCCGCCGTTTGGGCATCAAGCTCGAACAAAGAGGGGACGACATTTACGTTCCTGCGCAAGAGACATACGAGATAGAATCCTTTATCGACGGCTCCATCATGACCATAGCCGACGCCACCTGGCCGGGACTGACACCTGACTTACTGAGTGTGATGCTCGTAGTAGCCACCCAAGCCAAAGGAAGCGTACTCATCCATCAGAAAATGTTCGAAAGCCGCCTGTTCTTTGTAGACAAACTCATAGACATGGGCGCGCAAATCATTCTCTGTGACCCTCACCGTGCCGTAGTCATCGGACACAACCACGGCTTCAAGCTGCGCGGTGCCCGCATGACGTCTCCGGACATACGTGCCGGTATCGCCCTTCTGATTGCTGCCATGAGCGCCGAGGGAACCAGCACCATTAGTAATATTGAACAAATAGACCGCGGCTATCAGAACATCGAAGGACGTCTGAACGCCATCGGAGCCCGAATCACCCGAATATGATAAAGAAAGAAGAAGTATATAAAATAGGATTATTCAACAAACCTCACGGCATTCACGGCGAGTTACAGTTCACTTTCACGGACGATATTTTCGACCGGGCGGACTGCGATTATCTGGTCTGCCTGCTCGACGGCATCTTCGTGCCCTTCTTCATCGAAGAATACCGCTTCCGTTCAGACTCCACCGCCCTGGTGAAACTGGAAGGAATAGATACCGCCGAACGTGCCCGGATGTTCACCAATATAGAAGTTTACTTCCCCGTGAAGCACGCTGAAGAAGCCGAAGACGGCGAATTGTCCTGGAACTTCTTTATCGGTTTCCAGATGGAAGACATCCACCACGGGTCTTTGGGCGAAGTGGTCGATGTAGATACAACCACCGTTAATACCCTCTTCGTAATCGAAAAAGATGATGAAGAACTGTTGGTTCCCGCCCAGGAAGAATTTATCCTAGGCATAGACCAGAAACAAAAACTCATTACTGTAGAGCTTCCCGAAGGGTTGCTGAACCTGGATGAGCTAGAGGCGGATGACACGGCTTCCGGATAAAATCAGGCACGGATGACACGGTTCCCTTGCGAACCTTGATTGACAAAAACCGTGAAATCCGTGTGAACCGTGCCTGAAAAATAGTACAAGTCCCGAATTTTTATTTTTAATTTTTTAATAACCAAAGATGCCGAAGAAAAGACGAAGTAAAGCTTTCTGGAAAAATTTCAAGTTCAAGTATAAACTGACGATTGTCAATGAGAATACGCTTGAAGAGATTGTGGGACTTCGTGTATCCAAACTCAATGGCCTTTCGGTGTTACTCTGTGTACTGGCAGTACTTTTCCTGATTGCCGCCTGCATCATTGCCTTTACTCCTTTACGCAACTACCTTCCGGGCTACATGAACAGTGAAGTCCGTTCCCAAATTGTAGACAACGCCCTGCGTGTGGACTCCCTGCAAGAGGTTCTCAACCGGCAGAACCTTTACATTATGAACATTCAGGATATTTTCAGCGGTAAAGTCCCTATCGACAGCGTACAGACGCTCGACTCACTGACCGCCGTCCGTGAAGACACATTGATGGAACGCACCAAGCGCGAAGAAGAATTCCGCCGCCAGTACGAGGAAAACGAGAAATACAACCTGACATCCATCACTTCCCAACCGGACGTAACGGGGTTAATCCTGTATCGCCCCACCCGTGGAATGGTTTCCGACCACTTCAACGCAGAAAAGAAACATTTCGGCACGGACATTGCCGCCAACCCCAACGAGAGTGTGCTGGCTACGATGGACGGAACCGTTATCCTCAGCACATACACCGCCGAGACAGGTTATCTGATTGGCGTACAGCATAATCAGGATTTAATCTCGATTTATAAACACTGCGGTTCCCTGCTCAAAAAAGAAGGAGACCGTGTGAAAGGTGGTGAAGCCATTGCCTTAGTAGGAAACAGCGGAACTCTTAGCACAGGCCCGCATCTGCATTTCGAGCTTTGGTACAAAGGTCATCCGGTGAATCCGGAAAAATATATCGTATTTTAAAAATGAATATAGAAAAGAATAAAAAGAAGAAACAAATAGCCATCTTAGGCTCCACAGGCTCTATCGGTACACAGGCATTGCAGGTTATCGAGGAACATCCCGACCTGTACGAAGCCTATGCACTGACAGCCAACAACCGCGTGGAACTACTGATTGCCCAGGCACGGAAGTTCCAGCCGGAAGTAGTCGTGATAGCCAACGAGGAAAAGTATTCTGAACTGAAAGAAGCATTGAGCGACCTGCCCGTCAAGGTATATGCAGGAACCGACGCCATCTGTCAGATTGTGGAAGCCGGCCCCATCGACATGGTGCTGACAGCCATGGTTGGTTACGCCGGACTGAAACCTACTATTAACGCCATCCGTGCCAGGAAAGCCATCGCGCTGGCAAACAAAGAAACGCTCGTCGTAGCCGGCGAACTGATTAATCAATTAGCGCAACAATACCGCACACCGATTTTGCCCGTAGATTCCGAACACTCGGCTGTTTTCCAGTGTTTGGCAGGAGAAGTCGGCAATCCGATAGAAAAAGTAATACTAACCGCTTCAGGCGGCCCTTTCCGCACCTGCACCCTGGAACAACTAAAATCTGTTACCAAAGCGCAAGCCCTGAAGCATCCCAACTGGGAGATGGGAGCCAAGATAACCATCGACTCCGCCTCCATGATGAACAAAGGTTTCGAAGTAATCGAAGCCAAATGGCTGTTTGGCGTCCAGCCCAGCCAAATCGAAGTAGTGGTACATCCCCAATCCGTCATCCACTCGATGGTGCAGTTTGAGGACGGTGCAGTGAAAGCCCAACTAGGCATGCCCGATATGCGCCTGCCCATCCAGTACGCTTTCTCTTACCCCGACCGTATCAGCTCTTCTTTCGAGCGTCTCGACTTTGCCAAGTGCACAAACCTGACATTCGAGCAACCGGATACAAAACGATTCCGTAACCTCGCCCTGGCCTATGAAGCCATGTACCGGGGTGGCAATATGCCTTGTATCGTCAATGCCGCCAACGAAGTAGTGGTAGCCTCCTTCCTGAAAGACGGCATCAGCTTCCTCGCCATGAGCGATGTAATAGAAAAGACCATGGAACGCGCTATGTTTATAGCGAATCCTACATATGACGACTATGTAGCCACCGACGCAGAAGCACGAAGAATAGCTTCCGAACTCGTGTGCCGGCAAAGTCTCTGAGCAAAAAACGGTAATTCGTAAATAGTATTTTGTAAATAGTAATTAGTAAATTGTAAATAGTAAATAATAAACATGGAAACATTTTTGATTCGTGCCCTGCAATTGATTATGAGCTTGTCTTTGCTCGTCGTCATTCATGAAGGCGGGCATTTTCTCTTTGCCCGTTTGTTTAAGGTACGCGTAGAAAAATTCTGCTTATTCTTTGACCCTTGGTTCACCCTGTTTAAGTTCAAACCGAAGAAAAGTGAAACAGAATATGCCGTAGGCTGGCTGCCACTGGGCGGCTACGTAAAGATAGCCGGTATGATTGATGAATCAATGGATACCGAACAGATGAAACAACCCGAACAACCGTGGGAATTCCGTTCCAAACCGGCGTGGCAACGCCTGTTAATCATGGTTGGCGGCGTACTGTTCAACTTCCTGCTGGCGCTCTTCATCTACTCAATGATACTTTTTGCCTGGGGCGACCAATATATAAAGGTACAGGAAGCTCCCCTCGGTATGGACTTCAACGAAACCGCCAAATCAGTCGGCTTCCGGGACGGTGACATACTTCTCTCTGCCGACGGCGTTCCTTTTGAACGTTATGACGGCGATATGTTAAGCCAAATAGCCGATGCCCGTGAAGTAAGCGTTCTCCGTAACGGCGCGAAAGCATCTGTTTACATTCCCGAAGACCTGATGCAACGCCTGTTGGCAGACAGCGTCCGCTTTGCATCCTATCGTTTCCCATACGTTATCGACAGTGTAATGGTGAACTCTCCCGCCGCACAGGCAGGCATCCTGCCGGGTGACAGCATCATCGCCCTGAACGGAAAACCAATCTCCTTCTCCGACTTCAAAGAAACGATGGCAGAGCGTAAGAAAAACGAAGCCACTCTGCTCAAAGACAGCATCGACCCGCGTCTCATCACACTGACCTACGTACGTGGTGGCGCGACAGACACATTAAGCATGCGTGTAGACTCCGCCTACCTTATGGGAGTATCCGCCTGCCTGGTGACAGACCGTCTGCTGCCAATGGTGAAGAAACAATACGCTTTCCTCGAATCTTTCCCCGCCGGTGTATCCCTCGGTGTAAAAACCCTGAAAGGTTACGTTGGCAACATGAAATACCTTTTCTCCAAAGAAGGAGCGAAGCAACTGGGTGGTTTCGGAACCATAGGCAGTATCTTCCCCGCAACATGGGACTGGCATCAATTCTGGTACATGACAGCCTTCCTTTCCATTATCCTGGCTTTCATGAACATCCTGCCCATCCCCGCACTTGACGGTGGTCACGTCCTGTTCCTGTTCTATGAAATGATAGCCCGTCGCAAACCAAGCGACAAGTTCATGGAGTATGCCCAGATGACCGGTATGGTTTTGCTTTTCGGCCTGCTGATTTGGGCGAATTTTAATGATATATTGAGGTTCTTCTTCTAACTTCTAAAAAATAGGTTTAGGCACGGATTACACGGATTTCACGGTTTTGGTTAATCACATCATAAATGATTAACTACCGTGAAATCCGCGTAATCCGTGCCTTTTCATTTTCAATTTAACTTGTTTGGATTGTACGTTTCTATTTAACGTAACCATGTGGACTGCTCTTATATCGAACTGACGTTATTTGCTTTTTAGCGTAGAAGGCTGTGACAACCTCAAACTGCTGACGATAGCCGCCACAACAGCAAATCCGCTTCCTACCATCAAGCAGACAGCCGTGCTCCG
This sequence comes from Bacteroides sp. RTP21281st1_H5_RTP21281_210402, assembly GCF_040918965.1. Lineage (NCBI taxonomy): Bacteria > Pseudomonadati > Bacteroidota > Bacteroidia > Bacteroidales > Bacteroidaceae > Bacteroides > Bacteroides sp. RTP21281st1_H5_RTP21281_210402. Next base: position 229,625 of record NZ_JBCOWR010000002.1, on the reverse strand, counting down.
GTCATGTGTGACAAAGCTGAAAAGCAAAGCCACCAACGTCGTTCCCGTTGTCTGTCCCATCAAGCGAGCCATCCCCAACATTCCACTGGCTCCGCCCGAACGCTGTGTCGGAGCTGAAGAGATAATCGTACTGTTATTAGGCGTCTGAAACAGCCCGAATCCCGCACCGCATAACATCAACCTCAAAATAATACTGATATCAGACGACTCGGCAGTCAGGCTTGAAAGCGAGAACAGCCCGACGGCAAACAGAACCATCCCGATGCTCCCCAATATCCCCGGATGAATCCGTTCGACGAGATATCCCGCCAACGGTGCCGTGACAAGCGTTGCCAACGGCCACGGAGTGAGCAGCAACCCGGTCATCACCTCGCTATGCCCTAACGTATTCTGAAGGAAAAACGGCAAAGACACCATTGCCGACATCTGCGCAATAAACGAACAAATGGAAGTCAGGATAGACAACCGGAAAATCGGTATCCGCAGCAAATCGAGCGGTAGGAGTGGGGTCGCCTGTGTCAACTGCCGACGCACATAATACGTCCCGACCACTGCCAACACCACCAACTGGACAACAAGGAAATCCATTTTCTCATGATGCGCAAACCCATCCAGCGTATAAATCAGCAACCCGAAAGTAACCGCATTCGCTATGGCGCTGATATAATCGAACTTCCGTTTCGAAAGCTCTTCCTGCTTCGGCAAATGCTTGATACCCAGTACCAGCGCCGTAATTCCCAACGGCACATTGATAGCAAACAACCAATGCCAATTGGCAATGGAAAGAATTCCACTCGCCACGGAAGGCCCGGCTGCCGCCGATATAGCCACCACCATCGCATTAATTCCCATCCCTCGCCCAATCTGACTTTTCGGGTAAATATACCGTAACTGCGCCGTATTCACACTTGTAATAGCTGAAGCGCTGAACCCTTGAAAAATACGTGCCACCGTCAGCGTCCAAAACGAATCGGACAGCGCACAAATCAGCGAAGTGATACAAAACAATCCGATGCCCGAAAGAAACACCTTCCGGTAACCTATTATTTCGCCTAAAGCGGAAAAGGACAACAGGGATATGACGATTGCCAACTGATAGCCGTTGATAATCCATGTCGTCACGGCGGGCGTGGTTCCGAAGTCGTGCGAAAGCGTAGGCAGCACGATATTGATTATATTGATGTCCAACACCGACATGCAAAGAGCGAATCCGACGGATACTACCGCCCAAATACGTTTAGGCATCGGCAATCCGTCGGATTCGTCAGATATATTATGAGTTGTATTTATTGTTTGTACCATAAAAAACTTATTCTTGTAGAAATCTCTTTTGTCCGTAAAAGTAAACAAAACAACCATACAGGTGTTTTTGTTTTCTTTGAAAAATAAGTTTTTTTAGTGGTGGAGAAGTCCTGATCTCAACTTCAGATTTACTTCAATTTCAGTGTAAGTTCTATTGCAGGTTTACCTCAATTTCAGAATCCGCTGATTACTACTCCCCCGAAACTCCAGATAAGGAGAAAAGAGCGACTGCTCGAAACGTCCGTCCACCAAAACATCAATGTATGGAAGAATGGCTTTCAACCGTGGTTCCGCCTGAATCTCCTCATACGTGTACCCGGTGTAGCACCACACATTCATCCCCGTCTCTTCTTTCACCCGCCTGGCAAGCGACAGAAATTCTTCGGGATGAAAGAAAGGATCCCCACCGGAGAAAGTCACCCCGTCCAACAACGGATTCGCTTTAATCTCCTTGATGATAGACGAAACCTTCTCTTCCGTCAACAGTTCCCCCGCTTTCGGATTCCAACTTTCCGGGTTGTGGCAACCGTGGCAGTGGTGAGCGCATCCGGCAAGATAAATAGAATACCGGATGCCTGCACCGTCCACTATTGTTTCAGGATAAGTTCCTAATAAATTCATTGGTTTACAGATGTTTCACACGGTCTTTTTCTTCCGCCCGTTTGGCAGAGTTCCATGAACTCAAGTCGCCCGTCAGATAACCCGTGATACGACGCATACGAAGAATACTTTCACTTTGGCAAACCGGGCATTTGTCGAAAATCACTCCTTTGTAACCGCAGTTGTGACAAGTGTCCACCGGGTGATTGATAGAACCGTAGCCGATTCCCTCGTCATGCATCACCTTCACAATTTTAGCGATGGCACGTACATTCTTCTGCGCTTCACCGTCCAGTTCCACATACGTGATGTGTCCGCCACGTGTGATGGCATGGAAAGGAGCTTCGCTCTTAATCTTCTCCACAATGCTGATCGGCTCTTTCACATCCACATGGAATGAGTTTACATAATAATCACGATCCGTCACTCCCGGAATCTTACCGTATTTCCGGCGATCCATCTTCGTGAAACGTCCTGAAAGCCCTTCCGCCGGAGTAGCCAATACAGAGTAATTCAGATTATATTTCTCCTTGTATTCGTCCACTACCTTATTCATCTCCATCACCGCTTCATACAGTGTGTCCCATGCCTTCCGGCTGTGTCCGTGTCCTTTTCCGTAAAGAGCCACCATCGCATTGTGTCCGCCGATAAATCCGATTCCCAGCGTACCGCTGCGCAATACATCGCCTACCTGCTCGTTCGGATTCAACTCTGCGCCACCTTTCCATACATTATTTCCCATCATGAATGGGAACTGACGAGCCAGTGCTGTGCGCTGATATTGATAACGCTCGTAAAGCTGGTCGGCCACCAAAGCAGACATCGTGTGTACAGACTCGATGAAAATCTCCTTCGCTTTCTGCTCGATAGCATCCGCATTGCGTTCGTCCTCTATCAGGTTTTCAGCCTTGATGCGGGCTTCGATAGCCAGTCTCGGCATATTCAGCGTAGTGAAAGAAAGATTACCACGTCCCAAAGAAGACTTTTCTCCCGCCACATTCTCAAATACACGTGTGCGGCAACCCATCGTAGCCAATTCGTAGATATAACGTTTCGGGTCGTCCGCTTTCCATTTCTCATTCGTGTTGAAAGGCGTGTCGAGGAACATGAAGTTCGGGAACAGCGCTTTCGCGGTAGTCTGACAAGCCTTCAGCAACAGGTCAAAGTTCGGAGCTTCGTAACTGTCTTTCATCGCATCCTCTATGTTCTCCGCTTTCATCGCTTTCTCAAAATCCTTTTCCGAGTAAGATACCCCGTCCTTTACCTTGAAAATCTGAATCGGGAATACAGGCACCTCGCCCCGTGTACCCAAGCCCTCAATCGTAGCTTTCAGCAATTCCTCAATCACCATACGGCCTTCCGCAGAAGTGTCCGTTCCGTAATTGATAGAGCTGAATACCACCTGATTACCGCCGCGTGAGTGCATCGTGTTCAGGTTGTGGATAAATCCTTCCATTGCCTGGTGCGTATCCTTGCGGGTTTGCTGGTATGCCTTCTCCGTGATGCGTGCCAGGTGTTCCTTGTCTATAATGATTTGCAGCGCTATCAATGCGATGCGTAATGTCTCGCGTTCTGCCTCAGTCGATTTGATAGACGGAAGATATTCCTTGATTAACGTGCGGATTGCCTTCTCGTCTGCCTGACTGCCATTCTCCATCGCTACATAGAAATTGATGAAAGAAGCCAGATGTCTGCGGAAAGACTTAGCCACCCCTTTCGCCATGAAGAAGTCGAAAGCGGGAATTGCCTGTCCCCCGTGTTGCTCGTTCTGATTAGTCTGGAAAATGATAGTAGCCAGTGTCGCATAGCTCTGAATACTTTGCGGGGTACGGATACTACCGTTCTTTGTGCGGAATCCACGTTCGAAAAGATCGTCCATGTCATACTGGATGCAAGTCGTTGTCTTGGTCGGATAATAATCCAGGTCGTGGATATGAATGTCGCCCAACTGGTGCGCTTCGGCAAAACGCTTCGGCAACAGATATTTATAAGTATAATCTTTGGTCACTTCAGATGCGAAAGTCATCATCTGTCCGGCAGGGGTGTGACTGCTCATGTTAGCGTTGCTCAGGTTGACGTCGTTCTTGTCAATGGCAACGATACCGTCCATCACGTGCTTCATCTGGGTTTTCTTGTCCCGCTCCGTATTCCGCCATTCGCGATAGATGATATACTTCTTCGCCACTTCCGGCCGCACCTTCATCAATGCCTTTTCCACTAAATCCTGAATCTCCTCTACGGTAATCGTAGGGTTGGCAAACTGACTGATTACATTCATCGTGATGTCAGCCACCAACTGCTGTTCATCCTGAATCCCCGTTGCATTGAATGCCTTGCTGATTGCATTCTTAATCTTACTGATAGAGAAATCTTCTCTTTTACCATCACGTTTGATGATACAAATTTCCGCGTAGTTCATAACTTTAACTCCCGAAAGTGATTAATAATATGGTTTATTTCGATTCCGGCAGGTCTTCTGACTTATCCCTCCCTCGCAGCGCCTTCCCACACCTACCGGTGCAGTGACATAGTGTGCGGATTCACAGAGAATTACAGCAGCGGGTACTGTCGCCGATTTGCACAGCGTTCCCTCATTGACTAAACCTCTTTTAGCTCCGAAAACGGATACAAAGATAGAAGATAATCCAATACCCCGGTTAGCTTTTAACATTAAATTTCGGGAAACTTTTCTTTCTCGCTGATACAGAAAGTTTTCCGTTTTGGAAAACTTTTAAGAAAATAATTCGGTTTGAAGTTTCTGATTCATTTATAAGTTGATTGCTAAAAAAACACAGAGATACTGGAACTCTGTATGTACCAGCCACAGTTTATGTGTATGTAATAATGAATTAAAAACTTTTTTGATATGAATAAATTAGAAGAACAAGTGAAGACTTCACCTATTTGCATGGCACGTATTCGTCTGTATAATTTGACGGATTTAGAACAGATGCTGGACAGTTTTTATGATTTTTATAATCATGAGGTTGATAAACCCTATTTAGTTCACGAGCAAAGGACTATTGTTCGTCTCGTAAAGCTTATAGCTTTCCAATTGCAAGACAAGACTATGCCAGTTGGAATTATAGAGAGTGTGAATGAACTGAAACGCGTTCATTTTAGATTCGTATTGCCGGAACAGAATCCTTTTAGCGTTGCTGCCCGCATTTCTTGTTTACAGCAGCTAGAGGATTATTTGGTACGATTCTTTGACTTGTTTGGATGTCGGTCAATAGGTGTCCCTTATTCTGTTGTCGAACAACTGATTCTTAAACGGATTAAAAAGTTGCTTGTTCACCAGCTTAGAGGTACGGATAAGTATCAAATGTTCAAGAAGAAATGTCCATCTTATGTTGAAAGGGTTACTCCGAAGGAAGAGATGCAGGAGCTTCAGGATCAGCAGAAAGATGAGAAGTTATTAAAGGCTGTCAGTGGGAGAATCACTAAAATCAATCCGCATTCGAAGAAGTACAGAGCTTTGAAAGAAGAACAGCTTCGGAAGATTCAGGAGATGGATTGAAATTTAGAAAAAGCGAACAGGCGAACGGAAAACACATTCGTTCGTCTGTTACTTTTTGCCTAATCTATGATTAGAGGATATTTCTAGTAAAATTACTGCAAGGCGTAGCAATAACGTAGATTACCAAGAAAAAAAGAGATTAGTCCACAATTTTATCCCATTGACCTGTTTTGTAGAATTCCAATGTTGCCTGTGCAGATATGCTTCTGAAAGGGTCGGATGATTTTGTGATATTTATTAAAACCTTTTCAGATAAGGTAGGGCATAACTTTAAACAAAATCCAGCTGCCCAAAGTCTGATGGCTTCGTCACTATTATTTAGAAAATTTTCAAACACCTCTTTTATACAATTTTGTTCTTTTGCTAAGTGGTATAAATTCAATATCTTTTTATGATATTGATTTGCTTTTTTTGAACAACCTTCATCTAACGCATTACTCTGTAGGTTTACATATTTCACAAAATATTCTTTTATCTCTTCTGTTGTCATGGTTTCCATCCAAATTTTTTTAATGTTTCTATTCCAAATTTATACTGTTGTTCGTATGTTAATGTTTTAACATAATTCCGCACTATCATGTTAGTGTTAGCCATTTTAGAACTATAATATCCTGATACTCGTTTTCTGATATTTTCACAGAAAACACATTGCCAATACTTGTTCTTATCTGTTTCATTTTTATACTATGTTATTTCGATAATTCATGGAAGAGGAAATGAAATATTATTAGCAATGATCTTTATAATACTATATGTAGAATTAAATTCAAATACATACATTTTGTAATCTTCGATATTATTTTTGAGTATAGATTTCCATTGATTCTTAAAATTAAGTAAATCAAGATCATCTTCAGAAGCTATGTAAACTCTATTAATGGTCTCAGAAGCCACGATACCAAAATTTAGTGATAAATTAGCCCAATAAACATCCTGAAATAGTAATTTTGATATACTGCCATTTCTCAATTTTATTGTAAATTCAATCACGTCATTTTTTCCGGGATTATTTCTATCGATTGTAATCCCTTTTATTTCCAAATCATGCCAATTGTAATCTTCAAATTTCATAATTACTAAATTTATTATAGTTCATACCAATGTCAATTATCAAACTTTGTATGATTATGTAAAGTTGGGCAATTTATATAAAACAACTAAATAATATAATGTTCAAAGAAATACCCTGATATTAATTAGTTATTTTATAATCAACTCATATCAGGGTAATATAATGAGATATATTAATAAAATCAATTATTCGAAGCCCGGATAGTAGAAATTATATTTACCAGTCTTTATTCGATCTATAATATCGTACGGTGTCATTACCATTCCAATTTCTGCTTCCCGATTTTTTCCACGTAGTTTGCCTACATATTTAAAATCATCATCTCCAATATGCCATACATACCATCTTTGTGAAATTTTAACCGGTTCTTCTCCCAGTTTTCTTCCGGAATCTCGAGAACCTCTGAATATAATATGTTTAATATCTCCTACATCCGGGATACTTCCAACTTTCTCCCACAATTGAAGTTTTGCTCCAGATAAAGTCACACAATGTGCATAGAACTCAACTTCCCCATTAACTATTTCAGATAATGGTGGTTGTTCATTGATTCCATATACTTTTTTGAATGCCCTGATAACATCACTGTTTAATTGAGTCAAATCAAAAGCTATCAATTGAAAGTACTTCTTTTCGTTTTCTGATATTTTCACAGAAAATACATTGCCAATGCTTGTCCGTATTCTTTTCATTTTTTTATACCAAATTGTTTCCAAAAATCAGGAGATATTGAATTTATTTTATTGTATAATTGTCCGCCATTTTTTCCCAAGCCATATTTATTGATGAAAGTTTGTTCCCAATATCTGGCTTGTTCTCTCGTTAATTTTGTGTATCCCTCTATTACGTCATATTTTAATGTTGATCTAATAGTCTTAGAGCTTAGATGTTCTGTAAAACGCACAATAGGATCACGTTCTGTTATACCTATATATCTAATTATATTATCAGCATCTACGCCTTGATAAACAACATTTGTTCCTTTCGCTTTGAATATTTTAGAAAAGATTTTCGCTCCAACTTTTCCGCTAATTTCTCCGACCGCAAACTCCGCCCCAGTCTCAATCCCCTGCTGCATCATATGCTCTCCTGCGGGATTGTAGGCTTTCTTCTCCACCATCAGGTTTTCGCCATACACCCAATTTATGAAAGAAGCAAAAGGATTGATTGTATTCTTATGATACAGATTACCGTCAATTTCTTCCAAAATCCGGTAACGTCCTACATCATCGGGAAGTTCAGTTCCTACATAGTCCCATCCTTCGCGAGTGGTCTCTCTGTTGACCGAATTTTCATCCCACAAATAGTAGTCAAAACGATCTTTAATCCAGTCTTTCCCGTCCGGGTCGCTTCTTCCTATAGGATTATTGTCGCAATAATTATACGGACTGGAAGCATAATACTTCTCGGCCATCGGATCAATAGAATGCCATCTTCCCAATGTCGCGTCATACATTCTCGCTCCGTAATCGTGCCAGTTCAACTTTTTGAAAGTATCCAGTTCCTTACCGTTATACTTGTAAGGTTGAACATTTGAAGATGACTCGAAAATCCCCCCAAAGGGATAGTAATGGTTTACTTCTTCAGCATCACCATTCTGACTGATGACCACGCGGTTGTTTCCCTGATTATCTTGAACAAAGTAATGATAAGTTGTATCCGAAAGCGAGATGTAGCCTTCTTCGGTCAGTAGTGTCGACAGAACACCATTTTCATAGATCGCATTGCCACAGTAGTCGGTTGTCAGAGTATCTCTATCACTGATATGAATTGCCCGAAGCTTCGAACCGTCTGCGGCATACAGATTGATGATTTCACCACCGACCTGAAATCCTACTCTGTCTGGCAAATTTAATGAATTATATCCAATTGCATTAATATTTCTGTTTAAATCTCTTTTTAAATTACCATTTTGATCATAAAAATATTCGAAGTCATCAGTTGCCAAATCTAAGAAGCTGAAACCACCGTCATAGACAGACTGAGAGTTGTAATCATCTACGGTCATCAATTGATTGCCGTAAAAAGTACAATATAGGTTGTCTATCAATCCGTATGTTCCTTGCGACGTCTTTCCGTAGCGCTTCAGCCTTAGGATATTGCCTTGTTTGTCATACTCGGGAATTTCTTCATTGAAACGGTCGGTATTCATTGATAGCTCCGTTCCTTCCCCGTAGATGGCACTCTTGAGCCGTGAAAGACCGTCATATGTGTACTTGTATCCCCGAAGAGTTGATTCCTTGTCCGACTGCCAGGTCATGCTGCTGATATTGCCATTGAAGCAAGGAGTATTTATACCATCCGTATAATATAAATGCTGTTTGAACTTAGGATGATTGATATCGGTCAGCCATCCTCGGAGATTATATGAATAGGTAGCGGAAGGGGATGGAGTGTCTGTTTTCTTTGTTACCAGGCGTTCTACGGCATCATATGCCTGTTCACACAACGTAATTGTTTTTCCGTTGAATGTATGCTCGGTTTTCAGTAGCTTTCCCCAGTCGTCATAGTGATAAGTATACTTCTCGGTCACAGGTCGTTGAGAAGTGTAGGCGGAGGTATGTATTGTTTCTACGGTTTGAGGCAGTCCGTTGAAAGTATACGTGGTACTCACAATATCGTGACCGCTGAGGTGGTTGGTGGACAATGTACATGAAATCCGTCCAAAATCGTCGTAGTGATATACTGTATATATCCGGTCACTGCTGTTGAATATGGAAGTACTACTTCCTGTCAGCCTGCCTTTGGCGTTCCATCGTCCGGCAGTCAACAGTGCGTCATCCGTAAACTCCGGAGTATGAAGAAAATCATAACTGTCATAATAATTAATGGTCATGACTTCTTCACGTGTGATGGGTAATGTAACATACTTGTAGCCTTCTCCTTTCACGTAAGTGGCTGTGGCATAAAAGTTATGGATATATTCACGAAGCTTTTCTGTCAATTCGTAATTAAGGTGGCAAATACCCGTCTCTGCTACTTCACCAAAAGGTGTATAGTACGTATACTTCCATTTAGATTGCTCCTCCATATTCCCGTCCTGTTCCAATACAGGACGCCCGGCTCTGTCATATATTGTCGATTCCGGAGCTCTGGAAGCAAGCGAGCGTGAGGTCTGCCGCTGACAGGCGTCGTATTTGTAACTGTATGCATAGTCATTGATACTGGGCGTAATTAACGCATAATTTCGACTTGATTTCCCGTCTAAATCGGATGCGTTCGGTGGCAGTACTTTGCAGAGGTTCCCGTGAGCGTCATATATATAATAAGTATCGCCTGCTTCGCCTGTAGTCCGGTCGTAGGAACGGGCCAGTAATAACCGTTGCTGTGAATCGACGAAGGTTAGTGATACATTTCCATCCTCATCTACAATCTTGGTGACATAAAGCTGGGCATCGGGGTAGTTTCCTGCATTTTTGAATTCAAATTCATTGAGCATCTGATATTTGCGGCAAATCAGTGAATCATTCGTCGTGCTGTTACTCAAGTATTCTGTTTTCACGGCTTTGTCTGTCATATGCCATGCCGCACCGGGGCCGGTTACTGAAGACACGCGATTTGCCATCCCTTGTTGATAGGTGGTGTGGGTGTACGCCATACTGTCGGCATAGAGCCGGAGTAGTCCCGCTTGTAAATCCTGCATGGATAGTGGAAGTCCGGTAGTGTATCCCTGCACAGGTAGGAATACGTCCATTTCCCGTCCCATACCGTCATATTGCCGGGCAACGGACAAGTCTTTCCCGTTGGTAGACGCTCCTTGGCGAATATCCTGATATTTTCTTCCGATACCGTCGAAGTAGGCGAATGTGTTAACGCTCTTTGTTCCTGTTTCATTGCAGAAGTCACGTGTACGGATGTAGTTGTAACTTGTATTTTGTGCTTCCATTGTCAGGAATGACGTTAGGAAGATTATTGTAAATAGTACCTTTTTCATAAATTATTCTTTTTTGATAGTGTACAATTATTGGTTTATCATCTGATACTCATATTCCGTCAGTGTATGTCCTTTCGTATCTTTGATACGTTGCAGGCGTCCCGCTGAGTCGTAATCGGTGTAGGCACTTCTGCCGTCGGGGCCTTTCACTTCAGTGACGCCCGTCAGGGGGCGGTATCGATAAGTGGTTATCCTCGCTTGGGGTAATGAACTGCGAAGACTATCGAGTGCCGTATAGACAGCATTCGGACAGGTGGTATCTGCCGCTAAAGTTTCCAAGTCATAATTTAGATATTGCTTCACCTGTTGCAAGGTGGCATTCTCGATGACAGCCAGTGCCTGTTGATGGGAATATCCCCAAATGAAGCAGACAGGTGTCCCGTCACGGCGGGTCATTTGCAATGGACGCCCTGAAGAGAGATAGTTGTTATACGTTTCAATATCTTCAAATTGAGTACACCCGGCGTTGGAACTTTCTGATATTTTACTCAAACAATAGCCGCTGTTTGTTTCAGACGAAATCCGGTATGTATACTTGAACATCTTTTGCAAAATACCGTTCTTATAATGTCGGCGTTCTACCGGATAATTGTTCAGCATTTTGGCTGTCATTCTTACAGACAAGGCATCCGTATAGTCAAAAGGATATTTGTATTCAGTCTTGTAAATGTCTCCTGTGGCGGTAGTCTGTGTTTCCGAACGGAGTAGACGGCAAGAAGTATTGTAGTCTTTTTTTGTGAATTCTTGAACTTTTCCTTGTGGGGTGACGAATGTGCTGCTTGCCATATAATCCTTAATACCTGCGTACCATAACTGTTCGTTGTAATCATAGGAATTGGCATAATGATTGATTACCCCCGGGTCGTATGAGGAACTGGAACTGACATTCACTATTTTTACCAGTGAATTCATTTTCATGACGTAAGTTGTAGAGAGAGAAGGATCTTTCGTTTTCATGTCTCGGATGCTGTCACCATCCATGTATGAGGTGCTCATTTCATGAGTGTACACAATGGAATGCTCGATGTCCGTATTGGGAGAGTAACAGAAACGAGGGTTTACCCATTCGCCGTTCTCGTTTTCATAACCATCTTCCGTATAAAAATTGTCATTATGAAAAGTGTGAACCGTATGGTTACCGTCCGCTTCTTCCACGACCATGCCGTAGTAAATGTCCCTGTCGGATACGTCCGTGGGGTTGGACGAATACAGGGTATAGGAGCGGGAATTGGAAAAAAGAGCGTAGTATACGTCAAAGAGATAAGTCTTTCTCATGTGCTCGGTATACTGCTCGGGAGAGAAAGAGAACATCATATTTCCCACGCCTTCCCCTTCATCTTTATCGTAGTTTTCTGACAGGTAATAGGTGAACTTCCGTTTATTGAGAACTTTACCGTCGACATCCGTATCTGTAATGGCTGCCAGGCGGAGTCCGCCGCCCGTCACTTTCTCGATATAGCCTTCTATATTGTCGAATACATAATTAGGCTCATATGTATATGCGGTTTTACCCCCTGTGGGATAAGTCACTTCTCGCAATGCGTAAGCAAGAGTGGTGCTATAATTGGCAGAACGGTCGGCACCACCGATAGTAGTTGTGTGAACAGTTACATTATTACCATCTAAAAATTGGACGGTTTGGCGTGGGACAAGGTCGGTGTTTCCACGTGCATTATAATATCCCCAATAATCCACATCTTTGGAATATATGGAATAACCGTAACCACCTTTATAATAATTGAACGAATATTTTTCCACTCCTGTATTAGAGGAGTCTTTCATTTGAATTTCTTTCAACAGTATTTTACCATCGCGGCAGATTTCTTTTATAAGAGATACGCTTTTCAGCAATTTTCCGGAAGCGTCATATACCCGCACTTCACGTAAATCCCCTTTCGTGGGATAAAGGAATTCTACATAACCATTGGGAAAGTCAATACGAGATGCATAACAAGTGCTTACGTAAGAACCGATGGGGTAGTTTTCAGAAAAGTCGCTAGAGGAGGATTTCACAAAACTACAGCCTGATTCGTCTTCACCCACAAATGTGTTGTAAAATGCATTGCCTGCACTTCCTTGCCAATATCCGGGAGCGATGGGGACAAGGGGGTGAGTATACATTGGAATATCTTCGTTATCCTCGAAAGCATAGTAATCGAACTGATTGACATGAAACTCTTCATTTTTCCGGTAGTCATAGCCGAACGTGATTTTTTCTCCGTCTTTGGATGTGATCTCCGTGGCTTTCCAAGTTGTAACCGCAGTGCCATAGCCGCCGGAAGTCAGTTCGCATCCGGTGTTTGTACCATTGTCACCAAAATGATAATGAGTACCGTTATTATCTATAAGATCTATCTCTCTAAAGTTATAGGTAGTCACGTTGTCCGGTACAGAGAGTTTGACATACTCGTCGCCTATAAGGAAAGGGTGGAACTCATAATTTTTCGCGGCTTCAAGCTGGAATTTTCCCGATATGCCTAATGTGCGATAATGAAACATGTCAGGACATATATCCGCATTACCTAGCGCTACTTTTGCGCGAAAGAATTCTGAGTTCTTTTCCATCTCTGTCTTGTCCGTCAGGAAATGATGTTCGTCGGGCTCGCCGCGAATTTCACGGGTTATCATCGGTTCAGCTTCCAGTTTCCATCCGATGGCCACCGCACCATTCACATCTGCCACGCGGATACCACCTGTCGTGTAGTTCAAGGTAATGGGGAGAGTGAATGACGCTGTTTTAATCTCATAAAGGGGGATACGAATGCTAGCCCTGCCACGGGCATAGTCCATTCCTTCCGGTGTTCTTTTGAACAGAGTGGCAGCTTCCGGAGATACCGGATAGAAGGATGGGGCATTACTGACATTATTGTAAATGGGATTAAAATCCTGAGCGGATACTTCTGGGATATACAAAAGAACTCCTAACAGCCAAAGCCAAAAATATTCCCGGCTGGGAGCACTCAGTAAAAAACTATTTTTTCTTTTCATATTTTCTTTTTTTATTTCAATGACCGATTATCTTTTTCTTAATTGGTTTATTGTTAGTTATTATTTCGAATAATGAAGCGGCATACAAATGTGTATTTATCCTCATTTCTATGCCGCTTTCACTCTTTATCTTTTTTACAGATTCATTGCATTAGCGCCCAAAACGCCTGCTACTGCCGAAGCCACTGCGATGACTACTTTCAGAATCATGTCCCAAAGGCCTTTTTTCATTGCCATAACTTTATACACCTCCTTTCCGATACGTTAAATGGTTGATTACTTTTTTCCTGAAAACTCATCTTTCACCTCAAAGCACGGGCACGCCTTGATCCACTCTTCCGGTTCTATCTCTCCGTTTCCGTTGCGGTCGGGCGATAGGTCGCGGTGTCCGCACACCCGGCAGCCGGGAAACTTTTCTTTCAACCGGTTTACCAATTGCCATAGTGAAGACCATTGTGCCGGTGTCCGTGTGTCTGCCGGGCGTCCCCGGCAGTCCAGTCCGCCTTCATAACAGATACCTATCGAGTGAGCGTTGAAACCGCGGGCGTGTGCACCGATGCGGTCAATCGGACGGGTGAGATGAACCGTCCCGTCCTTTCGGATATAATAGTGGTATCCTGTCCCGTTGAAGCCACGGCGGCGGTGTTGCAAATCGAGGTCGTCCGGGGTGAGCGAACGGTCGGCGCGTGTGGCGGAACAGTGAATCACGATTAAGTCAATCTTTCTCATAATGGAGCTTGTTGAGTGTCCGTTACTTTGTTACCTGCCAGCCGGTTATGCTGCCGGATCCGGAGTCTCGCCGTCATCACCACCCGGATTCGGGTCGGGATTTCCGCCCGGTTTTTCCGGGTCGCTTTTGTCTCCGTCGTTGTTTTCAGGTTTATATTTGCTGTATTCCAGCGTTTTCAGCGCATTCTTGATTTCCTTACCGGGACGGAAACGGACGCGGGCGCCTTTAATCAGTCCCTCTTTCACGTCTTTCGGGATGAGTGCGCCCGAACTGCGCAGCGTGACATAGAACGAACCGAGGCCACCCAGACGGACGATTTCCGCTTTTTTGAAACTCTCTATCATTTCCGTCTGGAGCGCACGCAGCACGCAGAGCACGTCCGCCCAGTTCACGGTACTCGAACGCTGGATGCGTTCCGCCATCTCGTCGATATCTATCTCGCCGCTCGACTTGGTCAGGGCGTAATACATATCCGGCTTTTCCTTGTCCAGCATGTTTTTACGAAGCACGCTGGTGAATGAAAATACTTTTGCCATAAAATTCTTTGATTTTTAATCGTTAATTATTAATTGTCTAATAGTCTCATAAGTGGTTCCTTGCTTATGACACTACGAAGGTACGGCAACGGGGATGGGGGATGTCGGTATTTGTCCGCAGGTGTCCGGTATTGTCTGTTATTGTCGGATAATGTCTTTTAATGTCTATATCTATAAGAAAATAAAGGTTGTATTATTTGACAATTAGGCGGATTCTTACTATCTTTATACCATTATATAATACCAATAAATAACAATAATGAACACAACGAAAGAAGAGAAAAATTTTGAATTGAGAGCGTATGACAAAGTCGAACTGGCGTTGCTCTACTGTCCCGGCCGTTCGGAAGAAACGGCGATGAAAACACTGACACGGTGGATTAACGGATGCGGACAGTTGGTGCAGGCATTGCGCGATATCGGATACAATTCGCGCCGGCATCGCTTTCTGCGTCAAGAGGTGGAACAGATAGTCCGCTATCTGGGAGAGCCTTGAGGAAAAATGCGATAAAAAAATGAAGTACTTCTCCCTTCTTCTTCCGGTACATCTTTTGGCTTGAGTCTGTACTTGGTTTGTCCGGTTGTTGTACTTCACTTCGTTGGTTCTACTACTTGTCCGCTATGGGTCAAGTACTTGGTTTCTGTTCGGCAGATACGTCTTTATACTGCACAAACGTACATATTAAATACTGTTTTCATCTACCCGTTTTACTGCCACTACTGACAACTGCCAACTATGGGCTTATTTGTCAGTGATTTTTTTGATACGTATATACGTATTCTCTTGTTTATCAATATATTGATTCTCTATCGCATGTTTCAGATATCTACATGCGCTTCTTTCGCTGATGCCAATTTTCTGTGCCTTGTCGATGAATTCTTTGTATGTAAATTTCTTGTTAATCTGATTGATTACAGGCCCTATGCGGAAGTAAGATTTCAATGGTTTGGATTTCACATCATCTCCCGGCAGTGAAGAAGAGAGCAGCAGACTGTGGCTGGTGGTGGTCTTCACAATGCCCATTGCCGCATGGAAATCCTCATCCGAGCAGATATACTCTTTCATCTGCAAAGTTCCTTCACACTTGCGCAGGGCGGTGAGGATACTGGCTATACGCACCACGATTAATGCGGCACGAAGCACGATAGACCCGGGAGCATCGGCCTTTTCACTGGCTACTTCGTCCAGAAGTCGGGAGAAGTAGGCGGTATGCTCTTCCCACTGGCTGTCGCTCAGGGTGACTTCCGTAGGCGACTGTTGCAGGAATAAGAACATATCGAGCACTTCACCGCTGAGTTTTTTGAAGAAAGTGTCGTAGTCTTCCTTGCCTCTGATGGGCGCGGCGGAACGGTACTTCCAGCGTGATTCGGCGGTGAGTATGACGAAGCGGCTGTACAGCCCGTTGCCCAAAGAAGGGATGAAGAAAGCAAGCTGGTTGGGGGTGCCGGTGAACGAGAGAGCCAGATGCGGGTCTTCGGCACAGATAATCTGGTCGTCTACCTTGTAGTCCGTTGATACGGGTTCGTGGTGGAAGGCGGCGCGGAACACATCGTCATGATGTCCGCACTTTTGTCTCATGGCACCGGATATCATATCAAGTTCAGAGGCGTTGATGATGAGCCCGAGTTTGCCGTTGATTTTCAGACGCCTGATTAACTGGTTCTTGGATGTGTTGGGGGCGCCGCAGAGATACAGGTATTCGGGTTTTTCGGGCATGGAAGGGAGAGCGGTAGCAGCAGGCGATGCTCCTTTCTTGTTGGGCAGGTTGGCTTTCTCCCAAGTCTCCAATTCACGTTCGTAGGCTTCTTTTTTCTTTTTGTTCTCTCCTTTCAGATAGTTGTTGATGGATTCGGGAAGCCTGCTTGCTAGTGTGAGAAGTCCTTTTCCGGAAGCCGATGAAGCAATGACGAGAAGAAAAATATGAGGGCTGTAGTAACGTTGGTCGAAACTTACGGTTACGTTGGGCATGCATCCGCTCAGGTTCGCCAGTATGCCCAGCAGGAGAATGTCACGTTCGCGGTCGGTGCGGGCGGCTGTGAGGGCTCTTTGAAGGAATGAGGGGAGATGCCGGTAAACCTCTGCCGGAATACAGGGTGATGAAGAGCGGAGTTCTTCGTCTTTTATTGACAGTTCCTCTTCATCGGCGGTGGTATTTTCCGGATAATTCTGCCCATAGTTGGCAGTTGGCAGTGTTGGCAGTAGATTAGGGGTGTTTTCGGGCTTGTATGATAAGTCAACGTATTGATATCCAGAAGACAAGTCTTTCTGTAATTCTTGGCGGGTATATCCGTTCCCTAAAATTTCTGCTGCCATAACAGATGTTAATTTTTCAAGTTCCTCTTTTGAAAATCCCTTACGTCGTGCGCTTCTTCCCAAGGCGAGCATGGATTCGTGTCGGTTTCCTTTCTGCCAGGGGTGGTACTGGAAGAAGGTGTGGACGAAGGCTTCGATATATCCGCAGGCTTCGGTGAGGGGCGGGATGGGAGAGAACTTGCCGTTGATGCCTGTGGGGTAGGGGGTACTGTTGCCGTTGGTATATGTATATCGGGGGGAGTGGACGAGTTGTGCCAGGGAAGGGTCGGTAGCCAGTTCCTCACGCCAAGGGTAAGGTTCGGGAGCAGGGTTGTAGTAAGCGTCGGGATCCCATACGCAGGAACAGGGTTGGGTGATGCGGGCGCACTGCTCGTCGCAGGGATGTCCGGCGATGCGTTGCAGTGTTTGCTGGCAGATGGCGTAGGCGAGGGGATACTCTTCGGGGGTGTTGACATCGAGGTAGACGATGATTTTCAGGCCTTCGTCGGAGATGCTGTTGTGGGCGTAGGTCACGTAGGGGAGACGGCAGATGAGGGCTTTGATTTCCAAAGTCCGCTGTCCGCAGTGGTCAAGGTCGTACATGGCGAGGCTGCTCATCTTTTCCAGGTTGGCGGCTGCGTGGCTGCAATGAGGGCGGCAGATGCCTTCGACGATGACGACGGGCATCGAGTCCTTGGTCATCTTGGCTTCGTTTTCGCGGTCGGGACGGCCTTTCAGTTTCCGGTACGATTCGGTTTTGGGCTTCCATAGGGGGCTCGTTTCTTGCAGGTAGAGGTCGTGCAGGGTGATGATGGTGGATTCTTTGCTCCACAGGTTGTTGAAAAAAGAAAAGGAGAATTGTCTGGTTGCGGGTTGCGACGATGGGGCGGTTGTTTCCATAATGAGTTGTTTTTTATTTATTATAATGTGTTTTGTGAGATAAAGAAGGGAGAATAGTAGTGGCGACAGATGCGCATAGAATGGTCGGTTCCTTAAGTCGGGGGACAAAAGTAGGAACAATGTAAGGAAGGTGGAAATGTTAAAAATAAGCGTAAATGTCGTGTCAACGGATTTTCATTCCGCTACGATAACTTCAATGTCATAACCTATGAACAGTCCGCTTTCTATGACACCGGTGATTTTCTTCAGCCCCTCTTCGAGGGAATCGTCAATGGAGCTGAAGCGGGTGTCGAGGATGAAGTTGCCGTTTTCCGTAAAGATTGGCCCGTCTTTTCCGTGGGCGGGGCGCAGGATGATTTCCGAAGCGTCCAGTCGTTGTAGTTCGCTTTCTACGTAAGTCAGTGAATCGGGAAATACTTCCACGGGGACAGGGAATTTGCTTCCCAGCCGGTCGACCCGTTTGCCGGAGTCGATGATGATGAATGTCTTGCGACTGCTCCGGATGAGCAGTTTCTCTTTGAACATGGCTCCGCCGCGACCTTTTATAAGGTTCTGCTGCGGGTCTACTTCGTCCGCTCCGTCGAAAGTCCAGTCGGGACGTTTGTTCCAAAGGGTCGTTTGGGGGATACCTAGCTGTATGCAGGTCATGGCGATTTCTTTGGACGCGGGGATAACTTCGATGCGCAAGTGTTCTTCGCGAATCCGCCGTGCCAGTTCGAACAGCGTCAGGTAGACGGTGGATCCGGAGCCGGCTCCGACGGTTTCACCGTCTTTGGCTATTGCGGCAATCTCACGGGCTACGTGTTCTTTCGCTTCACGGTTGATAATGGTATCCGACCATTGAAGATGCTTTATCAGATCATTTTCCCAGTCCATTGAAATTTTCCTTTATGTGGTGGTATAAATATAACGGATAATGGGGCTTTTTTGTTTCCTCTATAATTCCCTTAATTACTTTGGCTATTCTTATGGTGGAGATCTTCTTTGCTTGTGGATAAATTAGTACCTTTGCAAAAATAGCAAGTGAATATGAGCAAACTTTTAAAGATAGATAAAGAATATACAGAGTGGATAAGCGAACTTAGCTTACGTTTCAGAAAGAGCCAAATAAAGGCTGCAGTAAAGGTGAACTCAGAAATGCTTCATTTTTACTGGTCACTTGGCGGAGATATTGTTACTAAAAAAGCTGAAAGTAAATGGGGGAATGACTTTTATAAGGGACTTAGTCAGGATTTGCAAGCCATATTCCCTGATGTAAAAGGTTTCTCGGTTCGTAATCTGCAATATATGAAGCAGATGTATACTTTGTTTTCCAGAGAGATTGCAATTGCGCCACATCTTGTGGCGCAAACTGTTGATTCATTGAAAGACGAAATCACGCCACAAGATGTGGCGCAATTCATAAAGGACACCGTCTGTTGTATTCCGTGGGGGCATATACGCTTTATTCTTGACAAAAAATATGATCCACAGAAATCTTTTTTCTTTGTGCAGCAAACAATAGAAAAAGGTTGGTCGCGGGCACTTCTACTTAATTTCCTTGATACGGATTTATATGAGCGGCAAGGTAAAGCCATCACTAATTTTAGAAACACTTTACCGGCAGTGGAAAGTGATTTAGCACAGGAAATGACTAGAGATCCCTACAATTTTGATTTCGTTGGTATTACAAGCAAATATAATGAGAAAGAGTTGAAAGATGCATTGATAAAGAATATTGAAAAGTTTCTTATGGAACTTGGGACGGGATTTGCCTATATGGGGCGGGAGTATCGTCTGGTAATTGGCGAAACCGAACAATTTCTTGATATGCTTTTCTATAATGTCGATGTTCATAGCTATGTTGTCATAGAAGTGAAGACAACTAAGTTTGAACCGGCATTTCTTGGACAACTTGGCTCTTACGTAGTTGCGGTAGACCATATAATGAGAAAAGATGGGGATAATAAAACAATTGGATTGCTGATTTGCAAAACAAAAGATGATGTTTTCGCAAGATATTCGTTAGAAGCTTCCAGCCAACCCATCGGTATTTCGGAATATGAATTATCCAAAATATTTCCGGAAGATTTTAAGAGCAGCCTGCCAAGCATTGAAGATATTGAGGAACAACTTAAATAAAAAACAGGTCTTACGCTTGAAAATCTTAAATTGTATTCGTTAATTTTTAACCTAACAACGTTAAATGTTAACGAACCCCTGTATTCTATTAAACCGTGTTATAAATCACCCCGATCGGCTCCGTAAATTTGGAGATATGCAGAAAGTCCGTATCTTTGTACTGTGTTTTTCATAGTATTAGATTTAAGGTTAACAAAGATTGGCTGTCTGGGATAGATAGCCTTTTTTTTATCCCTACCCTTCGTTACAGAATCAGCCATATGGCAATGATGTGCCCTATGCTTCCGCCCAGGCAAAACAAGTGGAAAGTGGCATGCATATAAGGTTTGCGCAATGAATAGAAAATAGCTCCTGCGATATAAGAAATGCCACCGCCTATCAGCCACCAAAAAGCAGGG
The DNA here is from genome assembly GCF_040918965.1 of Bacteroides sp. RTP21281st1_H5_RTP21281_210402. Lineage (NCBI taxonomy): Bacteria > Pseudomonadati > Bacteroidota > Bacteroidia > Bacteroidales > Bacteroidaceae > Bacteroides > Bacteroides sp. RTP21281st1_H5_RTP21281_210402. The sequence continues at coordinate 209,231 of NZ_JBCOWR010000002.1, read as the reverse complement.
GTGGCACCTGCCAGCTCCAACTGATCCAATAAAGGTTTCAGAGCGACCAATATCGAAGCACCCATACCTACGTAACAGACAGTTTCGAGGTTGCTGTGCTCTTTCAGCTTTTTAAAGCTGAGGACGAAGCCGACAGCGGCCGACAGCCATACGAAAGAGAATATTCCCCAACCCCAACCGCCTGCATGGCGCAGGGTGAGCAGTGTGAAAGGCGTATAAGTACCTGCAATATGCAGATAGATAGCACCGTGGTCGAACTTGCGGAGCAATTCCTTCAACTTCCCCGGGCGACTGCCGTGATACCACGTCGAACTGACGTAAGACGACAGCATACCCACCAGATAGACAATGACACAAGGTACTGCCCATTGCGGCTCGGCGTTTCCAGAAGCCTTCGCCAACAGGAAATATCCTGCCACAACCCCGAGCAGGATACCTGCCCCATGACTAAGCGTATTCGCCCATTCTTCTCCGTTACTGTATCGTTTGTTCTTCAATGTTTTCTTTTTTTGATTTGCTGAGTCGCAAAGATACTTTTATTTTCCGTAACGTATGGTTTCCCTTATTCCTTTTTTAAGATGATTTTGCCACTGTATTGTCCCGCAACCAACTTGCGGAAAGCGATGAATGCCAGGTATTCATCGGGAGCGTAAATACCTTTCGGCATGAATAAATGATGAACGATGCAAATCTCCTTCTCCTTCACCTCAACGGTGGAATGGAAACTCCCGAATTTGCCCGTTACGTCAATCGGTTTGGGAAGTCCCTCGATGGCATATCCGTCCGGCAGATGGATGCGGATGCTGTCCGTGTCCGAGTAGCCGTAGTTGATGTGGATGGGATACGTGCGCTTCGTGACGGAAGGGACGCTGAACCCTTTTCTGAAAATGTTGGCAGGGATAAACAGGCGGTTTCCCGTCTTGTTCCCGTACTGGTTGCTGCTGACGGAATAGTTGAACGTGATGGATGGAGCCGTCTCTTTACATTCTTTGATTTGCAGGTTCAGAATGTCAGCCTGCGACAGGTTGATGTCCCTACGGATGCGGTCTTTCTGTTTGTCGGGTGGCAGATAGACGATGCCTGCTTCGCTTTCGTACTGGAATAGCCGGGATATTTCGTTGACCGATATTTTAGCTTCAGCCGTGGGCGAGAGCGTGATGTCGGCAACGATGCGTTGCGTGTTCAGCGAATCGGGATAGGTAGGCAGACGGTGTATCCTGCCACCTGTCGGTTCTATCAGCAGTGCGTCGTGTCCGGCAATGGCCTGATGGACGTAGCCGAAAGGAAGTTGCGGATTGGTGCATTCCAGCCAGAGCGTGTCCTGCGGGAGCGGAACTTGCAGGATGACGTGGTTCATCTGGTTGGCGCTCGAAAAGTCGGGGAGAAGCCGTTCGTTCGTGGTACTGATGACGGTGTAGGTAGAGGGGATGCCCAATTCTTTCAGCATGGCACGAGTGTAATTGGACAAGCCTTTGCAATCACCGAACCCTGTGCGGCAGACATCGGTGGCGGCGATAGGCTGCAAACCGCCGATACCTAACTGGATGCTGACGTAACGGGTGGTCTTGGCGAGATAATCGTAGACGGCTTTCACTTTCTCACGGTCGGTGGAGCAGTTGGCGGTCAGTTCGTGCAGCTTGGCGCGGAAAGGCTCGGTGAGCAGGTCGCGTCCGTCGAGAAGTTTGTATTGCCATTCTCCGTATTTTTGCCAGGTGCTCAAGTCTCCTTCGGATTTGTCGTACTTGAAAGCGGAAGGAGCAAAGTAGACGCGGGGAAACAACTCCGCAAAGCTCGGGCCGAAAGGCTCTTTGAGGATGGGAGGTAATTTCAGGGCGGTCACTTCGATGACTTGTTGCCCTTCGGCACCGGTGGATTCCTTCACTTTGATGCCTTGGCCTTCTGTGCCTTTGCTTTCGGTGATTTGACCTTCAATGCCTTTGTTTGTTGTTTCCAGTTCCTGCGTGTTCAATTCACGATAGCGGCAACCTTGTCCGGCAGGAAGTTCGATGCGGTAGGTCGCTTTTTCTACGGCTTGGCTGAAGCTCGTTTGCGGGATGAAGGTGGAGTAACCGATCAGCCCGTTGTTGCATTTCATTTCCCATTCATATTTCACGGTGAAGGGGAAGGAAGGGTAGTTGCACTCGTAATAATAGAAATAATCGTCCGTGGTGAGCGAGGAACTGTATTCGCTCTTTTGAAGGTCGGATTTCTTTATCTTACGTACAGTCTGTCCTGAAGCGTTGATGATTTCTCCGGAGAATTTCTGCAGGGAACGGAACATGTCGCATCCGCAATAGAAGGCGGCATCTTCCAGTCCTTTACGGTTGAGTATGGTGATAGTCCGGCTTTCCTTTTCTACGGATTGGGTCATTGACTTGCAGAGGATTTCTGTCCGGGCGTCCGTGACGACGGAATTGGCATCCTTCATCATGTCTTGTGCTCGGACGGGCGTTGCCAAAGAACATAGGCAAAAAACGACATAAGACAGGGCGGGTACTTTCTTTAGGAAGTGCTTTATCAAGTTGGTTTGATTGGGATGTTTCATAATATATAAAGATTGAGCATTGTAAGTGCTATGTCACATGAATGATAATTTTAAATTAGGCACGGATTACACGGATTTCACGGTTTTAAGAAATATGATTATATAAAGCAACAGCGTAATCTGTGTAATCCGTGCCTAAAATACTAATACACCGAATGGAAACCTTGCTCCGGCGCTACGCCGGCTATATTTTTTTGAGTACTAATATCTCGTTGTTTTTCTCGGCAATCAGTTCCCAGAACGATTTCACCAACTTGTATTCGCTGGTGGGATAAATCAGTTTGTTGGAACTGAACGAGTAGGTGATGATAAGCTGGTTGCCGTTCTGATGTACGAGGTAGCGGCAGAATCCCTGTTTGTCTTCCGTAAACGCATTCAAGGGAGCCGGCAGTTCGTCGACGGTATATCCCTCGGGGATAGTGAGGTTGGTCACCTGAATGATTTGTTCGGCATAAGGCATTTCCAGCGGCAGTTGGCGTTCGGCCTGGGTGAACGGGCATTTGCTGACGTGCAAGAAAATCATCGGGTTGATGTAAATCAGATTGTCGTTCACGTTCGCTTGTTTTTCAAATTCGAGACTCTCCTTTACGATGGAAGAGAAAGCGTTCACGTCTGTGGTTGAGAATGTTTTCACTTTGATGTTTTCTTCCGTTTCCAGTTTGGTGATAAATTCCGCGCTGTCCTTGGCGGCATGATAGTTTCTGCGGAAGTTGGCGGCGTACTGTCCGGTGTATCCGGTCTGGCGGGTTCCCGTTATTCGTCCGTCGGGATGAATCTGCGCTTTGATGGACGAGCGGATTTGGTTCTTGCCGAGTTGGCTGAGGTCTATCCAGTTACCCCCGTCCGCTTTGCTGAGGAGACGGGCGCGGTCTACCATCAGTACGGGTGGCAGCGTGTTCATATATCCGTTGGTGACGGAGCCGTCGAGGAATACGAAAGTGCTGTCCGTGTCCGCTATGCCGACTACGAACGTGTTCAACTTTTGGATGGAAGGGTGCGAGAGTGGAAGAATCCCCAACGTCTTGCGGCTCATCACGGCCGGATAGCAGGGAATCTGCGCGTCACGCAGCATGCTCATGAGTACGAAGTTGATGTCTGCGTTGCTGCCGGTTCCGTTCTTTATCGCTTTTCTCACTTCGCTGCCGTAAAGTCCGTATTGTCCGTTCCATGACATTTTCTTTTTGAGGAAGGTGTAGATGGCGGCAATCTTGTCCTGCCTGTCGGTCAGTTTGTCGAGCGCCAGTGCAGTCATCTCGTCGCGGTAGGGATTACGCATTTTGAGCAGGGAGCCGAAGTCCTCGTCTTCGAGCAGCATCTTGTCGATAGTCTCCCAGGTATTGGTGAACGATTTGTAGAGTGAGCCGGGGAAGTTGATTCCACGCAGTTCGAAGCCGACACCGCTCATGTAGTCGTCCGCGCACCATACGTATTTGTCGGGGCGGAGAGCAGGCAGTTGCTTGCCGGTAAAGCTTAGGTGGCGTCCGGTACAGAGAAGCTGTTCCACTTGGCCGTTTTGGTAGTGGAGCGTGTAGGAAAGGCTTTCTGACTGGTCTTTCATGTTCAGTGAATGTGAGCCTCTCATGTCGAGGTTGAACAGGAAATATTCGGGGATGGTGATGTCATATTGCGTGTGGATGACGGGGATGCTTCTCTGCGCTTCCCAGTGGTTGATGCTGTAATAGAAGTCGGAATTGAGCTGGTATTTGTACTCGAATACGGTTCCCTCACGGACGGCGGGGATGGAGAATTTTATCTGCATATAACTCTTGTTGAGCCTTTCTTCGAAGACGAGGTCGCGCTTCATCTTGGTGCGGACTATCTTGCCGTCTTCGAGGTTGTAGGCGGAAGCGTCGAGTTGGGTGATGTTTTCTTTCATGGTGCCGCCCCCTCTTTCTTTCGAATAATAAGGTATGATGATGTCCGCATAAGACGCACCTTCGGATTTCAGTACCTTTATTTTTATCTCATAAGTGTACACGAGCCGGAAGTCATTGTTCAGCAGGTCGTAGCGGGCGTTGTTTCTGGAGTACAGTACGACGGCGGTTGCGGCGGTGTCCGGTGCGTAGGTGGTCATCTTCAGCTCTTCCATGGTGGGCTTGCCGTATTTCATACTGGGGGTGATGACGTCTGTGGCTGTTTGCTGCGAGTAAACGGGCGACAGGAGTTGGAATAGTAATGCGCAGAGAATGAATAGTTTTCCCATTGTTAGTGTGTTTTTTTAGTACTATTCTCGCAAAGATAAAAAAAATAGAGAAAGGCAGTGCACCTTTCTCTATTTTTTTATTTACCGGATGGATAAAATATTATACTAAGTGTCCGATCCACTCTTCACGGTCGCCCGGAAGAAGGTCGATTACCGGCACTTCCACCATAGTGTAGCATCCCGGCTGTTGGCGCATCGAAGCGCGTGCCACACATACCAATACCTGTGCGGTCAGTGCGGGGTTGTTGATGCGCATATTAAATTCGAACAACTGGTTCTGAGTTTTTCCCGATACGCCTTTGCGAGTGAGATTTACACCGTGTCCCATGTCGAGCAGCGCGTCTACGCTCGGAACGAGTTTCACGTGTGTCTCGTCGTTCACGAAGTACGGGTCTGCCTTGATGGCGGCGGCTACTTCTTCAAATTTGTATCCGTCTTTCAGTTCGATATACACCATGCGGCGGTGGATACCTGTGCCCGTAGGGATCGTCATGGAAAGAGCGGCTTTCACTCCGTCGACGGCTTTCACGGCTACGGTGTGTCCCATACTCATACCCGGGCCGAAGTTGGTGTAGGTGATACCTTTCGGGGCAATCGCTTCGAGCATGGTGCGCACGATGGAGTCACTTCCCGGATCCCAGCCTGCGGAGATGATGGATACGGCTTTGTGCTCTTTGGCGGCTGCATCCAGTGTGCGGCGCAAGTCAACGATGCCGGTGTGAATATCGAAGCTGTCTACGGTATTGATGCCCATAGCCAGGTATTCTTTTGCATATTTTTCAACGCTGCGGGTCGGCGTGCAAAGAATTGCCACGTCTACGCCTTCCAGCTCTTTAATGTCCTTTACTACTGCATAGTTTGCCAACTCTTCCGGCTTGTCCTCTGCTCCTGCACGACGAACGACTCCGGCTATTTCGAAATCAGGCGCTGCCTGTAGCGCTTCAAGTACATAGTGTCCAATGTTGCCATAGCCAACGATGGCGGCTCTTACTTTTTTCATTCTTTTCTTGGTTTTATATGAACATTTTTCTTTATTTCTGCCACAAAAGTAAACAAAATATAAGGAAGGATTGTTTACGGGCGGCATTATTTTTATTTTTTTTAGATTCGCTACAGTTTGCATGAAATGCGCCGGTTGATACCCTCAGATTTTAACTGTCGGGCTACGGAAAAGAATAATCTGTAAAAAACAGGAGAATCTGTGCGGGAAAGTTTTATCTTTGTGGGCATTATGATAGAGTATGTTAGAGGCGAGCTTGCCGAACTTAGTCCGGCAACCGCAGTGATTGACTGTAACGGGGTGGGGTATGCCGCCAATATATCCTTGAATACTTATTCGGCTATTCAGGGAAAGAAAACCTGTAAGTTGTATATTTATGAGGCGATTCGTGAGGATGCGTATGTGCTTTATGGCTTTGCCGAGAAGCAGGAGCGGGAGATTTTCCTGCTGCTGATTTCTGTTTCGGGCATTGGCGGGAATACGGCGCGTATGATTCTCTCCGCTCTTTCGCCTGCCGAACTGGTGAATGTAATCAGTACCGAGAACGCGAATATGCTGAAGACGGTGAAGGGTATCGGGCTGAAGACTGCGCAGCGTGTGATTGTCGACTTGAAGGATAAAATCAAGACGATGGGAATGTCTGCTGCCGGCGGTGTTGCCGGTGCGGGTGGCATGTTGCTGCAAGCTGCCAACGCGGAAGTGATGGAAGAGGCTGTGGCCGCATTGACGATGCTCGGTTTTGCCGCTGCGCCTTCGCAGAAGGTGGTGATGGCGATATTGAAGGAAGAGCCGGATGCTCCGGTAGAAAAGGTGATTAAACTGGCTTTGAAACGATTGTAACGACTGAAACATTGTAACGACTGTAACAATGAAGGAACAGAAGATTTATATGCGGGCATGGACTGAGATACATGGTCGTGCGAAGGTGATGGCCACGGATGAGTGGTATCTTAATCTGGCTAACGAACTGTTGCCGTTGGTGGCGAACTCTTATATGTATCAAGGCAGGGAAATGGTGGAAGACCAGCGGCGGGTGGCTTTGTCGTGTGCCCTGTATCTGGAAGATTGCGTGGCGGACGCTGGACACTGGCGGGAGTTCATTCATTGGCATAAGGAGAATTACGGCTGTTACCTACCGTTCTATCCGCTGTCTGAGGACTACTTGCCGGATGAAATCAACCGTGAGGACATCGCTTTCCTGCTGTGGGCTATCAATTCGCCGGTCGGTGATGATTTCGACTGGGTGGAGAATCCGATGGACAAGGATTTGCTGGAGTTTGCGGATGTACTTTACGAGCGTTTGGATGCTGTTTTCGAGTCGGCTCCTATCAGTGAGTATCTCGCCCCGGGGTGGATGATGGAGACGGAACTGATGCAGAAGAAGCGCGAACCTCTGCCGGTGGCTTTGCCGGGAGAGAAGATGCCGACGAATGTGGAACGTTTCTTCGAGGCAAGTAATGGAGAGTCGCTCATGTTCTTTGGTTCATACAATGCTCTGAAATTCTTCTTTGTAAATTCTTTGAAGTGGGAAGATGAGGAAGATGCTCTGTTGCCGGATTTGGCGGAGTTCGATAATTTCGTTGTTTATGGCAATCCGAAAGGGTTGTTGATAGGCCCTGATGTGGCTCAGTTTTTTGCTGATAAGAATAATCCGTTTTATAGTGTCGAAGAGGCTGAGGAAGAGGCGTATGAAATGTTCTGCGAAGAAGGGTTGTGTCCGTTCGACTTGCTGAAGTATGGAATGGAGCATAATCTGCTGCCGGACGCACAGTTCCCGTTCGAGAACGGAAAGGCGCTGTTGCAGGAGAATTGGGATTTTGTGGCTCGCTGGTTCTTGGGCGAGTTTTATGAAGGAGAATAAGGAGTAAGCTATGCCAATCAAAAAAAGTAATAATCCCTTTGCCGGAAAGGCAAAGTCCGGAGCAGGGAAAAAGAAGAGTTCCGGAAAACGGGTGGGGAAGTCGAAGCTGGAAAAGGCTAATAATCAGTTGAATAGAAGGGTGAAGTGAGGCGGTGGCAGGTTACTCAAATAACATTAACCATCCATATTTATATATTAAGGCACGGATTACACAGATTTCGCGGTTCTTTTTATTAGCTAAAACCGTGTAATCCGCTGTGTAATCCGTGCCTTAATATTTTAATCTTTGGTTCTATTAGTCGGCAACCTCTTCCTGCGCTTTCCGTTCTTTTTTCTTATTGATAAACTCGATTTTCAGATTGGCTTCTTCTTGTTCTTTCTTAATCTGCTGCATGGCGGAAAGAATCTGTGCCAACTCGTAGACAGATGCCGCAGCCTGGCGGTCGGTCGGGCTCATGGTTGTCTTGTAGGCACGGTCGCCGAGGTATTCAACGCGAAGATTTTTGTCTTTGTTGAGGTTGATGAATCCGATAACGTTTCCGTCCGCTCCCAGTTTGTAGTCCGCTTTCTCTATCTTTTCATTCATGTCGGTTGTTTCATAGCTGTCCTTGGAAGCCGGAGTTTCGGCAAAGCTGCCGTCGGGGGCAACTACTTTGACACCTACATGATGGATATTGCCTGCGCCGCAATAGATGGAAGTCATGCTCATGTTGCCCAGTTCGTCCACCTGGAAGCGGAGAAAGGAGCGGTGCATGTTCTTTTCAACAGTCTGTGCAGGGTGAAGGTAATTGCCTACCTGTTGATATTCGGCGTCTTTCTCAAGGATAAACTTATCTTTGATAGCGTTGAATTCCCCGGTCTTTGCCTGGAAGGCGCTGTCGAGGTAAGCGAGTGTCTTCTGCTGTGCCTTAGTCTCTACATCGAGCATCAGTGCCTGTCCCGCTTTGCGTGCTTCGAAGGCTTTGGGGTAGAGGATTTTGATACTGTCGATTTGCGACTTGGCTTCTTCGTAGTCGCCACGTTCGTAGGCAGCTTTGGCAACTGCCAGTTTCTCATTGGCTTTTTTCTCAAGCCCGTTGCCGCAGGCAGCCAGTGCCAGCGTGCCGCAAAAGAGGATAATCAGTTTTTTCATCACAAGTCTTATTTACTATTTTATTGTTTACAGTTTACGATTCAGGACAGACGGCCTGTTTATGGTGCATTGTTCACTTATTAATGGCAAAAGTACAAATATATCCCTTATTTTTGTAATTTTGCACCCTCAAAACGTATAACTAAAAGGAATGATAGAGTTGACTCAAGAGGAATTGAAGCAGCAATTCAGCGAACCCATCTTCGGACAGATAGCCGAAACGGCGGATGCGCTCGGTTTGGAGTGCTATGTGGTAGGCGGTTATGTTCGCGATATTTTTCTGCAACGTCCCTCTAAAGATATAGATGTAGTAGTTGTAGGCAGTGGAATTGCAATGGCGGAAGCGCTCGGCCGGCATTTGGGACGGGGGGCGCACGTTTCTGTTTTCAAGAATTTCGGAACGGCACAGGTAAAATATAAAGGTACGGAAGTCGAATTTGTCGGTGCACGCAGAGAATCGTATCAGCGGGATTCGCGCAAACCGATTGTAGAGGACGGTACGCTGGAAGACGACCAGAACCGTCGGGATTTTACGATTAATGCCCTTGCAGTTTGTCTCAATAAGGCACGTTTCGGTGAATTGGTAGACCCGTTCGGCGGGTTGGAAGATATGAAGGAGAAGACGATTCGTACTCCTCTCGACCCGGATATTACTTTTAGTGACGACCCGTTGCGCATGATGCGTTGTATCCGTTTTGCTACGCAGTTGAACTTTTATATTGATGATGATACCTTCGATTCTCTTTGCCGCAATAAGGAGCGGATTGGGATTATATCCCGTGAGCGCATTGCGGATGAACTGAATAAGATTATTCTTTCACCGATTCCATCCAAAGGGTTTATCGACCTCGACCGTAGTGGGTTGCTGCCTTTGATTTTCCCGGAATTTGCAGCTTTGCAAGGGGTGGAGACGCGGAACGGGCGTTCGCACAAGGATAATTTTTATCATACGTTGGAAGTGTTGGATAATATCAGCAAGAAGACTGATAATCTTTGGTTGCGTTGGGCGGCATTGCTGCACGATATTGCCAAGCCTGCCACGAAGCGTTGGGAGCCGAAGGCGGGATGGACGTTCCACAATCATAATTTCATAGGTGAGAAGATGATTCCGTCTATCTTTCGGAAGATGAAGCTGCCAATGAATGAGAAGATGAAGTATGTGCAGAAGCTGGTTAGCCTGCATATGCGCCCTATTGTCATTGCGGATGATGTGGTGACGGACTCGGCGGTGCGTCGTTTGCTCTTCGAGGCGGGCGATGATATTGATGACTTGATGATGCTTTGCGAAGCGGATATTACTTCTAAGAATATGGAACGTAAGCAGCGTTTCCTGAATAACTTCCAGTTGGTGCGTCAGAAACTGAAGGACTTGGAAGAAAAAGACCGGGTACGTAATTTTCAGCCGCCTGTGAGCGGGGAGGAGATTATGGAAATCTTCGGGTTGCAACCGTGCCGGGAAGTGGGTGTGCTGAAAAGCGCGATAAAGGATGCCATTCTGGACGGTGTGATTCCCAATGAATATGAAGCTGCCTATGCTTTTCTGATGGAGCGGGCGAAGAAGATGGGGATGACGCCTGTGGGCTGATATATTGGAAGTTTAAGACATAAGAACAAAAGAACATATTATTTTTGAGTACTTTTTATCAAGCAATGATAAATTATAATTCTCAAAAATAATATGTTCTTTTGTTCTTATGTCTTAACTATAAATCATCTATTTGGGCAACGTCACAGAGAAATGTTGATTCGGAGTATGTTGCTCAAAGATGATAGCTTTCATCTTTTCCACGATCTCAGGATGTTGGAGTGCTATATCGTTGTCCTCGTGAATATCCGTTTTCAGATTGTAGAGGGAAGGCTTTCCCTTCTTGACGATTAGTTTCCAGTCGCCCATGCGTACCGCTATCTGGTTCGTTTCATTGAATTCCCAATACAGGAAGTCATGCTGTTTCTGTTTCTTCTTGCCTAGCAAGGTCGGGGCGAAAGAGATACCGTCGAAATAATCCACCTCTTTTTCCTTGTTGCGGTATTTCTTTTCGTAGTTCTTGATGCCGGCTACATCGCAGAAAGTAGGCATTAAGTCGTAGAAAGCACAGATATGGTCGTTTACTTCACCTGCGGGTACACGTCCCGGCCAACGGGCGATAAACGGAATACGTATGCCGCCTTCGTGACACTGGCGTTTCAGTCCGCGCAGTTTTCCATCTCTGCCGAAGAAAGTAGGGTCGGCTCCGCCTTCCTCGTGAGGGCCGTTGTCACTGGAGAAGATGACTAATGTATTCTCGTCCAGTCCTTTTTTTTTCAGCTTTTTCAGAACCTCACCCACGTAATAGTCCAGGCGGGTAATCATGGCTGCAAATTGGGCGTGTGTATGCGTGATGGCGTTGTAGCGTGAGCCTTCACTGCCTTTGAATACTTTGTCAGGGTCGAACTTTGCCTTATATTCGTTCAGAAGAGAATCTTCCGGCTGAACCAGTTCCGCATGAGGCAAAGTGTAAGTAAATACCCCGAAGAACGGTTGCTTGCCGTCCTGATTGTCCAACCACTCCATTGCTTTCTCGTGAATCATGTCGGCGGAATACTGCGGACGTTTCTGGTAGTCGGGACCGTACATCGGATATTTGATGTTTTCGTCCATGATGACGCGTACTACGCCTGTGTCGCCCAGCGCTTTGCTGTATCGGTTCAGGAAGTTGGGGTAGTAGAGGTGAGCCTGGAACTGGCAGATATAGCCGTAATATTCGTCTATGCCCCGTTTGTCGGGAGTGGAGCAGGAGCCTTCGTAGCCGCCCGCCCATTTGCCGAACATACCTGTGGTATAGCCGTTGTCTTTCATGATTTCCGGCAGGATGATGTGGTCGGGGTCGTAAGGATGTTGTCCCACTACGGAATATTCTTTGTTGTTTCCGTACATGATGATGGGGGAATTTCCCCAATATTCCTTGTTGCCGCGTACTTCGCAGTGACCGCTGTGTTGTCCTGTCATGAACGAAGCCCTCGAAGGAGCGCTGACGGGACTGCCCGCATACGCTTGAGTGAAACGTATGCCTTCGCTTGCCATAGCGTCTATATGGGGAGTGCGTATGAACGGCTGGCCGTAGCAGCCCAAATCTCCGTATCCCATGTCATCGCAGAGGATAAATATAATATTAGGTCGGGCATTCTTTTTCTGTGCGTTGGCGGATAGGGCGGATAAGAGCAGTGTGCCGCCAATTATTGAGATTGATTTATAATCCATTAGGTTGTTTTATTTTTAAAGGTTGAATGTCTGTTTTTTAAGGTTGAATGTATGAGTATCCGGAATTATTTGCCTATAATATCCTTTCCGTCGCGTACACTTTGGAGAATATTTTGCAGTTCGGTCACTTTTTCAGGCATTTGGGAAGCATAGTTGGTCACCTCTTTCACTTCCTGCATTTTGTAGAGTTGAGGTTCTTTGGAGTTTCCGGTTTCAATCTTCGGTCCCCACTGAATCATTTTCGGCCCGTTACTGGGTTCGATGTATTTCCAGTCTTTGGTGCGGACGGACAGTGTGTGGTTGGAAGCCTGCTCGATAACCCACGGACGGTCTTTCTTGTCTTTGCCCAGCCAGCTTCCGAGGAAATTGTAGCTGTCCGGAGCGGTGTTTTTGGGCATAATGGCTCCCGTCAGTGAAGCGAGCGAAGCCAACCAGTCGATTTGTGAAACCAACAGGTCTGAAGTCATGCCTTTTTTCACTCCGGCAGGCCAGCTAAGGATGGCAGGGATACGGGTTCCGCCTTCGAAAGCACTGTACTTGTTACCTCTCAGGGGGCCTGCGGGGCTGTGTCCGTTGAGGAGTTCTTCCGCTTTATCATCATATCCGTCATCAACTACCGGGCCGTTATCGCTTGAAAGGATGATGAGGGTGTTTTCCCTCAATCCCAGTTTCTCCAGTGTGTTCAGTATTTCGCCGACGCAATAGTCGAACTGTACGATGGCGTCACCTCTCAACCCCATCGGATTCTTTCCTCTGAAACGGTCGTGAGGGAAGCGGGGAACGTGTACGTCATTTGTTGCGAAGTAAAGGAAAAAAGGCTTGTCCTTGTTTTCTTCAATGAATTGGATGGCGTGGGTGGTTAGTGAGTCCGCTATATTCTCGTCTTTCCAGAGTGCCTTTCCGCCGCCTTTCATGTAGCCGATACGGGAAATTCCGTTAACGATGGACATATCGTGTCCGTGGCTGGGTCTAAGATTATATAGCATTTCGGGATTGCTTTTTCCGGTCGGTTCACCTTCAAAGTTCTTCTGGTAACTCACCTCGATAGGGGCGCTGGGGTCGTAGTTGGCTACTTTCCCGTTTTCGATGTACACGCAGGGAACGCGGTCGGCTGTGGCAGCCATGATGTAATGGTAGTCGAAGCCCAAATCGCCCAGTGCGCAGGGCAGGGGAGCGTTCCAGTCCTGTGTTCCCGCCTTGTCTCCGAGCCCGAGATGCCATTTGCCGACGGCAGCGGTAGTGTATCCCGTACTTTTGAACATATCTGCCATCGTGTATTGCTCGGGACGGATAATCATTCCGGCATTTCCGGCAGCTACGTCCGTTCCTTTTTTACGCCATGCGTATTCTCCTGTCAGCATGGAGTAGCGGGAAGGAGTACTGGTGGCGGCTGTGGCGTGGGCATTGGTAAAAAGAATACCCGACTTGGCCAGCCGGTTGACGTTGGGCGTTTCTACGTTTTTGGCTCCGTAGCATTGCAAGTCTCCGTAGCCGAGGTCGTCAGCGTAGATGAATACGACGTTAGGGGCTTTTGACTTTGTCGGTGTTGTGTTTTCCGGCGTTTTGTTCGTTGCGGTTGCTGTAGTGACACAGACTGTAGAAGATAAAACTGTGAATAATAGGGGGTGTTTCATTCTATAGTTTTTATTAAAGGGTTAATAGAATTGCAAATGTATTATTCTATTTTGTTAAAAACAACTTTATTATCCATTAATATGATTGCTACATGGCTTCATGGATAATAAAGTTGTTTGTTGTAGTTTGAGTAATAAGGATAAATATGCTCTTAATAACCCGGGTTCTGAATGACTTGAGGGACTTTATCTGTTTCGCTGACAGGAATAGGCATCAGGTAATTCTTTTGTGCAAAGTTGCGGATCACGTTCAGTTTTTTGATTGTGCCGAGAAATAGTTCGTCGGTTGCTCCGCTGATATTCATACCTTCCGGTATTTCTCCCAGACTTTCTGCATTTTTCCAGCGGCGTAAATCCCAAAAGCGGTGGTTTTCCATATAAAATTCAATCTGGCGCTCTTGACGAACGATGGCTTGCAGACCCTTATAAGAATTTGCGTATGCTGCGCCTGATTTAGAGTTTTTCCATGCTTCGTCCACCCCCTTTATGCCGGCACGAGCGCGAACTAGATTTATATATGTCTTTGCTTCTGCGAAGTTAGTCTCATCTTGTGTTTCAATTAGGGCTTCCGCATAATTCAAATACATTTCTGCCATTCTGAATACCGGATATGGATAATTATCGGCTCCGGGACCTTTCGCATATAGCGGACTAACGCACTTTTTATTCAAATATCCGCTTATCGAATAATTGGTAGAACGGCCATCCCAACCTTGTTCTTGCTTATATTTGAGATCTAACTTGACTATTCGATTCGCTTGATTGCCTGTAATGGCGACTCCATAGAAGTTACTGATTTCAAAAGGACCATTATGGAAACCGATCCATGCATAGAAACGAGGTTCACGTCCGAGATTCAGATTTAACACGGTATCATTCAGTAATGGTGCGCCTGCAGCATATTTCTTAAGACCGGCAGCAGGACAACCTGCCAGATAGTCCGGGTCATGAGAGTAGTTTTTAGCTGTCAGCAGGCTAGTCTCATTCCAATTGTCAGAATATTCCCAATCCGGATCTTCATCGATTGGCAGTCCATTTTTTGTGTAGAATCGTTTCACGGTCTCTATAGTTGGAGCAATCAGGCTCCAGGCATTCTTGAATCCATTGTCATTTTTCTGCTGATAAGGCGCCGATTGATTGGAAATCATATAGGCTGTTTCCGGACGTGTATCTCCCCATATCACTTCATTGTTATTTCCGTCATTATCTATAAATGCCCAACGTACAGCGCGTTCATATGGGTCATTCATTCCCGGTCTGGCGGCTACGGCTTTTCCTGCGTCATCCTTATTGTATAGTCTGAAGCCGGCCGCTGTCATCTGATCAATTGCGTCTTTGGTAACTTCCGCCGCTTTTTTCCATTTCTCAACGCTATATTCTTGAGAAATCAAATGTTCGCCTTTGCTGTTTTTAAAGTTGCTGTAAAACTCGCTATTCCCGTTGAACAGGGGAGAAGCGGCATATAAGTACATACGTGAACGTAATGCCAAGGCACACCATTTGGTGAGACGTCCATAGTCGGTAGTCTCAAAAAACTGTCCGTCATTTTTCAAGCCTCCATCTATTGCTAATTGAATTTGTTTGTCTATGAACGTCACACACTCGTCATAACTGGAACGTTCGGGATATTCAGTATAAGGCGTCGTTTCGGGATACGCATGGTCTATAATGACAGCCGGACCGAATGCCCGCAATATCAGCCAGTGGTAATATGCAATCAACAGATGCGCTTCTGCTTTATAATAAGTCAGATCTTCTTCCGGAAGCTTGGGCGTTTTATCTACGACAGACAAGAATTGCCAGCAAGTACGAATTCCATTATAACATGATTCCCAATATGTCTTTGCCAGGGTGGGAGCAGCCGGTGAATAATATCCCCTGGCAAACTTAGACCAGTCATTCTTTTCTTCATTGGCGATGGCTACTTCTCCTCCTGTCATTTTATCAAGGGCTTCGGAAGCGCGTGAGTTGGGGATGTATCCATAGCAAGCGTTCAAATAATTCTTTGCTTTTGTCGGAGTGTCGTACATGTTGTATTCGGTTGTTTGTTCATCCGGAACGATATCCAGGTAGTCACAACCGGTCAATGATACAACAGACAATGCTATTAATATGTTTTTTAATCTTTTCATAATAACTGATTATTTAAAGGTAAATTGAAAACCGATGTTGAAAGTGCGTGCGGTAGGGTAGCTCATGCCGGAGCCACCGCCCATTTCAGGATCCCAGTATTTGAATGGAGAGAATGTCAACAAATTGCTTCCGGATAAGTATACGCGGAAGAATTTATGGGTATAACCGATTTCTGCATTCTTCAGTTTCAGGAAAGCGCCATTGCGCAACCAATAGGTTGAATTTACATTGTTGTTGGAATTGTCGGTTACACTCAGGCGAGGGTAGGTGGCGTTCGTGTTCGGATTATCTTCTGTCCAATGATCCTTGGCTATGAAGTCCATTACCCCTCTATTGGCATTGCTGCCGAAAGGATGGAAACCGTTCATCATCAATGAACGTCTGGCTGCTCCCTGGAAGAGGAAAGACATATCCCATTTCTTGTATTTGATAGAACTACCGAAGCCATAGATGATTTCCGGAGTGGTCGTATTTCCTATATAAGTTTGGTCGTCTGTATCTATTTGTCCGTCTCCGTTGAGGTCTTTGTATTTGATATCACCTGCCCGCGGGATATATCCCAACGTTTGTCCGGGCGTATCCGGACTGTCTAATTCTTCTTGTGTGAAAAGTCCTTCGGCTACATACATTTTTAATTGGTCAATGGAATGTCCCACTCTTGACAGTTGGGGTGAGGTCTGATAAGGCGGATCGTCATAGGATATGATTTCATTGTGAGCATAGGTAAATGTTCCTTTGACAGATACAAACAGATCCTTGTTGACTTGCTTGTTGTAATCTATCGTGAAGTCTACCCCTCTATTATCAACTTCTCCTACATTGCCGTAAATACTAGTCGAACCTGTGCCGATAAAAGCCGGAGTACTGTTAGAGCGTGACAGATAAATCTTTTCACGGCGTTCTTTGAATACGTCCAATGAAATATTTACATCATGGAACAAACTCATATCGAATCCTACATTTAATTTCTTTCCTACTTCCCATTGGAGATCCGGATTGTAATATCGGGTCCATACCGGACCGGCAGTGCCTTGATTCATCTTGTCTCCAAAAGTGTATTTGGGAGCTCCATTCAGAGCAATCGTTTCCAAATAAGCGAAACGCAATGAACTATAGTCGTTACCGACAAGTCCGTAAGAAGCTTTCAATTTCAAATGATTCACTATGTTTGACAGTGGTTTCCAGAATTTTTCTTCTGAAATATTGTAGCCTACGGCAATGGAAGGGAAAAAGCCGAAACGGTGTCCCTTGGAAAAATTCTCTGAACCGTTGTAACCGAAGTTCCCTTCAATCAGATATCTATTATCATAGCCATAGGAGAGACGGCCTGCAATACCTTGTTTTCTTTGAGGTAAGGATTCAAACAACGTTGTCGGTTTGTTATTCGATGTTTCATCCTGATTATACAAGAACATGGCGTTGACATCATGGTTGCCGAAAGTGCGGGTATAATCCAAATATGCTTGAAGGTATAGTTTGCGAGTACCGGTGGAATTTTTTATGCCTTCAATATCTAGATTAGTAGACTGTTCACTACCGACCATTTCCAAATTATCGCTATTCGTCGCGTATTGAAACTGGTTGTAGCTGGCAGTACGTGATACCACAGTAGTTGAATAATTTTTGAAAGAAACAAGCGCCTTGGCCTTTAATCCTTTAGTAATAAATTTTAAGTCTTGCTCCAGACGCAATTTGGCTTGGAATGTGCTCGATTCATTGGATTTATATCCTTTTACATATTCGGCAACAGGGTTGTTATACCCACCTCTGCCGTTGCTGCCTCCACTCATACCACCCCAACGGATATAGGTATCGCCTTCCTGCGCAGGAAATAGAACAGGGAAATCAACGGGAGATGTGGTGCGTGTTAAATTGAAAATATTATCGGCATCTTGTGTAGGGCCGTTCCAGTTACGAATGCTGGCATTCAATCCCATAGATACTTTAGTCGTTTTGGTTACGTCAATATCCAAGTTATTGACGAAATCATAGCGAATAACGGAGATGCTATTATTGTAGGAGAAATAGTCCTTGCTCAATGACTTCATATTACCGCCATCCCTCTTGATCGCTGCACTCATAAAGTAATGAACCGCTTTTTTACCTCCACGTATATTCAGGTTTGCCCGTTCTGAAAAAGCCAGTTTGTTGAACATTTCGTCATACCAGTTGACATTCGGATATTTCAGCGGATCGGTTCCGGCGATTGTTCCCGCAATTTTATCTTCAGAATATAAACCTTCATTGTCACCGCGTGTCAACTTGGCTTCGTTGTAGAGTCTCATATATTCTACACCATCTACAAATTCCGGTACGTTAGTAAGTTGACGAACGGAACCTTCCAAGCGGATGTTAATAATGGGTTTCAATACGTCTTCGCCTCGTTTGGTTGTCACGATCATGACACCGTTGGCTCCACGAGTACCATATAATGCCGTAGCGGTAGCATCCTTCAAGACGGAAAATCCTTCGATTACTTCAGGATCCAATGCATTCAAATCGCTGGAGCTGATTTCTACACCATCCAATACAATCAAAGCACTATTACTATTGAGACTGGATTTACCACGAATCCAGAAATTTGCTCCGTCAGCACCTGGTTCGCTACTGGACTGTACGGAGATAACACCTGCCAGACGTCCGGCAAAACTACTGCTTAAACTGGAAGACGGAACTTGTAATTCGGCTGGCTTGATCTGCTGTACGGAACCTACCATACTGGCTTTTTTCTGTCCCACGCCAAAAGCGGTGATAACTACTTCGTCCAAGGCCTTGCTGTCTTCTCTCAATTCTATATTGATCAACTTTTGTTTGCCGACTTTTCTTTCCATTGTCTGATAACCGATATAAGATACCATCAGGATATCTTCGGGAGAAGCATTGACTTTAAACTTACCATCAATGTCAGTAATGACTCCGGTTCCGGCACCTTTTATCTGAACGGTAGCTCCTATGACCGGATCGTTTGTCGCATAGTCTATAACCACACCGATAATTTCTTCTTTTTTCTTACTTTGCTGTGGAGCAATGCTTTTCGATTCGTTTACCGATAAGATAACGTCTTTGCCTTTGATGACATACTTCAGGTTAGTACCTTTTAAGACTTCGCTCAATACTTTGTCAAGGTTACCTTCGCAATTGATGTCTTTTTTGGTATTGTTATCCAAATCGGTGGACTTAAAAAAGAAAGAATAAGTACTGTTCTTTTCAATAAGCTTAATTGCTTCTTTCACAGTGATAGCTTTTCCTTTTACAGATACTTTCTCCTGTGCTGCACTGACCGACAGCGGGATAATGAATAGGAATAAAATGGTCATTCGCATGTACCATTTCCTGGATTGTATTTTTTTCATGTTTTAAAAATTGATTAATACAAGATTAGATTAATATCATGACAGGGTGAAGGTGTTGTTCCTTCTATCTCTTTTCTAATTTCTAAGGGTAGTTCTCTTTTTCCATGTGTTTTTCTTAATTATGATTTTACTTAACTATTCTATTTTTAAAAGGCCTCTGTTATAAATACAGTTGATTTGTCCTTGTCCCGTACACGACTTCCATCTTTTTTTCTTCTTATTCTTCTTTTCTTGCATTTTTTTTGTACTTTAGCTGCATCTTATAAATACTAATGATGACTGAGGAGCAAGCTGTAACATTGTTGAGCAAGGAAGATAATCATGAAGCATACTCTTATCTGTATGAGATGTACTGGAGTAAAGTGTATAACTTTGCCAGGCTTTACATCTCTTCCATAGAAGATGCAAAAGAGATTGTTCAAATCGTTTTTGTAAAATTATGGGAAACCCGTGCTTTCTTGAAGGAAAATGAAAGTTTGAAAGGTTATCTTTTTATTATTACCCGCAATATTATATTCAATCAGAAAAGAAGGAGTTTCAATGAGGATTTTTACAAGTCTTCCGTATTAGATGCCTATACGGAAGATAACATTAATGACGCTTGCGAAGCTGAAGAGAAGATGTATGCTATGGAACTAAGCAGGTTCATAGATGCTTTGATTCAGAGTTTGCCCGAAAGACAGCGTGATTGTTTTATGCTTAGCAGGGTTGAGAAAATGACTTACCGTGAGATTGGAGAGCGTCTGGGTATTAGCGAACGTACCGTGGAAGTGCATATTGTTCGTGCTCTGAAATACTTGAAGAAGAATATAATTTTGTTCCTTATCTTTTTAGCCCAATAATGTAATATAATATAATAAAGAAAGCCTATTACCACTTCCCCTAAGAAAAGCGATAATAGGCCGGTCGTTTTGTGTTTATGTTACTTTTCCTGCTATTATTTTATTTAAAATGTTACTTCCACTTTATTGTTTCCTTTGGCGGGGATGGCATATACTTTGGTCGTTCCGTCCAAAGTTGCCAAGTCTGTGCTGACAGTGAATGATTGCATGGGGGAAACGAATACCAGCTTGCTTCCCAGGTAGACTTCGTAGGCTACCACATTCTGCCAGCCTGTCATTGTTATTTTGTTGCCTGTACGTGTTGCCGTTCCTCTTTGGATGGCAGCGTCTTTCTTATAGATATCGACATTGTGCTCACATATATATTCAAAGTTATGTGCCGGTTTGGAATATGTACTTGTCTTGGCACGGATAGCGTCGGCATCTTCTTGCGTAATGACCATCTGTCCTTTAGCATAATCTTCTACCAACTGGTTCACCGGATTCAGGAATCCCCATTTGGTGAAGAACTCTGCCAAGTCCAGCTTGGTTACTTGGGACGCACGCCTTACAAATTCAATCTGATTACCACCAATGGATGTGATATCGTCTTCCGTACGAAGTAGTTCGTAAAGGTCTTTGTAATAATCTTCTTGACCTAACACCTTATTTATATAAAGCTCCAATTGCCAGAAAGGGACAAGGCGGCAGAATGGGTCGGATTCTGTAACTAGTGCCTGTGAAGTGGTGAAAGTACTGGTCATTGCTTTTTCATAACGGTTAGTAAAGCCTTTGCCGGCAAGACTTTCATCGCGGAGACGAATCTCGCAGCCATATTTCTCACTAAACAGTGTTTGTACATGCATGGCACAGATATTATTGGTAACCTCTGTGGTGCTCAACCATTTTAATCCGGGGCGTGTCTGATTGCAATGTCCTATTTCGTGCGCAGGTCCCCATACATTCGATTTGAGGGCGGCCGCTGAGCCTATCTGTCCCATTGTATTGTTATTATAGGCTGTATGGTAACTGGTAGCATACATATATGATTTATACATGACATTTAAATACATTCTGTTTCTGAACATACGATTGTATTTTTCCAGTCCCATAAATTTCATTTCTTCATAAACGATATCATCATAGAGGTCGATGAGTTCTTTGGTCGTATTTCTGAAATGTTGGGTTTCAAACGTCAGGTGAGCATATCTTCCTAAGACGTCAAAATGCTTGTTAGTGGCTGCATTTGTTAATCTATACCAGTCATCTTCTGTATGTTTGCCCGAATCGAAGTAACCGTTTACTTTTCCCGATGCAAAGTGTATCTTAACAGGTTGGGCTGTTTCAGCTTCTTCTAATGTCGAAGTGTGGTACATTACATATACCAAGCCTTTGTTGCTGATTTTTAGTTTGTTATATCCATTGACTAACGGGTAGATATCACCACCGAATCCGTCTTTCTCTTCCGTCTCTTTATCCAAATTCTGCACTTTCAGACTTATTTCCTGGCCGTGCATGTCTCCTACAAACACAACTAAAGATTCTTTGTCGTCTACTGCAATTCCCGTAGGGTTGTCAAGCAGGCTGTAAGGGTTGGTCTTGTTGGTCGCTGCCTGGATGTCAGGATGGGGATAAGCTTTATAAGTCTGTATGCGGAATTCAGACTCATAGGTTCCTTTCAATAGGTGAAGTGCCAGATTTTTATAGAAATCGAATGGACAATTATTGTTGATATAGTCTTCTGATTGTGCTTCGGGTTTTAGTACCGAACAAGTCTCGTCTGTGAATAAGATTCTCCAGTCGAATATATTCGTGTCTTTTTGAAAGAACTCCATTTCTTCACAGGCTACCAGATTGTTTTCGAATTCGCTCCCGCTTCCGCTTCCTTTTCCTTTCCCTGTCTTAATGATAAATTTGATAGCGCATGCCGTTATTGTTTGCGGGAAATCAACACGTGTCCCAACACATACTTCTCCGCCAAAGTCTTTATCGGTGATATGTGTATATTGGCTGTTTTCATTTGCGGCAGGGTCGTTGGAATATAATATTTCTGTTTCACCAAAATATCCGTTTTTATTTCCATCCTGGCGGGAATAATATTTAATATAGTCTAGGGCTACAGGATTATTAAAGTAATAAATAATGGTATGTGGACATGGCTGGTTGGTAGCACAGTGCCAGCGAGTCCCGTTTGTATTACCATCAAAACTTTCTTCTATCTTTCTTCCGTTATTTGAACTTGCCCATCCTCTGTCAGGAGTAATCTGTATGTCTTCCGCCAAATCTTCACTTCCACTCGGATCATATTCCGGCAGACCTGCCTGTTCGACAGGAATCTCGACTTTCAAATTTAATTCAGGATCAACAGCACTGACTACGATAGTGCCACGGCGTTTCTCAGTGGTTATATTTCCTTCCACTGTGTACGTATATTCATGGTCTATCATGGCTGCTGCGCGAGTTTTGTCATCAGGGTGAATTTCCGGCACTACAACCCAACTGGGACTTGCAATTTCTAATCCTTCAACATTGGTCGTGACTTTGAATTTGATTTCGGTTTCGTCTCCGGTTTCCAGTTTAAAGAATTTCGGATCGACCAAAATCGCCAGCCCGTTACCAAGTTGGCTGACTGTGATTTTTCTGCTTTTAGCTTTCCGGTAGACAATGACTGTGGTACTGCGTACCCCTTCATTGTGGTTGTCGAGTACGGATACTACCAGTTTATCACCGTCAATGATTGCCGAACACCAGTCTCTTGCATCTTCTTGCACTTGTACTTTCAAATCAGGAATATTCGTCGTGATTTGAATCTCCTGCGAAGATGCTTTCGTTTCAAAGTTCATTGTTTGGGTTTCGACTTCCAATACCGGGAGTGCTTCTGTTTCTTCTCCGTCACTGCACGAACTG
Organism: Bacteroides sp. RTP21281st1_H5_RTP21281_210402; assembly: GCF_040918965.1. NCBI lineage: Bacteria > Pseudomonadati > Bacteroidota > Bacteroidia > Bacteroidales > Bacteroidaceae > Bacteroides > Bacteroides sp. RTP21281st1_H5_RTP21281_210402. Next base: position 186,404 of record NZ_JBCOWR010000002.1, on the reverse strand, counting down.
CCTAATGCTAATAGTGACAACGATAGCATTAGTGCATTGAAAAATGTCTTTTTCATTGCATTAAATATTTAAGGGTTAATAAAAATGTAATTCAGATAGTTCTGATACTGACTAGTATAAAATGATACTGTCTTTTTCTGCTTTGATTTTTAAGTTAAAGGAGATGCATATTTTGTCCAATACATCTTCCAGAGACTCGCTTTTGCGTATCGTTCCCGAGAAAAGATTTCTGGCACATTGTGCATCGCGTATTTTAATGTTTGCGTGATAAGACTCATTAATCAAATCGACAAGTTCGCTCATTGGTTTGTCTACAAAGCGGTATTCTTCCGAACGCCAGTCGTAGTCTTCCAAATCTATTTCGTTATTTGTTACTTCATGAGTAACCGTGTTGTAGATGATTTGGTCTGAAGGTTTCATATCAATGCTTTTCTGAAGTGCTTCGGCACTGAATACGATGCTTCCGGTATAAAGGGTGATTTCAGCGAGTTTATTGCCTGATTTGATATTGAACTCTGTTCCTTTCACTTCTATCTGAGCGTCTTGAAAATGGACGCGGAAAGGATGAGAGGACTTCGTGACATCGAAAGAGGCCTCACCTGTGAGTATTACATCACGATTTTTGATGAATTTGCTTTTATAGCGTATGCTTGCTCCTTCTTTCAGCCATATTTTGGAATTGTCCGGTAAGGTGGCTACGGTCAGTTTCTTATCAAGAGAAGCGTTAATGGTAATATAGGGATTGGTGAAATAATCGACTGTCCACATTCCCATAAGGAGTACGAGGCAGACTGCTGCAACAGAGTATCCGATTCTTAGATAACGTCTGCGACGGGCAACTTTTCTTTCGTGCGGCCAACAGGTAGAGATTATGTTGTTCCATATTTCCGAGGGGTCTACCTGATCTTTGATATGGGTAGACGAATCGCTTTCCCATTGTTTATTCTGCAAATGGGTTACGGGTTTCTCTTCGGACAGTTCAATCTTCTCGGATGCTGTCAATCCCTTGGTCAGCATCTTTTTGATTGTATTTGTTAACTTAGTTGGTTCTGTTGCCATAAATTTCTGTTTTACCTTTCTATTAATAAATACAATCGAAAAGAATAGTACCCGTACACGAAGCGTCTCTTTTTTCAAAAAAATGTGCTTGACTGAAAATCAAGCACATTTATAGGGAGAAAGAATTATTTCAATTCGATAATTTCTTCATTGCAATTAGTCAGCTTTTCGATTCCTTCATTAGTGACTACCCAGGAGTTTTCTATGCCGACAGGGCCTACACCCGGAAGAACGATTTTCGGTTCGAGGGCAAACACCATTCCCGGTTCCAACTCCTGCTTGATGCGAGGGGCGAGGACAGGGGCTTCATTGATTTCAAGACCGATACCGTGACCGATAAACTTGGCTTGCTGACCTGTACCCATGAATTTGTCTGCGAATCCGGCTGCGGTGACTATTTCGATGGCAGCATCATATAGTTTTTCACAAGCAACGCCCGGTCTTGCCATGGCAGCAATCTTTTCCTGAATATCGAGACAGACTTGGTGAGCCGCATAGGCTTCTTCCGATAGTTTCCCGATGGAGAATACGCGGCTCATATCGCCCATATATCCGTTGAAGTTACCGCCTATATCTACCATGACGCTTTGTCCTTCTTTCAGCGGAGTCTTGTTAGCTCCCCCCGGAAGGGCAGGGTCAAGTCCCTGACCACCTAAAGCAAAGTCATAAGGAGAAGGATAGCCGGCGTTGTCTCCCGTCAGTACGCTACCCATGAATATTTCCATACTGCGTCCGAATACGCGGAAAATGCCCAAGCAACCTTGCAGACGCATCAGGCGTTCTATTTCGATAGAAAATTCGACATCGGTCATGCCGGGGCGATATACGCTCGGTATCAGGTCATATGCCTTTGCGTGGGCAATGCCCGAACGGCGGAGCATTTCTATTTCAACAGGGGTTTTTACACTGCGTGCCTGGCGGATTAACGGGGTTCCGTTCACAACTTCCGCTTCAGGAAACAGGCTTGCCAAACGGCAATATTCCGTGTAGGGAAGTTCGTCGCCTTCCAGCATCAGTTTTGCAGGCAATGGCAGTCCTTGTTCTTTCAGCAAATCGACAATCTGTTCGGGTTTGCGGATAGGGAACGCATGTTCGCCTGTGATATTATTGGGACGTTTGAAAAACAGCAATGCAGGTGAGTGGAGAGGGAGATAAATATAACCGCTGACTACGCAGCCATAGGTATAAATTAAATTTGCATTACAAGTGATTAGCGCGGCGTCAATGCCCTGTAACGCCATCAGACTGCGAATTTTATCGCGGCGGAATTTTAATTCGGGTTGTAGCATCTTTATTTATTTGTTACATGATTATTTCTTACAAAGTTATGCGTGATAAATTATTAGTTGTGAGTTAATTATCCCGAATAACAATTTCACAATCTATTATTTACCCTACAATGCCACAAAGATAATTAATTCCATTGAAAATATTGTTAATTTCAAAAAAATAGCGCTACCCGCGTCCTGTCACAGGAGGCGAGTAGCGCAAACCACAAATACAAATACAACTAAACAAAGTCTTTCTAAATGACGCCTTGTCCCATCATTGCGTGGGCTACTTTCATGAATCCGGCAATGTTGGCACCCTTCACATAATTAATGTATCCGTCGGGTTCTGTGCCGTACCTCACGCATTGCGCATGGATACCGTGCATGATTGCGTGGAGTTTTTCGTCCACTTCGGCGGCACTCCAGCTCAGGTGCATGGCGTTTTGAGACATTTCCAGTCCGGAAGTGGCAACACCACCTGCGTTGACTGCCTTGCCCGGGGCATACATCTTCTTATGTTCGATGAAGAGGTCGATGGCTTCCGGCGTACAGCCCATGTTGGAAATTTCTCCGACGCAAAGTACGTCATTTTTTATGAGATTTTGAGCATCTTCTCCATTTAATTCGTTCTGAGTCGCGCAAGGAAGCGCAATATCAGCTTTCACTTCCCAGGGACGTTTGCCTTCTACGAAGGTTGCGTTCGGATATTTTTCTGCGTAAGGCGCAACGATGTCATTGGCCGAAGAACGAAGTTCAAGCATATAGTCTATCTTTTCGCCGCTGATGCCATCTGGGTCGTAGATATATCCGTCCGGGCCGGAGATGGTGATTACTTTCGCACCCAGTTCGGTAGCTTTGGTTGCTGCACCCCAGGCAACGTTTCCAAATCCGGAGATGGCTACTGTCTTCCCTTTTATATCTATATTTTTTGCCTGCAACATTTGATGAACGAAGTACAGACCACCGAAACCGGTAGCTTCGGGACGAATCAGTGAACCGCCGAATTCCAATCCTTTTCCGGTGAAGGTTCCTGTAAATTCACGGGTCAGCTTCTTGTACATACCGAACATATAGCCTACTTCGCGTCCGCCTACGCCGATGTCGCCGGCAGGCACATCCATATCCGGGCCGAGATGGCGCCATAATTCCAGCATGAATGCCTGGCAGAAACGCATGATTTCAGCATCGCTCTTTCCACGTGGCGAGAAGTCGGAACCGCCTTTACCGCCACCCATAGGCAGGGTAGTCAGTGCGTTCTTGAATGTCTGTTCGAAACCGAGGAATTTCAGGATGGAAAGATTCACGGAAGCATGGAAACGGATACCACCTTTGTACGGGCCGATAGCGTTGTTGAACTGTACGCGGTAGCCCAGGTTGGTTTGCACTTCACCTTTATCGTCTACCCACGTCACACGGAAAGTAAAGATACGGTCGGGCTCTACCAATCTTTCTATGATTTTGGCTTTTTCAAATTCAGGATGTTGATTGTATATATCTTCAATGGAGAGAAGGACTTCTTTGACTGCTTGAAGATATTCAGATTCACCGGGATGCTTTGCCTCCAAAGAGGACATGATTTTTTGGATGTTCATGATACTATATTTTAAAAGGTTAATTCTGATAAAATGTCAACTAACTCACTGCAAATATAGGAAAATTTTTCAGATTCGATTATTTTCAAGCCGATATTTTGATTAAATAATGATAAAATGTCAAATTTCTCTGCTGAAAAACATAAAGCCCCGTGACCTGTAATGTAAAAAACAGGCTACGGGGTTTCTATGTGCTTACAAATAGAAAGTTGTGCTTTAGAATTTCGGCTTCATTCCCAGGTTATACATAATAAATCCGTAAATGTCTGCTTGTTCTTCCAGTACTTTCGCCATCGGTTTGCCGGCGCCGTGTCCGGCCTTGCTGTCGATACGGATAAGTGTGGGGTTCGTGCCGTCATTGTCTGCTTGCAGGGTAGCGGCAAACTTGAATGAGTGGGCGGGAACTACACGGTCGTCGTGATCGGCAGTGGTGACAAGAGTTGCAGGGTATTTGGTACCCGGTTTCAGGTTGTGTAGCGGAGAGTAACCTTTTAGGTATTCGAACATCTCTTTGCTGTCTTCACTTGTTCCGTAATCGCTTGCCCAGTTCCAGCCGATGGTGAATTTGTGGTAGCGGAGCATGTCCATCACACCTACTTGCGGGATGGCAACGCGAAACAGGTCAGGGCGTTGCGTCATGCAGGCGCCTACCAACAGTCCGCCGTTAGAGCCGCCTACGATTGCTATCTTGTCCTTATTGGTATATTTCTGGTCGATAAGGTATTCGGCTGCCGAGATGAAGTCGTCGAATACGTTCTGTTTCTGCATCTTGGTTCCGGCTACATGCCAGTCTTCACCGTATTCGCTACCGCCACGAAGGTTGACCTGGGCGTAGATTCCGCCGTTTTCGAGGAACGGGATGCGGGTGGCGCTGAAGCCCGGATTGAGACTGATGCCGAAGCCGCCGTAACCGTAGAGGAATACGGGGTTCTTGCCGTCTTTCTTCAGGTCTTTCTTATAGGTAAGGAACATCGGGATTTTCACGCCGTCCTTGCTGGGATAGAACACTTGTTCGGTCACGAAGTCGTCCGGGGTGAATTGCACTTTCGGAGCACGGTATAGTTCGTAGGTATTGTTGTCCATGTCATATTTATAGGTAGCGCCGGGGATGGTGAATGAAGTGAATCCGAAGAAGCATTCCTTGTCGTCCTTGTTGCCGCTGAAACCTACGGAGCCGAGCGACGGTAATTCGATTTCCTGCAATTGCTTGCCGTCGAGGTTGTAAACATAGGCGTGGTTGGAAGCGTCCTTATCGTAGGTAAGGAACAGTTTGCCGCCAATCACTTCTGCGTTTGAAAGAACAGCTTCCGATTCGGGGACGAGTTCTTTCCAGTCTTCCAGTTTCGGGCGGTTGATGTCGGCTACCATGATTCTGTTTTTCGGTGCACCGTAGTTAGTGGAGATATAAATCTGGTCACCAATCACTTCAATAGGATAATATTGGTAGTCAAGGTCGGTAGTCAGTTGGATGAAAGGAGAGTCAGGCTTTTTCAAGTCACGGATAAACAGGTTGTTTCCTCGTCCGGCACCGGATTCTGTGAGGAAGAAGATACGTTCGTCTTTACTGGTGCTGGAAGTGTAGAAGCGTTTCGGATAAGCCGGATTCTGATAAACCAGTTTGTCTTTCGATTGCGGTTCGCCTATTTTATGGTAATAGATTTTATGGTTTTCGTTCACGTTGGAGAATTCCTTTCCTTTGCTCGGAGCATCGTAGGCGCTGTAATAGAAGCCGTCTTCCTGCCATGCGGCACCGGTGAATTTGGCCCATTCGATATGGTCTTCAAGCAGTTTTCCGCTTTCGGTGTCCATTACGTAGATTTCAGACCAGTCCGAACCGCTGCGTGAAATGCTGTAAGCTGCGTACTTGCCGTCGTTGGAGAAGTAAAGACCCGTGAGGGCTACCGTGCCGTCTTCCGACAGCTTGTTCGGATCGAGGAATACGCGGGGCTCGCCATCCAAGGAGTCTTGTACGTAGAACACACTCTGATTCTGCAAACCATTATTCTTGCTGAAATAATATTTCCCATGCTTCTTGACCGGAGCACTGATTTTTTCATAATCAGCCAGTTCCGTCAATCGTTTCAAGAGGTTTTCACGGAAAGGAATTTGACTCAGGTACTCGTTTGTTACTCTGTTCTGTGCTTCTACCCAGGCGGTAGTAGCTGCGCTAGTGTCATTTTCCAACCATCTGTAAGGATCGGGGACTTGTGTACCGAAGTACACGTCTACTGTGTCTACCTTTGCCGTCTCGGGGTAGACCACCTTTTTCTGTTGGGGGGCGCATGACATCACCATGATTCCACTCATTAATAAAGTTACTTTTTTCATGTGAATAAAAAGTCTTTTTGAATAAACTTAAAGTTACAAATCTACAAAATAATAGGAGATAAACAAGTAAACTTTATAAAGAAGTATGGTGGAAAATGAGATTTAAAGAATTAACTTTGCAAAATATGATTTTGAAGAATGACGACTTGAACAAATGAAGAGTGACGACTTGAATAAGAAAGGAGAATTATTTTATGCTCAGTAAATATAAGTTAAACCAGCTTTACTTCAAAGATACGCAATTCGCCAATTTGATGACCCGGCGGATTTTTAACGTGTTGTTAATAGCCAATCCTTACGATGCTTTCATGCTCGAAGATGACGGACGCATTGACGAGAAGATTTTTAATGAATATACTTCATTATCTCTGCGTTATCCGCCCCGATTCTCGCAGGTGTCTACGGAAGAGGAAGCGTTGTCGCAGTTGGAAAGTATGTCATTTGACCTGGTGATTTGTATGCCGGGCACGGGGGATAACGACAGTTTCGATATCGGACGGCATATCAAGGAGAAATACGAACATATTCCTATTGTCATCCTGACTCCTTTTAGTCATGGTATCACAAAGCGAATCATCAATGAGGATTTGAGTGCATTCGAATATGTGTTCTGTTGGCTGGGTAATACCGACTTGCTGGTATCTATCATTAAGTTGATGGAGGATAAGATGAATCTGGAGCATGATGTGCAGGAAGTAGGAGTACAGTTGATTCTTTTGGTGGAAGACGGTATCCGTTTCTATTCTTCCATTCTTCCGAACCTGTATAAGTTCGTTTTGAAGCAAAGTCAGGAATTCTCTACGGAAGCCCTGAATGCGCATCAGCGTACGCTCCGTATGCGTGGACGTCCTAAAATTGTATTGGCACGTACGTATCAGGAAGCGATGGAGATTTATCGCAAATATCAGAATAATATATTAGGTGTAATCACAGACGTGCGTTTCCCGAAAGTGGAACGGGGGGAGAAAGACGGTCTGGCAGGTATCAAGTTATGTGCCGAAATTCGTAAGAACGACCCGTTTGTACCTTTGATTATCCAGTCGTCCGAATCGGAAAACTCTTCTTATGCAGCGAAATACGGTGCGAGCTTTATTGATAAAAACTCGAAGAAGATGGACGTCGATTTGCGACGTATCGTTTCTGATAATTTCGGTTTCGGTGATTTTGTTTTCCGTAATCCCGAGACGGGGGAGGAGATAGCTCACGTACGTAACTTGAAAGAATTGCAGAATATCATATTTGCCGTACCTGCCGAATCTTTTTTATATCATATCAGCCGTAATCACGTATCCCGCTGGTTTTATTCGCGAGCTATGTTCCCTGTGGCAGAGTTCTTGAAGCCAATCACCTGGAGCAGCCTTCAAGATGTGGACGCTCACCGCCGCATCATCTTCGAAGCTATCGTGAAATATCGCAAGATGAAAAATCAGGGTATCGTTGCGGTCTTTAAGCGTGACCGTTTCGACCGCTATTCCAATTTTGCCCGTATTGGTGATGGTTCGTTAGGCGGAAAGGGACGTGGACTGGCTTTTATTGACAATATGGTGAAACGTTATCCTGAATTTGACGAGTTTGAAAATGCACGGGTGGCTATTCCCAAGACGGTAGTGCTTTGTACCGATGTATTCGACGAATTTATGGATACTAATAATTTGTATCAGATAGCTCTTTCTGATGCGGACGATGATACGATTCTGAGATATTTCCTGAAAGCAAAATTGCCGGACAGGCTGGTAGAAGATTTCTTCACTTTCTTCGATGTAGTGAAGTCTCCGATTGCCATCCGTTCTTCTTCTTTATTAGAGGACTCTCACTATCAGCCTTTTGCCGGAATCTATAACACCTATATGATACCTTATCTGGACGACCGCTATGAAATGCTGCGTATGCTTTCCGACGCTATCAAAGGTGTTTATGCTTCGGTATATTTCCGGGACAGTAAAGCTTATATGCAGGCTACTTCCAATGTAATCGACCAGGAAAAAATGGCTGTCATCCTGCAAGAAGTAGTTGGCAATCAGTATGGTGACCGTTATTATCCTTCCATGTCCGGTGTAGCCCGGTCATTGAATTATTATCCGCTAGGTGATGAAAAAGCGGAAGAAGGAACGGTGAACCTGGCTTTAGGATTAGGTAAATATATTGTAGACGGTGGCATGACTCTCCGTTTCTCTCCTTATCACCCGAACCAGGTATTACAAACCAGTGAAATGGAAATTGCCCTGAAAGAAACCCAAACCCGTTTCTATGCTTTGGACTTGAAGAACGCAGGACACGATTTCTCTATCGACGACGGCTTCAACCTGTTGAAACTTCACGTGAAAGAAGCGGAAAATGATGGTGCTTTGCGATATATAGCTTCCACATACGATCCGTATGACCAGATTATCCGTGACGGACTCTATCCGGGTGGCCGTAAAGTGATAACTTTCGCCAATATCCTGCAACATGATGTTTTCCCGTTGGCGCGTATTCTTCAATTGGTATTGAAATATAGTGAACAGGAAATGCGCCGTCCTGTCGAAATAGAGTTTGCAGCTACGTTGAGCCGTGAACAGGATAAAACCGGTACTTTCTATCTCCTGCAAATCCGCCCTATCGTGGATAGTAAAGAAATGCTGGACGAAGACTTGAACGAGATACCGGATGAAGACGTTCTTCTTCGTTCGTATAACTCGTTAGGGCATGGGATTATGAACGATATCTGTGATGTCATCTATGTCAAGACCGACGGTTACAGTGCTTCAAATAACCAGACCATTGCCTGGGAGATAGAGAAGATAAACCAACAATTCCTGAATGAAGGTAAGAATTATGTTCTCGTAGGCCCGGGACGTTGGGGAAGCAGTGACACATGGCTCGGTATCCCGGTAAAATGGCCGCATATCTCCGCCGCCCGTGTAATCGTAGAAGCCGGATTGACCAACTACCGTGTAGACCCCAGTCAGGGTACGCATTTCTTCCAGAACCTGACATCTTTTGGAGTGGGGTATTTCACAATCAACGCCTTTATGAATGATGGAGTTTATAATCAGGAATTCCTCAACGCACAGCCGGCAGTGGAGGAAACCAAATTCCTTCGCCATGTTCGTTTCGAAAAACCGATGATTGTCAAGATGGACGGAAAGAAAAAACTCGGAGTAGTCCTGATGCCGGGCATTGATAAATAAAGTTCTGTTAACATTGTTCGCTCAAATAAGAAAAGTTCTGTTTTTCATCTGAAAGGCAGAACTTTTCTGTTTTGCCTCTTTTAAAATGGTCTATTTTTTAGATATAACATGCTAATTGTGTTCCTATTTTCATATTTAGGAATAAAACTTTCTTTGGATACTTTATTATAAAGAAGGAAAACTGTATTTTTGCGCTCGGTTTTATACATTTAAGAGATTCTAGAGAGATGAGTAATAGACAACTAGTGAAACTAGCTTTTTGTATATGTCTTTTGCCTCTGTTTTTTTCTTGTTCTTCAGAACGTGACGAAGGTAGTGAAGGAAGTGGGACATTACATGTACAGGTTAATGCAAATCCCGAGGTGGTAGTGGGAACCAATACCCGGGTGGATGATGGAACAGAATTGGGAGTTCCTGATGTAAATGATTTCTCTTTTTCTATATTTAAGGGAGAAACTCTTCGAGGTCAATGGGCTACTTTGGCAGATTTTCTGTCTGATGATGAGCTTACACTTCGCTCTGGCAACAATTACCTGGCAAAAGCCGCATACGGTGATGTGAATAGTGAGGGGTTTGAATTACCCTATTATGAAGGAAACCAGCCTTTTACTATCACTAAAGGTAAAACTACGGACGTGGAAGTTACCTGCTACTTGGCCAATGCTAAATTAGCAATTGTTTATACTGATGCTTTTAAGGATTATTTTGCTACTTATACCTCAGAAGTTTCCACTTCATTGGGTAATACTGTAGAATATGCATCTTCCGAAGAGCGGTATGCTTATTTCAAGCCGGGGAATTTGGTTGTCCGTGTAAAGGCCCGAAAGAAAGAGGGATATTCGCAAGAGGTGACATTAAAAGCAAAAGATTTCACTGCTGAAGCACGCCACGCTTATATTCTCACATTGGACGTAGATGCCGGCACTCCATCTTTAAATATTTCATTTAGTGACGATATTCCTAATCAGAAGCCTGTAACCATTGAAATCTCAGATGAAGCATTAAGTGCTCCTGCTCCTTATTTTCAGGCGAACGGTTTTAATGAGAATCAGGTTATGACTGTTGTAGAAGGCAAGTCTGCCGAAGCTTCTGAAGTCTACGCTTATTTGCATGCTGCCGGTGGAATAGCCAATTGCTCTTTAATTACTCATTCAACTTCGTTGGTAGAACAAGGGTGGCCTGAAACGGTAGACTTGGTTAATATTCCTGCGGAAACATTGAGTGTTATGCAGAAACTGGGTTTGCAGATTGTAGGATTAGGAGAAAAAAAAGATAAAATAGCGAAGATTGACTTTACAAACGTTATACCTTTTCTGGAATATAACAGTGAAGAAGCCGAACATGTTTTTGAGTTAAGAGCCACTGATAAATTGGCAAAAGAAAATCAGGAGCCATTGACATTTAGAGTTCACAGTAGTGATAATAAGTTTGCAGTGAGTGCTGGTGAGCCTGTACTATATGGAACAACGAAGATGAAAGCCAAATTGACTCTTGATGGTGATCCGACTAAAGTTACTTATTGGTTGAAGAAAGATGGAACTGAGCAACAAGTGATGCCAAGCGATGTTAAGTCTGAGGGAATTTCTCATGAATTGCTATTTAAGTTTGATGAATCTCAATATTCGGATATTCAGGTTGAAGCTCGTTATTTACGTCGTACAGATATTTTGGCTTCAGAGATGGGAGAACCTGAGGTGACTTTGAGTTTGCGGTATCCGGGGGATGTATGGACAAAGCAGGCTACTTTGCAGTTAGCAGGCAGTGTTGACGACTGGGATTTTCAATGTTCTAAAAAAGATAAGAATGGAAATGAAGGCGTATGGAATAAAGAGGAGTGTAATTTGTCAGGTTCGACAATTTCCCTTTCTAAACTTACTCCTGGTATCGGATATACATATCGGTTTGTAAAAAAGGATAGAGAAGGAGATGTGATTGGGGCTTCTAAGCCGTTGGATATTGAAACAGAAGAAGAAATACAAATTCCTAATTCAGGATTTGAAGAATGGTTTGCGGAGAAGAGATGGTCTGAAGGAAGTTCTTTAGGTGGGCAAGATATATATGCTTATTTCCCTTATAATAGTGCTGAGCAATGGTGGAATACTCAAAACTTGACTACAACGCAGAAATTAAGCGGAACCTATTATTCTTGGTATTATGCTACTTATCCAGGGACTGTACCAACGAATGCTGAAGAATTGCATACTGCTACTTGGCATTTGAATAAATATGATAAAAAGAATTTTGTGATAGAGTCACATGGAGGAAATACGGCAATGGAAATAGCTACGATAGGATGGGGATTTAATAATTGGGGACCAGGAGGAGGATCGAGTCCGCAACAAATAACTGCTGGAGGATTATATCTAGGAGAATATGATGAAGATGCTCATAAAGAAATTCTAGGAAAGAATTTTTGTTCACGTCCAACATCCGTGTGCTTTTTTTATAAATATTATTCGTATAATGATGAATATACTGTTCCTTCTGTTATTGTATTTGCATCTGATGGCAGTAGAATAGGTAGTGGGGAATTAATGATTAATAGTACAGTTGACAGTTTTACAAAAGGAAGCATATCCATAAAGTATGATGAACCAACAAAGAAAGCTAGTTCTATAGTGATTCAATTTTTATCTACGACAGTAGATACCCCTGCTGTGAAAGCTGTTAAAGGTAACAAGGGGCTTTTTGGAGGATATGGTGATTCACGTCATATAGGTAGTATTTTGACAATAGATGACGTTAGTTTAGAATATGAAAAATAATAATGTTATACAATGATTATGAAACAAATAACTTATATATTAGTAACATTAATCGTAAGCCTTTTTATCTTTTCCGCTTGCGACCGTGAAAAAATGGATTTTGGAAATGACTCTAATGGCTACGGACAATTAAATCTTTCCTCACTGAATTTGGATGTAGATGTAAAGGCCGTTCCACTGAGTCGTGCTGCTACATCAGTAGATATTAATAAATATATCGTTGGTATTTATAGGGCAGAAGAAGGAACGTTAGTATCAGAATGGATATACAGTGAAATCCCTGAAATATTCCAATTGGAAGTTGGTAAGTATAAAGTTATAGCCCATGCTCCGAATAGTAATAAGCCGGTGTTTGACGAACCTTATTGTGAGGGTTCCAAGACATTTGAAATTTTAAAAGACCAAGTGACTAATATTGCGACAATAGAATGTAAACTCCATTGTATTATGGTGAATATTAGCTACACGGATGACTTAAAGGCTATATTGGGAGAAGATACGGAAGTGACAGTCATTGTGAACAAGGACAAAGATAATTCTCTGACTTTTAAGAAAAACGACGAGACTCGTTCTGCTTATTTCCCTGCAGAAGAAACTGGCAATATTGTGGATTTTAAATTCTTGAGTACACTTGAAGATGATGATGAACAGACTGAAAATACACGTTCTGTTTCAAATGTTGCAATCGGTTATCTCGTAACAGTCGCTTATTCTTTGGATGATGCCGACGGTGACCCGAATACAGGTGGAAGTGCCGATGCTTCTATAAAAGTAGATAGTAGTTGTGAAGTGGAAGATATAAATGGCAACGTTCGTCCCGAAGAGCCGGGGATTGATGATTTCCCGAATGGTGGTGAGGAACCGGAAGCAGGCAAACCTGCAATTATTTGCAAACAATTCGATTATATTTTAGGTGACGATGTAACCGAGGATAATCCGTTGGAAGTTATAGTGAAGCTTGAGGCTCCCGAAACTATTGCACATGTAAATATAAAAATAGAAGCAGGTAGTCCAACTTTTGCAGAAGCCATTGCAGCAATGTTTGGTGAAGCAGGTGCTTTTGATTTAGCCGAGCCGGGAGAATTTGAGGAAACATTGAAGAATGTTTTAAAATTCCCTGTAAAGGACGAGGTGATTGGAAAGAAAACATTGGATTTTGTAATTACTCAGTTTACACCAATGCTGAAACTCTTCCCGGGAAAACAACCTCATAAATTCCATATAACTCTGATTGATAAGAAAGGGCAAAGTGAATCGGCTACATTAACATTCAATGTTCCGGAATAAAAGAGGATGAAAATGAGAAAGTATAATTTATATATATGGTTACTTCTCTTTGTTCTGACAGCTTGTCAGCGGGATGAGTATGCTGCTGAAGTCGGGGAAGGAACACTTCGGCTGACTGTGGGGATGAAGAATGACTTGAAGGTTGTGGCGACCCGTTCTTTGACTACGGAAGAGGAAGATAATCTGAAGAAGGATTGCAAGGTACGTATTTATGATGGTAATAAGTTGGTTCGTAAATATCAGGGGATTGATAACATTCCGGCTGATATTGTGTTAGCGTCCAGTGAAGATTATCGTGTCAGAGTAACATCCGGTGATTCTGTAGCTGCTTCGTTTGATAAGAAATTCTATGAAGGGATTACCCCTTTTATTATAACCAAAGGAAGTGAAGTGAAAGTAGATGTTGTCTGTAATATTGGCAATACAGTTACATCAGTAGCATTTGGAGAATCGATAAATACTTATTTTGAAGATTGTTCTGTGAAAGTGGCTGTAAAAGCAGAAGATGGTGCATTAGATTTTCCGGCAAACAATGATGGAAAATTAGGATATTTCTCTCTTCCTGCAGAATGTGATACATTGTTCTGTACATTCACCGCCATTAATAAAATAACAGGTGAACAGTGTGAGCATATAGACACGATTCCTGATGTCAACTCAGCTACCCTTTATAATTTGACATATGAATTTAAAGACTTGGATATAGAATTGCCGGATACCGGAGGAGGTATATTGGAATTGAAAGTAGATGTTACTCCTCTTGACGAGATAAAGGTAGAAGAAGTGATACACCGTCGTCCGGCTATTAAGGCGGAAATGAGTGGACAGCCGTTAGTGCTGACTCAGCCTACTTATATGGAAAAAGGGGCAGGAGATGCCGTTACTGTGATGATAACCGGCTCTACAGTGTTGACGCAAGTTGAAATTTCTTCAGAGCAGTTCCCTGAATATTTGGGTTTATCCCAACAAAGTTTTGATTTGAAGAATCTAACTTCTGAGCAAGAATCAGATTTGGCTGATGGCGGAATAACAATTGATAAAAAAGAGTCTTCTTTAGGACATGCAATGAATATTGAATTTTCAGCTTCGCTCATTCAGAAATATACGGCAAATGATGGAACACGCAGTATTCGTTTCTCTGTAACTGACCAAAATGGTTACAATCGGATAGTAGAGTGGCAAATTGTAGCCTCAGATATATCAGTGCAGACAGAGGATATACCGAATGACAAAAGGTATTTGATATGGGCAACGAAAGCTACATTGTTCGGTTCCGTGCTTCCGGGACGTACTCCGCAGGCAGAATTGTCTTTCCGTTATCGGGTAGTAGGAACTCAGGATTGGAACACTGTTCCTGCAGTTCTGGATGGTTCAACTATAACTGCTGAAGTGACAGGATTGGAGATTGATAAAGAGAAACTATGTTCGGAATATGAATACCAGTTAATGGAAGGAGAGGTTGCTTCTAATGTAACATGTCGTTTTGTTACAGAGAAAGCTATTCAGTTGCCCAATAGTGGGTTTGAAGAATGGACAGGAGCTAAACCTATGTATGTAGCTGCTTCTACATCGGAAGATAAAATCTTCTGGGATTCAGGTAATCATGGTTCATCGTCAGTCTCTTTATTTGCTACAGACCTGACAACGAAAGATACTTCATTAAAAGTAGAAGGAACATGTTCAGCTCAATTGCAGTCAAAGAGTATTGTTATAAAGTTTGCAGCCGGCAACTTGTTTACAGGGCGTTATTTGGCTACAACAGGTATGGATGGAGTACTGGGATGGGGGCGTCCTTTTACTTCGCGGCCAATAGCTTTAACTGGCTATATCCGATACAACTCGGGCATAGTAGATAATCCTAAGGATGGTTATATTGCTGAAGGAGAACAGGATAAAGGTTATATGTTTATAGCTTTGGGTGATTGGAAAGAAGGAGAAACTTATGAAGATAAGGGTACATGGCCTGTTATTATCAAAACGGCAAGTGCTAGTCAACAGCTGTTTGACAAGAATGATCCTCATATTTATGCATATGGTGAGAAGACATGGGATAATTCTACTGATGGAGAGGGAATGCATCATTTTGTCATTCGACTGGACTATAGGGAATTTGCAGCGACAGAAATTCCAGCTTCCATTATAGTGGTAGCTTCGGCAAGTAAATTTGGTGATTATTTTGCGGGAAGTACAAAGAGTACCATGTGGCTTGATGATTTGAAACTGGTGTACGACGAAGACGAAATAAAGGAATAAGTAAACAATATGAATTTAGTGAAGAAGATTATATTTTTCTTGCTGCTGATAATTGCCGGAGCAGGAATAACTATTGCGCAAACGCAGGAGTTCAAGCGTAACATAGAGGCTCGTACTTTTGTTCCTAAGGGGCAATGGATTGTAGGAAGTTCAGTATCTTATTCCGAACATAATGAGCAGAATTATCAATTCTTGATTGTTGATGGTTTTAATTCGGATGGATACATGTTTAAGATCAGTCCGATGTTCTGTTATGCGCTGAAAGATAACTTAGCTGCCGGAGGACGTTTTTCCTATGGGCGTTCATTGACCAAACTTGATGGGGTAACATTGAATCTGGATGATGATACCCATTTTGACGTTAATGATTTATATCAGTTGAAACATTCTTACAGTGTAATTGGTATTTTGCGGAACTACATAAATATGGGTACCAGTAAGCGGTTTGCTCTTTTTGCTGAGACACGTTTGGAAGTGGGAGGAAGCCAGTCGAAAATGGTAACCAAGAATGGAGGAACATTGACCGGAACCTATTCCACAACTGCGGATTTCGGTCTAGGAGTAGCTCCGGGAATTGTCGCCTTTATTAATAATTACACAGCAGTGGAAGTTAGTATAGGGGTGCTTGGACTTGATTTTAGTAAAGTAAAACAGACAACCGACCAGGTGTATATTGGAGAACGTTCATCCAGTTCTGCAAATTTCAAAATAAACCTGTTCTCTATCGGTTTAGGTATTGCATTCTATTTATAAAAAGACGGGGAGATGAGTAGATTAATCTATATATGTATTGTTATTTTGTTGGTAAGCGTACAAGAGTTACAAGCACAACAGCGAGATACAATTGTGATACATGATACTGTGTATGTAGACAAGGCTGAGTTGGAATCAATGCAGGCAAAGAAGGATATTGCCGCCAATAATACAGGGCTGATTCGTATCAAGCCGATTGGACGTTATGACCGTGGTATTATCAGTTATCGTTTTATTCCCAAAAAGAAATGGATTGGCGGATTGACTTTTTCTTATGTCAATTTTGATAGCGATGATAGCAAATTGTTGTTTTCTATATTAAAAGATTTTGATTGTAACTTTAAAACGTTTTCAGTAAATCCATTTGTCGGATATGCACTGGCGGATAATATGATTGTCGGTATGAAATTGGGATATAGCCATACGATAGCTGATTTAGGCAATATATCACTGAATATTGACGATGATCTTGATTTTTCTTTGGATAATATCCGCTATACGGAAGATTTACGTTCCGTCGGTGTATTCCATCGCTCTTATGTCGGACTTGACCATGGTAAACTTTTCGGCTTATTCAATGAAACGACATTGACTTATAAGAGAGGAACCTCTAGCTTTTCTCGTGGTGAGGGAGAAGAATTTAAACGTACGGATACGACGATCAATGAGATACATTTGGGCATTAACCCCGGATTGGCAGTGTTCATCACACAGAATGTTTGCGCGGAATTGTCTTTTGGAGTTGTCGGCTTTAAATATCGTACAGAGAAGCAGAAGAATAATTTGGGAGAAGAGGGTAAACGGAGAGATAGTGGTGCCAATTTTAAAATAAATCTCTTTAATATTAATATCGGCTTAACCTTTTGTATGTAATGAAAATGCGAATCATATATAATTTGTTGCTTGTAGCTGCTATGGCCGGCTTATTGCAAGGATGTATCAAGAATGATATCGGCTATCCGCAGATAGCTTTATCTATAACGGGCCTGCAAGTGGATGGTCAAAAGGAGAATGCAGTAATTTCTGATAGAGATCAGACTGTGACCTTGAGGTTGGAAGAGAATATTGATTTACGAAAAGTCCGTGTGACTAAATTATCTGTGACAGAAGGTGCGAAAAGTACACTTGCCGTACAGGATGTAATAGATTTGACTAAACCTTATGAGGTGGTTTTGTCTCTTTATCAGGAGTATCATTGGAAAGTGATGGCTCAACGGGATATAGCACGTTCGTTTAAAATGGTGAATCAAGTAGGTTTATCTGATATAAATGCTGACACTAAAATAGCTTTAGCCAGTGTTCGTAAAAATACAAAATGGAAAGATTTGGAGTTGTTGGAGCTAAAACTTGGACCGGCAGGAGCAACCTATAATGGTAAAACGGGACTACCGGCATTACAATGGACTGTTTATTCCAATTATGCTTCTGCGCAGGTAAAAGTGAAGTATCAGGACTTCTTTGAAGAAGAGTGGGAACTCCGTGTGTATCGTAAAGATAAAGATGTGGAAACCAAACGGGCAGATGGATGGGTGAATGTGGCATGGCTTTATGCAGAGGGTATTGAGGGAGCCGACAATGGATTTGAGATTCGCGAATCTACAGCAGAAGAGTGGACCAAAGTGGATGATTCATACATAACGACAGATGGGGCCGCTTTCTCTGCACGCGTACCGCATTTAAAAGCACAAACGACCTATGTCTGTCGTGCATATTCGGGCGGGGATTATGGTGATGAATTGACTTTTACTACGGGAACAGCTATGCAATTGCCGAATGCTAAATTTGATGATTGGCATTTGAAGGGTAAGGTCTACAATTTTTGGTCGGAAGGCAGTGAGGAATTTTGGGGAAGTGGAAATAAAGGAGCTTCTATTCTTCGAAGTATAACGACACCGGATGAAACAAATACTTGGGATGGTAAAGCGGGAACTTCTGTTAAAATGGAATCGATTTATGCTTTGGTTAAATTTGCGGCAGGAAACTTGTTTGCCGGTTATTGGTATGGTTTTGCAGAAGGTTCTATGACAGATGGGCATTTGAAGTTTGGTCGTCCGTTTACCGAACGTCCTACGAAACTGACCGGATATTATAAGTACACTACCGGAGCTATCAATCAAATGGATAAGGGGTCGGATAAGTATGACGAATTATATCCTCTTTTGAAAGATAAAGATGATACTTGTATCATTTGGGTTGCTTTGGGTGATTGGGACGCTCCTATAGATATTATAACCGCCAAAACTTCGAGTAAGCGAAAGATGTTTGATCCCAATGATTCGCATGTTATTGCCTATGGCGAATTTACTCAAGGAAAAACAATCCATAACTTTGAACGGTTTAGTGTTGAATTGGAATATCGGGACACTTATCGGGTTCCGAAATACTTGATAGTAGTATGTTCGTCCAGTAAATATGGTGATTACTTTTTCGGTAGTGACCAGAGTGTGATGTGGGTTGACGATTTTACTTTAGAGTATGACTATGATGATTAATTCTTATTATAATAAAAGACTGAAGTACGAGTTTTCAAGCAAGTGATAGATTTGACGATAGCCTAGGACGAAAAGAGTGAAACGGTACGGAAATGAACTAAACTTAGTTTTTCTAAAACTTTATTGGTAGTATACAATGATTTAATCCCCGTTATACATAACTTTATTCGTCTGACAATTGTTAAACTTTCGTCTGACAACTGTTTCTTTTTCGTCTAACAACTGTCAGACGAAAAAGAAACAGTTGTCAGACGAATAAAGCCATGCATCATTAACCATAAATCCATTAAGCATTAAAAATAAATCTGCACAAGCTCGAAATTAGTTCATAACATAACCGTATGGATTTGATTCATACCCGTACTGAAATGAATAAAAAACAGAATGCAGTTTTTTTATTAGAATATAAAATAAGGTGATATGTTTTGTCTTTCCATACACGTCACATACGCCTGTTTCCAATAATTATCGGATGTTTCCAATTATCCGTTATTCCGATATGCCAGTGGACTCATCCCCACATATCGCTTAAAATACTTGCCGAAGAACGACATATTGGCAAAGTTGAGCGAGTCGGAAATTTCCTGAATGGAGAAATTGGTGGATTTCAATTGTGACTTGGCATCCATAATCACCATGCGCGAGATGATTTCTACACATGTGTTTCCCGTTACTTGTTTTACTATGGTGCAGAGGTGAGTCTGTGCTATTTTTAGCTTATCAGCATACCATGCCACATTCCGTGTCTGATTATAATTCTGAACCACGAGTTGAGTGAAATTCTTGTATATAAGCTCCTTTTTCGATAGAAATTCTTTGGTGTTTTGCTGCCGGTTTTTGTACATGGCAGATATTCCTACATGAATATTATTATATAGATGTAAGGTGATTCCTTTGCGGGTCGGCTGGTCGAAAAAGGTATAAAGTTTTATTAGAAACAGAAAATATTCTTCCAGTAGTTTGGCTCCTTCTGTTTTTAATGAAATGACCGGTCTGCCTATTGTTACAAATAAGGTATCAACAGGAGATGGGTTTAAGCTGGTTTGTTCCAGATATTTTGATGAGAAACCACCAAAATACAGTTTGGGCTCTCCACGTACATTGTGTATTTGAAGAATACTGCCCGGCATGATGGTGGCAAATTCATTGGCATGTATTGTGATACGGTTCAGGTTGACCGAAGCTTCTATTTCACCTTCCATACACAATACAAAAATCTCCGCTTTTAACCGGCAGGGAAAGTTGGTGTACAAACTAAGCAATTCCTTACTAATTCCTGTGCCTATCACCCATTCTTCCGGTAAATCTATTTTAGGTAATTCTTTATTCATTGTACTTTTACTATTCCGGCAAAGGTAACTGAACGATGGAAAATTCGACTACCTATTTCTTCCACAAAATGCGTCTGTAGTTCGCATAGTTTCTTTATGGGATGAGATTGTTGAAGAAGAGGACAAAAACAGAAAAAATAGACCTTGTGCCACTCCGTAAATAGTCGTTACTTTGCGCTATCTTTTGAGAAAAAGGCGAAGAGAATAAAAGTGGTATTCTCTTTTGTAGATAAAACCATTAACTAAAAGAGAAAGTTATGAAAAGAATTTCATTTTTTATGTTTGCAATGCTGATTGGCTCGATGAGTCTGTTTACAGCTTGTGGTGACGATGACGATGATGATACTACTCCTTCGGGAATAGTGGCTGGTACATACAGTGGTACTTTGGTTGCTAGCATAGAGGGAGAAGTAGTTGCCAACGAGGCTAAATCTCTGTCTTTGGAAAAGAATGGCGATAATGCTGTGGATGTGGTTATCAAAGAATTTACTCTAAATGTGGTTCTTGGTAATAGTGATCCCATACCTGTGAACTTAGGTGATTTGAAAGTGGAAAAATGTACTTTGACACAGAAGGATGGAAAAGCGACCTTTAGTGGTACTAAGGAGTTGAAAGGGATACAAGTCCCGTTGAGTCCTGAATTAAGCATTCCTGCTGATTGTAAAGTTGATATTGTAAATGCGACAGTAAACGGTAAAAATTTGAGTTTGCCGATAGATGTAGCTGTAAGTGCAATGGAAGTGGAGAACTTATTAAGTGTCAAAGTTCAATATACTGGAACGAAAAAATAAAATACAGAACATGGTTTCACGCAGTTTCTCATAACATTTAAACTATATTTATGAGGAACTGTGAGAACTGTTTCTCTTACTAAACTGTTTTTATTCTCTTTACTACCTCATGTTGGCAACTTGCCTAAGGCAAGTATAATCTAAAAAATAGACTATTTAATTCATGAAGTAGACCTTATGTATATATAAGGTCTAAGAGATTTCTTTATGCCATTTTTTAGCAAGGAAGAGTAATTATCTCTTCTTGAAAATGGACTTTTCTATTTGTAATTAACTTATTATTATTAACTTAAACAGAGTATCAATGAAAAAGAATTTGTTGTGTTTATTTGTATTAATCTGCTCGGTAAGTCTATTCACGGCTTGTAGTGATGACGATCCGAAAAACACGGGCCCTGACTTTACTATGCTTCAAGATGCGACAGTCGGCACTTACGACGGGGGCTTGAAGGTTTCCATGAACGGTGTAAACTTGACTCCGGAAGCTATATCCCAGAGAATTTTTGTAAAAGCTGAAGGAGCGGATAAAGTGGAATTGTCATTGAGAGACTTTTCATTTTTAACTTTCTCTGTAGGTGATATTGTAGTGAGCGGCATACCTTTGAGTGGTGATGAAGGACAGGTGGTTCTACAGGAAACTGCAACAACAATGAACCATGCTGTTTTGGGAAATCTGACTATCAAAGTATCAGGAACAGTAAGTAATGAAAAAGCTAATTTAAATATCAACGTTATCCAGAAAGGTGGGAGCGTAGAGGGCGGTCCTGCTGAAGATATGGACATTGTGGTTTCATTTGACGGTACTCGTATTTCTAAAGAAATAGATGATACGGATTATTCGGAAACACTCGTAGGTTTCTATCCGCGTTCCGCGACAGGATTTACCTGTGATTATGAAGCAGAGGGTTTTTCACTGGCTTATCCGTCTGCAACAGGTGGCATTTATTTGACTGCTGCGGGATATAATAAGATCTCAATTACAAAATTTAGTATCTCATTTCCTTATAATCCTGAGTTGGGTACACCAACGGCTTCCAAAGCTACTCAGCCTCTTGTGGTAAATGGTGCACGGTTAATAAAGAATGTAGATGGAACTTTTTCTATTGAGGAATTTAAAGGTACGCTTGCTGAAAATAATAAAGAAGAAGTTGAATACACAGTATCCGGTACGTGGGCTAATCAAATCCTCTCATTGAAGATAATGGTGAAATCGGCGACTTATACGGTGAATTATACCTATACATCCGAACCGGTACAGAGAACAGGTAATAAATTGCTAAAAATGACTATTGATAGTAATATAATAACTGTTCAACCTGAGATTACCGAACAAAATGTGGTGTTCTATGTCACTCCGGGTACGACGACAGAACAATTGAAAGAACTGGTACCTACTTTTGAGGTTTCAGAGGGAGCAACACTGCTTTATAACAATGTAGAGTATGTGAAGGGGACTCCTATTGATTTCTCCGGAGAAAAGACGCAGGTAAAAGTAAAACCGGAAAAAGGAACAACACTGACTTATACTATTACCTATGATGTGATTAATGACTTTTCATTTAAGGTTGATTTTGATGCCCCGTGGGAACTGAAGAATGCCACTGACGTTGAAGCCAATAAATATCAGGAATATTATGAACCGGGAAATGGATGGGTGACATCAAATGAAGGACTGAAATATATCAAAGCGATGTATGGTACGGGAAGTACTGCTTTGTATCCACAAGCAGGCCCTTATCTGGTGACTGAAACTGACGATACTGCTACTGGCAGTGGAAAAGCGGCACGTCTTGTAACGGCTGATACAAAAGGAAGGTATGTATTGGTAACTGCTATTCCTAAAGTAACGTCAGGTACAGTGTATAATGGAATATTCAGCGTGAATATTATGAATACCTTGCAAAGTACTCATTTCGGCAATGTATGTACCAAAGAACCAAAATCTTTTAAAGGATTTTACAAATATGCTGCCGGACCGGATTATTATCAAGCCAATACTCCTGGTGATCCCAAAAAGGCTCATGAAGTGACGCTGGATAACACTAAGACAGATGCTCCTGCAATGAATGCGGTATTATATGAGATCAAATCTTATTCTGCAGATCATTTGGATGGAACTAATCTGTTGACATCTGACAAGATCGTGGCTATCGCTTCGGTAAAAGACGCAGGCGAACGCTCTGAGTATACTGCGTTCAACGTTAACTTCGAGTATAAAAATGGTAAATCCTGGGATTCTTCCAAGATATATAAGTTGGCTATTGTTTGTTCGTCCAGTAAGGATGGAGATAACTTCTCGGGTGCACCGGGTAGCGTACTCTATATTGACAATCTTGAAGTTGTATTCTAATCATTAGAGTAGAAAGATAAAGAAAGAGGTCGTCTCAATAAAACATGAGACGGCCTTTTTTATGAAAAGGTAATCTTCTGATATAAATATAAAGAAACCGGCGAAGAATCATATAACAAGATTCTTCGCCGGTTCTTTATATATCCTTGTATAGAGGTCTACTTATTAGAATGAGTAACCAAATCCGATGTTTAAGTATATAGGATACATGGCAAATGAAATCGTAGTGAAATCTTTCTTGAAGATATCATTTAGTCCCCATGTCAGGTCAGCATGTATATTTAAGTGCTTATACGCTTTCCATTCTCCACCTACTTGCAATCCCCATTGGAATTTGCGCAGATCTTCGGAGAAATCATAAGTTGCAATATTATCCCCAGTGAAATTCACCCGGTCGCCGGTAGCGTCCGGCGAGCGCAGGTGTCCTTCATAAACATGGCCTGAAAAGTCTTTCTCAATCATATATGAGAAATAAGGGCCTGCAACGAGTTTCCACCGGTCACTGATTCTGTAGTTAGCAAGGACAGGTACAGTCAAAAGGGACATTTTTACTTTGGTCTTGACCCCACCTGTCCAAAGTCCTTCTACCTTTCCGCCTGTTTCATTAAAAATCTCCATGCCATAGTTCTTTACCGTAGCTTCGGTAGTCATATTTTTGTTGTCGAGACGAAGCCCTAAGCTGACTCCCC
This sequence comes from Bacteroides sp. RTP21281st1_H5_RTP21281_210402, assembly GCF_040918965.1. Lineage (NCBI taxonomy): Bacteria > Pseudomonadati > Bacteroidota > Bacteroidia > Bacteroidales > Bacteroidaceae > Bacteroides > Bacteroides sp. RTP21281st1_H5_RTP21281_210402. The sequence goes on along the minus strand of NZ_JBCOWR010000002.1, from coordinate 162,273 downwards.
ACTTTTTTTGCACGTCTATCCATTTGGTAATATTCGCTTCCAGGGTGATGGCAAGCCCGGGAGAGTAGCTGTCGATGCTTCTGATCTCTTTAGGAAGAGGGAGAGGGGCAGTCCCACCTATGTTCACACCCGCTTTGAATTGATAATCTAACCCATGAAGCGAAGACCATAAAAGCCCTTTGTGTTCATTAGATGATTGTGCATTGATTTGGCCGATGCCGAAAAAAAACATAGCTAAACTAGCCAATATATATTTTTTCATATATAAATTACTTTTTAAATTATTAATCGTTGTCTTCCTCGCAATGGATTGTCACTTCGTCTATCCATAATGTACTTCCTACTGAACCCTTGAAAGCTGCTCCTTCCACACTGGAAGAGAATACGATGGCAAGTTTATATTTGCCGGCAGCAAGCATGTTGTCATTGATTGTTTTGTTATTTTGAAGTACAAACGGTAAATCGAAAGAAGTCCATTCGCTTGTTTCTTTCACGTCCTCTGATTTGATTCTTGCAAGAGATACTATTTTAGGAGAATTCAAAGAGTTGTAACCGTCCAGGAAATCCTCAACATTGTCTGCTTCATATAAAACAGCATATATATCACCCTTATCTTTACCATTCATGCTGGCATCTATGAAAAAGTTTTTCTTTCCATCCGATCCCAAAGTATAGGAAGTATAATCAGTTCCCGGTTTGAACTTATAATATCCTGAAAGCCGTGTAGGATGCTTGTAGAAAGGGAAACCGAATTTGGTAGCCTTCATTGCGTCTTTCAATGCGTTGCCGACTTCAAATGAACCGATGAAGAGATTTCCTGCAGCAATAGGCATACTCACCCCTGCACCGAAACTTCCGGTACTTTTAGTTTCCAGTTTTGCACCCTTACCTATATATCCTTGTGACTGTATAGTTATATAATCCAGTGGAGATCTCACCATACCGGTGAGGTTGAAGCCGGGATTACCACTTGCCCATTGGAGCATTTCCGCCTTTTGCAGATTGAATTCATAGAATATATGGTACTTGTTATTACCGTCTTCTATATTTTCAAAATGATACTCCGTAGGAAGTTCCGACTTGATAACGGTAATCATATAAACGGCTTCCGTAGTGCGGCTCTCGGATGTCACTCTGAACTTACGCTGGTATTGCTCCAATGTCTGTTCCGAAGTAACGGGAACTTTTGAATTTGAAAAGTCATATTTAGGAGCATGATCGTTTGCCGCTGCGTCGACAGGTTCTATTTCGGCTCCCTCAGGCAGTTCGAACTGGATTTCCAATGTTGATAAATCTGTGGCTTTTGATACGTAAATCGATACTGTCTTACTGTAAGTATTGATGGTAGATAATTGGATATTACTGCCGTTGCATCCATCTATGGCAGCTTCAACGTTTAAACCTTCGTCTTGAATACAAGAAGTTATTGCCAGACACATTATCATTCCGGCGAATACATTTTTTAGTTTCATCTATTGTTATGAGTTAAGGGATTATATAAGTTACAAAGATAGCTATAAGCGTTGACGCCAATTTTTGTAGAATGTTAAAAGAGGGAGCATAACTGTCGGGAATGTAATACAAAAAAAGACCCCCGCTCTTCCTTCCGGAAGGTGGGAGTCTTAAACTATAGCTTACTATATCTTATAAGCTGATTATACGATACCTTGTGCCATCATTGCTTTGGCAACCTTCATGAATCCTGCTACGTTAGCACCTTTCACATAGTTTACATATCCGTCTGCTTCAGTACCATACTGAACACAAGCTTCGTGGATATTCTTCATGATGCTCTTCAGCTTTTCATCTACTTCTTCAGCGCTCCAGCTCAGTTTGATAGAGTTTTGAGTCATTTCAAGACCTGATACTGATACACCACCGGCATTGGCTGCTTTACCCGGAGCGTAAAGAATCTTAGCATCCTGGAATACTTTGATAGCTTCCGGAGTAGAAGGCATGTTTGCACCTTCAGATACGGCAATCACTCCGTTAGCAACCAATTTCTTAGCGTCGTCGCCGTTCAATTCGTTCTGAGTGGCAGAAGGCAGGGCAATATCTGCTTTTTCGCCCCAAGGACGAGCTCCTTCTACATATTTGCAACCATATTTTTCAGCGTATTCACGGATACGTCCACGGTACAGGTTCTTCAGTTCCATGATGTAATCCAGTTTTTCGCGGTCAATACCGTCCGGGTCGAAGATGTAACCGTCAGAATCCGACATTGTCAGAACTTTACCACCGAGTTCGAGAACTTTTTCCGCAGTATATTGGGCAACATTACCCGAACCGGAGATCAAACAGGATTTGCCTTTCAAGTCAGTTCCTTTAGTTTTCAGCATTTCCATCAAGAAATAGATGTTACCATAACCGGTAGCTTCCGGACGAATCAGTGAACCACCGAATTCGCGGCCTTTACCAGTGAATGTTCCGGTGAATTCGTGAGCCAGTTTCTTGTACATACCGAACATGAAACCTACTTCACGACCGCCAACACCGATGTCACCTGCCGGAACGTCAGTTTCAGGGCCGATGTGGCGCCACAATTCCAACATGAAAGATTGAACGAAACGCATTACTTCCATATTTGACTTTCCACGGGGAGAGAAGTCGGAACCACCTTTACCACCACCCATCGGCAGAGTAGTCAGTGAGTTTTTGAATGTTTGTTCAAAGGCAAGGAACTTCAAGATAGAAAGGTTCACAGATGCATGGAAACGGATACCGCCTTTGTATGGGCCAATCGCGTTGTTATGCTGAACACGGTAACCCATGTTCGTCTGAATGTTACCTTTGTCATCCATCCAAGTCACGCGGAACTGATATACTCTATCAGGAATACACAAACGTTCAATCAAGTTCACTTTGTCGAACTCCGGGTGTTTGTTGTATTCTTCTTCAATAGTAGAAAGAACTTCTTCTACTGCTTGATGATACTCCGGTTCATTGGGAAATCTTCTTTTCAGATCGTCTAATACCTTTGCTGCATTCATAATCTTTTTTTCTTTTATAGGTTGTTTAAAATTCGATTATCTATTTCTCTTATGCGGTTGCAAAAGTAAAGATAAAAATTGAACTAACAAACATTTTATAAAGAAAAATGCGATAAAACATCAAATTTGATATTTTATCGCATTAAAAATGGGAAAAAAGATATTTATTTGTTCTTTTTTATCGACTTATAGACAGGAATGAATACCAACGCTGCCGAAATGACAAGCGTTACTATCGTCATGCCGTCAATTCGTTCGGCTTTTGTGATAACTAAATAGCAAAGCGCCAACCAAAGCAGACTGATGCAAACTATTTGTGATCTGGATAACGGCCTTTTCATTTACCTTCTTTTTTCTTCTTGACAACGATGGCGTCAATCACGGCTACGGCTGTGATATTAACGATGTCGCGGACAGAGCTTTCAAAATCGGTGAAATGGATAGGCTTGTTCAATCCCATTTGGATAGGGCCGATAAATTCCGTATCCGGATCCATTGCCTGTAGCAATTTGTAACCTGCATTGGCCGAACTCAGGTTCGGGAAAATCAGTGTATTCACATCTTTGCCTTTCAGGCGGGTAAACGGATATTTGGTATCACGCAATTCGCGGTTCATGGCAAAGTTTACCTGCATTTCACCGTCGATAGCCAGCTCAGGATACTCTTTCTGCATATAGTCTACGGCTTCGTGTACTTTTACCGGGCTTCCGGTAGTATCGGCGCCGAAGTTTGAGTAAGACAACATGGCCATTGCCGGAGTATGATTGAAGAAGCGGACTGTCTTGTCGGACAGTTTGGCGATGTCAATCAACGTTTCAGTGTCCGGGTGACGGTTAATCAACGTATCTGCCAGGAAGTAAGTACCTTTCTTGGAATTCAGGATATGCATGGTTCCGAAGTGCTTGAAGCCCGGCTGGATACCGATCACTTCTTTGGCAACCTTGATTGTATTGCTGTATCTTGTATAAAGTCCGGTGATGAATGCGTCTGCATCTCCGGTTTCCACCATCATCATGCCGAAATAGTTGCGCTCGAACATCTTGTCGTTGGCTTCCTCGTAAGTAAAGCCTTCGCGTGCACGTTTTTCCGACAGGATACGTGAATAGCGTTCGCGGCGGTCGGCTTCGTCGGGGTGACGGAGATTGACGATTTCGATACCTTCCAGACTGAGGTCTAGCTCTTCCGCCAACTTGCCGATAGCTTCGTCGTTTCCTAATAAGATAGGATGGCAGATACCTTCGGCTTTCGCTTCAACGGCTGCTTTCAGCATATTCGGGTGGATACCTTCGGCAAATACCACACGTTGCGGATTGCGGCGGGCAGTGTCATACAGTTGGCGGGTCAGTTTGGATTCATATCCCATTAATTCGCGCAGATGTACGCAGTAAGCATCCCAGTCCTTGATTTCCGTGCGGGCTACTCCGCTTTCCATGGCGGCTTTTGCTACGGCACAGGAAACTTCTGTGATAAGGCGGGGGTCTACCGGTTTCGGAATGAAATATTCAGGCCCGAAAGAAAGATTGTTTACGTGATAAGCTGCGTTTACAACATCGGGTACAGGCTGTTTTGCCAGGTTGGCGATAGCGTGTACGGCTGCCAGCTTCATTTCTTCATTGATTGCTTTGGCATGAGTGTCCAAAGCGCCACGGAAAATATACGGGAATCCGATAACGTTGTTGATTTGGTTCGGATAGTCGGAACGTCCGGTTGCCATCAATACATCGGGACGGGCTGCCATGGCATCTTCGTAAGAAATTTCCGGTGTAGGATTGGCCAACGCGAATACGATAGGCATGGGAGCCATGCTGCGTACCATATCCTGGCTCAATACATTTCCTTTGGACAGACCGAGGAATACATCCGCGCCTTTGATAGCTTCTTCCAGTGTATGGACATCTATACGGTCGGTTGCAAAATATCTCTTCTGTTCGTTCAGGTCGGTACGTGTCTTGCTGATTACGCCTTTACTGTCGACCATGACGATATTTTCAAGGCGTGCGCCCAGTGAAACATACAATTTAGTACAGGAAACAGCAGAAGCGCCTGCACCGTTAACGACGATTTTTACATCTTCGATTTTCTTTCCGGCCACTTCGAGCGCGTTTACCAGTCCGGCACTGGAGATGATGGCTGTTCCGTGCTGGTCGTCATGCATCACCGGGATGTCCAGTTCTTCTTTCAGACGGCGTTCGATTTCGAAACATTCCGGCGCCTTGATATCTTCAAGGTTGATACCACCGAAGGTAGGAGCGATTGCTTTTACTGCCGTGATAAACTTTTCAGGGTCTTTCTCGTCGACTTCAATATCGAATACGTCGATGCCTGCGTAGATTTTGAAAAGCAGCCCTTTGCCTTCCATTACCGGTTTGCCGCTCAATGCGCCTATGTCGCCCAGTCCGAGTACGGCTGTACCGTTGGAAATAACCGCAACAAGATTACCTTTTGCGGTATATTTGTATGCATCTTGCGGATTCTTCTCAATTTCGAGACATGGTTCTGCCACGCCGGGAGAGTATGCGAGTGCTAAATCTGACTGTGTACTATACGGTTTGGTAGGAACTACCTCAATCTTACCAGGTTTGCCCTGTGAGTGATAGAGCAAAGCGGCTTCTTTGGTTATTTTAGCCATAGTATCTGTATTATTTATTAATAAGTTATCATTTGGCTGCAAATGTAGGAATAAAAGTTAGAAATTGTAGTCCTTGGTGGATAAATTCTATTAATTTTATAGCAAAATGACTGATTTTATAATACGACTTGTAAGGTTTGCACATTTATATTTGGTTCGGAAAACATCGTTTGTTTTTATTGATATGAAAAACCATGTAGGAGATATAGGGAAGTCATATAGAAGAAATACCCGGAACAAGTACAAGAAATATGTGAAACATGTACACGAAACACAGGAAACCTGTACGACAGTTGTTGTAATTACGTATTTGAATAGAGAAAGTCCTGTACTTGGATTCAGCGATAGTCAAAGTTATGGATATTTATAATTATAGTAGGAAGAATTTATACCTTGTTCTCAAAAAGTCTTTTTTTGTTCATGTTTAGGCTATAAGGATACGCTGAAATACTGCTACTTTCATTCCTGATATTTATTCGTTTGTCATTTTGCGCGCTGTGGGCTATCAGGCGGGCGACACTGAAAGTAGCAGCATACAGAATCTGACGGCTGTTTAAATAGAATATTTACTCTGATACTCCTTCGGTGATATCCCTTCATGTCGTTTGAAATATCTTCCCAGGTATGACTGGTCAGGGAAACTTAACCGGTCGGCTATTTCCTGTATCGTCAGTTCGGTGGACTGAAGCAGTACCTTTATCTCCAGAATGGCGAAATCGTCAATAATCTTTTTGGCGGAATCTCCCGTTACGCTTTTGCAGATACCGGTCAGGTACTTCGTAGAAATACAAAGCTTGCCGGCATAAAAAGTCACTTCCCGTTGGGAAGTGCAATTGGCGTGCACTAGCGCAATAAAGTTCTTGAAGATTTCGTCCTGCCGGCTTCCACCCTCTATTTCCTGTGCGTCGAAATGGCGATAACATTTATCATAGATATCGAGCATGAAAGACTGAAGGTGATTCTTGGCTATCTGGTTTCGGAAGCGATTCTCACGGTCTTTGTAGATGGCAGTCGTGGCGCGTATCAGTCCGTTGATGGCTCCGGTATTCTCTTCCGGGAGAACATAGCAGGGATGCTCCTTTATAAACCGGAAAAAGATTGGTTCGAACCGCATACAGGCTTCTATGAACATTTCCTTGGGAAATCCGAAAAAGGAAGCGGTAAAATCGCTGCTGCTGCCATTGATGCGGATAATAGTTCCCGGAAGGAGCACTATTTGGGTGTTTTCTACAACTTCATAATCTTTCAGGTCAATCGTGACGTGTGCCCACCCTCTGCGGCAGAAGTAAATGGCGCCCCCTTCCAGTTTCCACAGGTGGTGCATGATTGGCGATAACTTTTCATCAATTCCGGCGATGAAGGGTTCTCGAAGTACGGCTAGGTTAGAGTTTCTTTCTTCCATATATTATAGCTTTATTGCCGGGCAAAAGTAGGACTTTTTTGCTAAATATTAGCTTTTGTGTTCCGAAAATGAACAAAACTGGAGATACTATGCCTAGTTTTCTGTGGTAAAAAGAGTCTACCTTTGCCGCGTTCAAAAAATATTAAATAGGTAACACAATGAGTAAAAAGATTAGTAAAGTGAAGCAGGGGCTATTGTTACTCTGCTGTCTGATTGCTGCGACTGGCTGTAAGCAAGCTCCACCGGTACAAATGGAGGCTGAATACGAAGTAATGACTGTATCTCCGGCCGACCGGATGATTTCGAGCACATATTCGGCGACCATCCGTGGACGTCAGGATATAGACATCTATCCCCAGGTAGGCGGTACGCTGACCAAAGTCTGTGTGACGGAAGGCCAACGGGTAAAGAACGGGCAGACGCTGTTCGTCATCGACCAGGTGCCGTATGAAGCAGCCTGGCAGACCGCAGTGGCAAATGTTGAGGCTGCAAAGGCTTCACTGGCTACCGCACAACTGACTTATGACAGTAAAGAGGAACTGTATAAGGAGAATGTAGTTTCCTCTTTCGACTTGAGCACGGCGAAGAACTCCCTGCTTGCTGCCAAAGCGCAGTTGGCACAGGCGAAAGCCCAGGAAGTGAGTGCACGCAATAACCTTTCTTACACAGTAGTGAAGAGTCCGGCTGACGGCGTAGTAGGTACATTGCCCTACCGCGTGGGAGCATTGGTTAGTTCCGGTCTTCCCGAACCGTTGACAACCGTTTCTGATAATTCGGATATGTATGTTTACTTTTCTATGACGGAAAACCAGTTGCTCGGACTGATCCGCCAGTACGGTTCTAAAGAAGAGGCATTGAAAAGTATGCCGGCCATCGACCTTCAGTTGAATGACAAATCGTCTTATTCCGAACAGGGGCAGATCGAGTCCATCAGTGGAGTAATCGACCGTTCGACGGGTACTGTCAGCCTGCGTGCCGTATTCCCCAACAAGGAAGGATTGCTGCATAGCGGTGGTGCGGGAAATGTGATTGTTCCTGTTCAGAAAGCGGGTTCTCTGGTTATTCCGCAGGCTGCTACTTTTGAAATCCAGGACAAGAGATATGTATATAAAGTAGTGGACGGCAAAGCACAGGCTAACCTGGTTCAGGTGACACGTGTAAACGGCGGACGTGAATTTATTGTTGACGAAGGACTGTCACCGGGAGATGTAATTGTAGCGGAAGGCGTAGGATTGCTCCGTGAAGGTACACCGATTAAAGCCAAGACAGCACAGGCTGCCGCTCCAACAACTACTGAAAACTAAACAAAGGAGGAATCATCCATGAATTTAAGAACCTTTATTGAACGCCCCGTATTATCGGCTGTGATTTCTATCACGATTGTCGTAGTGGGTATCATCGGGTTGTTCAGTCTACCCGTTGAGCAATATCCCGATATTGCTCCGCCTACCATTATGGTGAGCACCAACTATTATGGTGCCAGTGCGGAAACTTTGCAGAAGAGTGTAATCGCACCGTTGGAAGAAGCTATCAATGGTGTGGAAGACATGACATATATGACCTCAACGGCTACCAATGCCGGTACGGTAAGCATCACTGTTTACTTCAAACAGGGGACAGACCCGGACATGGCTGCCGTCAATGTGCAGAACCGTGTGTCACGTGCTACGGGACAGCTCCCGGCAGAAGTAACGCAGGTCGGTGTGACCACTTCCAAGCGTCAGACCAGTATCCTTCAGATGTTCACGCTTTCCAGTCCGGACGATAGTTATGATGAAAACTTCCTGTCCAACTATCTGAGCATCAACATGAAACCGGAAATTCTCCGTATCAGCGGTGTGGGTGACCTGATGATTCTGGGCGGTGAATATAGTATGCGTGTATGGATGAAGCCCGATGTGATGGCGCAATACAAGCTGATTCCGTCGGACATTACTATGGTGCTTGCCGAACAGAATATAGAATCGGCAACAGGTTCGTTTGGCGAGAACTCCAACGAAACCTATCAATATACGATGAAGTATAAAGGGCGTCTGATTACTCCGGAAGAATTCGGGGACATTGTCATTCGTTCTACGGATAACGGCGAAGTGCTGAAACTGAAAGATATTGCCGATATACAACTGGGACAGGATAGTTATGCTTATCATGGTGGTACGGACGGGCATGCGGGTATTGCCTGTATGGTATTCCAGACGGCGGGTTCCAATGCGACCGAAGTCAATCAGAACATCGACAAATTCCTCGAAGAAGCCCGCAAGGATCTTCCGAAAGGAGTGGAATTGACGCAGTTGATGAGTTCGAACGACTTCTTGTTCGCTTCCATCCATGAGGTAGTGAAGACCTTGATTGAAGCCATCATCCTGGTTATTCTTGTAGTATATGTTTTCTTGCAGGATTTCCGTTCCACACTGATTCCTTTGGTGGGTATTGTGGTTTCGCTGATTGGTACGTTTGCCTTTATGGCGGTGGCGGGATTCAGTATAAACTTGCTGACCCTGTTTGCACTGGTGCTCGTTATCGGTACGGTGGTGGATGATGCCATTATTGTCGTCGAGGCGGTGCAGTCACGGTTCGACGTAGGGTACAGGTCATCCTATATGGCAAGTATCGACGCGATGAAAGGTATCAGTAATGCTGTCATCACCTCTTCATTAGTGTTTATGGCTGTATTTATTCCGGTGTCCTTCATGGGCGGTACTTCCGGTACGTTCTACACGCAGTTCGGTCTGACCATGGCGGTTGCTGTAGGTATTTCCGCTGTTAACGCGTTGACGCTAAGTCCGGCTCTGTGTGCATTGCTGCTGAAACCTTATATCAATGAAGACGGAACGCAGAAGAATAACTTTGCGGCACGCTTCCGTAAGGCATTCAATTCGGCTTTTGACGTAATGATAGAAAAGTACAAGAATGCTGTATTGTTCTTTATCAAACGCCGATGGCTGACCTGGTCACTATTGGCTTGCTCCGTAGTATTGCTTGTGTTCCTGATGAATACGACCAAGACCAGTCTGGTGCCTGACGAGGATCAGGGTACGGTATTTGTCAATGTAAGTACGGCGGCAGGTAGCTCGCTGGCTACGACCAATGAAGTGATGGATCGTGTTGAAAGCCGTTTGATGGGTATTCCCCAGGTGGCACACGTACAGAAGGTGGCAGGTTACGGATTGCTTGCCGGACAGGGAAGCTCGTTCGGTATGTTGGTTTTGAAACTGAAAGACTGGTCTGAACGGCCGAAAGACGAGGACAATGTGCAGGCGGTCATCGGTCAGATATACGGTCGTACGGCTGATATCAAGGACGCAAGTATCTTTGCCATTTCTCCGGGTATGATTCCGGGCTACGGTATGGGTAATGCGTTGGAACTTCATATGCAGGATAAGATGGGCGGTGAAGTAACCGATTTCTTTGCGACTACGCAGCAGTATTTGGGAGCGTTGAATCAGCGTCCCGAGATTGCGATGGCTTATTCTTCGTTCGACGTCCGCTATCCGCAGTGGACGGTGGAAGTAGACCCGGCTAAATGTAAGCGTGCAGGTATCACTCCCGATGCTGTGCTGAGTACACTTTCCGGTTATTACGGCGGTCAGTATGTGTCCAACTTCAACCGTTTCTCTAAGGTATATAGAGTAATGATTCAGGCAGACCCGCAGTTCCGTCTGGACGAGACTTCACTGGATAATGCTTTCGTACGTATGTCGAATGGAGAGATGGCTCCGTTGAGCCAGTTCGTTACGCTGACACGTACCTACGGTGCGGAAACTTTGAGCCGTTTCAATATGTACAACTCTATTGCAGTGAACGCCATGCCGGCTGAAGGATACAGTACCGGTGACGCTATCAAGGCAGTACAGGAAACTGCGGAACAGTCTCTTCCGAAAGGATATGGCTATGACTACGGTGGTATCACCCGTGAAGAAAACCAGCAAAGCGGTACGACGATTATTATCTTCGGTATCTGCTTCCTGATGATTTACTTGATTCTGAGTGCATTGTACGAGAGCTTTATTATTCCGTTCGCCGTTCTTTTGAGTGTGCCTTGCGGATTGATGGGAAGTTTCCTGTTTGCCCGTATGTTCGGACTGGAGAATAACATCTATTTGCAGACAGGTTTGATTATGTTGATCGGTTTGTTGGCCAAGACAGCTATCTTGCTCACAGAATATGCGGCAGAACGCCGCAAGGCAGGTATGGGGCTGATTGCTTCTGCAGTCAGTGCGGCAAAAGCCCGTCTGCGTCCGATTCTGATGACGGCATTGACCATGATTTTCGGTCTGTTCCCGTTGATGATGTCCAGTGGAGTAGGAGCGAACGGTAACCGTTCATTGGGTACGGGTGTAGTCGGTGGTATGACTATCGGTACATTGGCATTGCTTTTCATCGTGCCTACCTTGTTTATCGCTTTCCAATGGTTGCAGGAACGCCTTCGCCCCGCGCAGAGTGCACCTACACACGACTGGAAAATAGAAGAAGATATCAAGGTGAGTGAGGAAGAAAAGTCCAAGGCAGGAAAAGAATAATTGATTAAAATAATAACTAATGAGAAAGATAATAATCTTATCCGCAGCGACACTTGTGCTGAGTAGTTGCGGTATCTACAATAAATACAAGCCGGTATCGGAAGTCCCCGAGGGACTTTACGGCAGCGAGTCAGTCGCTGCCACCGATACGGCAAACTTCGGTAACCTCTCGTGGAGAGAGGTCTTTACCGACCCGTACTTGCAGACTCTGATTGATTCGGCTTTGGTACGAAATACGGATATGCAGACAGCCCATCTGCGTGTGAAGGAAGCGGAAGCTTCGCTCCTGACGTCCAAACTGTCTTACCTGCCTTCTTTGTTCCTCGCACCGGAAGGGGTTGCCAGCAGCTTCGACCGCAGTAAGGCTACGCAGACTTATTCATTACCCGTGACAGCTTCGTGGGAACTGGATATTTTCGGAAAGGTAACGACGGCAAAACGTCGCGCGAAAGCCGCTTATGAGCAGAGCAAGGAATATGAACAAGCCGTTAAGACGCAACTTGTCGCTGCTATGGCGAATACATATTATACATTGCTGATGCTCGATTCACAGTATGAAATAGCTGTTGCTACCGAATCAGCCTGGAAGGAAAGCGTGAAAACGACCCGTGCCATGAAAAACGCCGGTATGGTGAATGAAGCCGGACTGGCGCAGACGGAAGCTACCTATTATAATATATGTACGACCGTGCTTGATTTGAAAGAACAAATCAACCAGGCAGAAAATTCACTGGCATTATTATTGGCCGAGACACCCCACGAAATCCAACGTGGCAGACTGGGAAACCAGCAGTTGCCGGAAAACTTCTCCATAGGTATTCCTTTGCAGATGCTCGCCAACCGTCCCGATGTACGTAGTGCCGAATTTTCACTGGCACAGGCTTTCTATACGACGAATGCCGCCCGTGCTGCTTTCTACCCGTCTATCACATTAAGTGGTAGTGCCGGATGGACGAACAGTGCCGGAAGTATGATTATCAACCCGGGTAAGTTCCTGGCTTCCGCCGTAGCTTCCCTGACACAGCCTTTATTTAATAAAGGAATGAACGTTGCACAGTTGAAAATAGCGAAAGCCCAACAAGAAGAAGCCCGTCTCGGCTTTGAACAGACTTTGCTGAACGCAGGTGTGGAAGTCAACGAAGCATTGGTGCAGTATCAGACTGCCCGCGAGAAAGCGGCTTTCTACGAAAAGCAGGTTACTTCTTTGCAGACGGCTGCCCGGAGTACGAGTCTTTTAATGAAGCATGGCAATACCACATACTTGGAAGTATTGACCGCGCAACAGACATTGCTCAACGCGCAGCTTTCTCAAGTAGCCAATCGCTTTACCGAAATCCAGGGCATGATTACTTTGTATCAGGCTTTGGGCGGCGGTCGGATGTAAGGAGGTGCATATGAATACTGAAACACTGCGCGGCCGGATACTCGACTATACAAAGCGGGAAATGTCCCTGCATGGTGTCAGTGGACTTACTATGGATGATATAGCCAGGGGAATGAAGATGTCGAAGCGGACGCTTTACAAGCTCTTCCCCAGTAAGGCTTATCTGTTCCGCATCTGCCTTTCTGATTCTGCCAAGACAGTCAGAAACCATATACAGCAGAAGCAACTACGAATGGATAGTTCATGTATGGATCTGCTTTTCACGACAGTGAACGGATATCTCACCCTGTTGTACTCGTTAGGGAAAACTCTGTTGCTGGACATCAACGCGGACAAGGAATATCGCTCTTCCTTCGAACGTGAAGAAGCTTTTTGGCTGCAACAGTTTATAGATGTACTGACGCATTGTAAAATCTGTGGTTATCTGCTTCCAGAAGTCGAACCTGAGAGTTTCGCAACGGATTTACAGGAGGTAATCTATCAAGGTTGCCTGCAAGGCACTCCGTGTATGGTGCAGCGTATGATGAACTATACACTGTTGCGGGGACTTTTCAGAATGGATGGCATCCGGTATATTGATGAACACCTGGAACCTGATAAATTTAATGTTTGTGTATAAGAAGAGAGAGGTGCGTCCGACGAAAGAAGGGCGCACCTTTTTTAATTACTGAAATTTGTTTATTATCGCAGTTATACTTCTACTTATGTGCACAGGTTATGATATTATTGCTTATATTCCTTCGTTTTTCATTTAATAAAACAGTATATTTAGAGTCGATAAAATAATAGCCGATGAAATATCAATTAGAAATAAACACTCTGTTAACTCCCGTCAATGCACATTTACTGTTTGAAAAATGTCAGGCTGATTCCTGTAGATTTTACAAAATATGATGATATGGGAAGCTATATTGAAGATACTATAAAAAAGATACTGCAACAAATGTATCAATAATAAAAAGGAATATATTTCCTCAATAAAGAATTCATTTTTACATGATACTTTAATATCTTTGCAAAACAATATAAAAAAGACAAACTTATAACTGAAAATATGAAAACAAAAACTTTACTGGCTTTCTTTCTTTTGTCCGTTATGACATTCTGCATGTCTGCTTGTCAGGATGACGCGGAGATTATTTTATTTAGTGGTTCCGAGTTAATCAATGAGACGGGAACTTGCACAAATACCATTTCTTCTACGGTTTTATACCTGAACGGACGGGAAACCGGAGACATTGGAATAGCTAATGGGAAAGGTGGTTATTCGGCGCAAAGTTCTGATGAAACGATTGTGACGGCAACGGTCAGCGATGACAGGTTATTGTTGGAGTCACATGGTAAAAAAGGAAAAGTCACGGTTACTGTCAGTGATAAGAAAGGGAACAGCGTTGTTCTGCCTGTGACGGTTTCGTATGGGATTATGACTTTCTACTGTAGAATGAACCGGTCAGGGTTTGCTATAAGTGTGGACAATGAGATTTTGACCTCAGGAACGGATGAAAATAAAGAACTCTTGAAATCGTTGAATGAGGTAATGTTGGAATCATATTCATTTTTAGCGGAACAGGATATTTGTGTTCTGCAACCGGATAATGTCAGCCGCTTTTTGGAAGATGGCAAGGGGGAGTTTAAATTGAAAAGTGCCGATGGTGGAATACGTGCCGAGGGTACTTATAAAGTAAACCGTGATGAGGAGTTGGGAACCGGCAAGCCGGAGTTGGCTTTTTCTTTCTATCAGCATCAGAATGGTGCTGACAAACTATTACATAAGTTTTATTTTGAGCCTTCATTCGTTCGTCAACCCTCTACCAGAGAGGTAGGCCCCATAATATATTATTGGATGGAACATGTTGCGGATTCTCATTATTGGGATGGAGTCTCCTTACCGGAAGCTGGGAACGTAAAAGTGCTTTATGTAGTGTTAGCGAGTTCTTCCGGTATCAGACCTGAATTATAGAATCATTGCAAAGCGCGGATACGTATTTCCGTCGCTTTGTCATCCTACAAAAAAGAGACTGAACTCAAATATGCACTTGAGTTCCGTCTCTTTTTTGTAGGATGTAATACTCTAATAATCAGTTTTTATGCATTCAGCGCCTGTTCGATGTCCGCGATAATATCATCCGCATTTTCGATACCTACTGACAGACGGATTAAGTCAGGACGTACGCCTGCTTCCATAAGTTGTTCATCCGACAACTGGCGGTGAGTATGGCTTGCCGGATGAAGAACACAGCTACGTGCATCGGCTACGTGAGTAACAATGGCGATGAATTCCAGTGAATCCATAAACTTGATAGATACGTCACGTCCACCTTTCAGTCCGAAGGAGATGACTCCGCAAGAACCGTTCGGCATATATTTCTGTGCCAAAGCGTAGTATTTATTATCCGGCAATCCGCAATAGTTTACCCAAGCCACTTTCTCGTTCTTGGACAGATATTCGGCTACTTTCTGTGCGTTGCCGCAATGTTGGGGCATACGTAGGTGAAGCGTTTCAAGTCCCAGATTCAGTAAGAAAGAGTTTTGCGGGCTTTGGATGCTGCCGAGGTCACGCATTAATTGTGCCGTAGCTTTGGTTATATAAGCGCCTTTGCCGAAAGCTTTTGTATAAGTCAGTCCGTGATAAGACTCGTCCGGTGTACAAAGTCCCGGGAATTTCTCAGCGTGGGCATCCCAGTCGAAGTTACCGCTGTCTACGATACAGCCGCCTACGCTTGTAGCGTGTCCGTCCATATATTTGGTAGTAGAGTGGACTACGATGTCAGCTCCCCATTCAAACGGGCGGCAGTTGATTGGAGTCGGGAAAGTATTGTCAACAATCAACGGAACTCCGTGGCTATGCGCGATACGTGCGAACTTCTCAATATCCAGTACTTCGAGGGAAGGATTGGAGATTGTTTCGCCGAACAATGCTTTTGTATTTGGTTGGAAAGCTGCGGAGATTTCTTCTTCGCCGGCATCCGGGTTGACAAAAGTAACGTCGATGCCAAGTTTCTTCATTGTAACACCGAACAGGTTGAAAGTACCACCGTAGATAGCGGAAGAACAAACGAAGTGGTCTCCAGCCTGGCAGATATTGAAAATGGCGTAGAAGTTGGCAGCCTGACCACTGGAAGTCAGCATGGCAGCTACACCACCTTCGAGAGCGGCAATCTTGGCGGCAACGGCGTCATTCGTAGGATTTTGCAGGCGGGTATAGAAGTAACCGCTGTCTTCCAAATCGAAAAGACGTGCCATCTGCTCGCTGGTATCGTATTTGAAAGTTGTACTTTGATAGATGGGCAATACGCGTGGTTCGCCCTTTTTAGGCGTCCACCCTGCCTGTACGCACAGGGTTTCGGGCTTGAATTGTTTTGCCATAATGTTATCGGGTTTTAATGATTTATTTCAAAAAATGTTTTAATGGCGCAAAAGTAGGGAAAATAATTGTATTTTTGCCCTGTTTATGAGTGAAATGATACTCATGTGAAGGAGATAATTGTGTAGATATGAAAAATAAACTCTATGTTCTTTTATTCTTAGCTTTTCTTTTTTCGGGCACAACGCTTTGGGCACAGCAAAAGGCGACTCCGAAGGCAGGCGAAGGTATCTCTACTTTTCTGTTGAGGCACAACCGTTCTCCGAAGAAATACTATGATGATTTTATAGAACTGAATAAACAGAAACTGGGAAAGAATAATGTGCTGAAGATGGGCGTGACTTATGTGATTCCGCCGGTAAAGAATACAACCGCTAAAAATACAGGAACCAAACAACAACCCTCGAAATCCAAAGCGTCAAAAATAGGAACTACCATCAATGAACCCCTGTTTGGCAAGGAACTGGCAAATGTCAAAGTTACTTCCAACCGACTTGCGGGTGCCTGTTTCTATGTAGTCAGCGGACACGGCGGCCCTGACCCCGGAGCTATCGGACGGGTAGGGAAACACGAGCTTCACGAAGATGAATATGCCTATGACATTGCCCTTCGTCTGGCGCGTAACCTGATGCAGGAAGGCGCGGAAGTGCATATCATCATTCAGGATGCCAAAGACGGTATCCGTGACGATACCTACCTGTCGAACAGCAAACGTGAGACGTGTATGGGAGACCCGATTCCGTTGAATCAGGTACAACGTCTTCAGCAACGCTGCAATAAGATAAACGCCCTCTATCAGAAAGACCGCAGGAATTACTCTTACTGCCGGGCAATCTTCATCCATATAGATAGCCGCAGCAAAGGGAAACAGACCGATGTCTTTTTCTATCATTCGAGCAAGAAAGCGGAAAGCAAGCGTTTGGCGAATAATATGAAAGATACATTTGAATCGAAATACGGAAAGCATCAGCCGAACCGGGGATTTTCCGGGACAGTGAACGGACGCAACCTGTATGTGCTTTCCCATACTACTCCCGCTTCTGTTTTTGTGGAACTGGGCAATATCCAAAATACTTTCGACCAGCGCCGTCTGGTGATAAATTCCAATCGTCAGGCATTGGCTAAATGGCTGATGGAAGGCTTTCTGAAAGATTACAAAGATAAAAAATAGACCTAAAACATATTTTTTCGTGAACAAAACCGAAAACCGTATGTTTTATATATGCAAATCACCTGATGACTGCTTGTAGGTATGCGAATATATGTGAGTCAGTGAATATGCCTCCCCGGCATAACAGGAAGATTGCATAGTAGTTTTGTCGTGTTTTATTTTGTGTTTGTGTTGTGACGGTGCTGCGATGTGAATCGGGGTGCCGTTTTTTATGTATGTAACAGAAAGATATTTTTAAAATAAGAAATAACTGTGTTAAATAGAAAAGAGTAAGCATGAAGCCATTATTTGTTCCGGCTTCGTGCTTACTCTTTACTTATATACTGCAATCAGGCAGTGTTATTTCCATTCGCTGTGCTGTTCCAACATCGGGTTTGTGTCAATCTCACTTTGCGGGATAGGCCATACCAAATCCTGTGCTCCACGCAGATTACCGCGTTCGACTGCTCCGAAACCATAGAATGACTTGTCTTCCTGCATACGTTTCTGGGCGTTTTCAAATTCTCCCCAGCGATAAAGGTCGGCAAAACGCAAGTCTTCAAAAGCCAGTTCCACACGGCGCTCATGGCGTACAATGGCGCGTAGCTCTTCTTGTTTCAGATTGGTTCCTTCTGCCTCTTCCACAGCAGGCATGCCTACGCGATCGCGGACTTCATTGATATACTTGGTCACTTCCGCCTGGGAGTAACCACCTTTTTCAATCATAGCTTCAGAGAGTGACAATAGCACCTCTGCATAACGAATGACGTAGAAATCGAGGCTACCGTCATACTCGTTTGCCGTATTTTCCGGTGTAAACCATTTGCGGATACAGCATGTGGAGCTGGCGGGTAAGTTATTAGTGTACAACTTTCCGTTCCATTCCATTCCCGGAAGCATCAATGTTGCCTTCATGCGAGGGTCGCGGTTCTCATAACGTCCCATATCCGGATTTTCTTTTGTATGATCTCCTTTGTCAAGACTACCATTAAATAAAGGAGACTTGTCAATAGGCAATCCATCCGTGCAATAAAAATCATCGCATAAATTCATTGAACCTTCGATGGCGTTCATTGGAGCAGACCAGCAAACTCCAAAGCAATTACCTTCGCCCAGTCCCGGACCTTTGTAGTGAACACTCAGCAACACTTCACTAGCTGTTTCATTAGCTTCCTTGAATAAATCTGCAAAGTTAGCTGCCGGGTCGCTGCCATCACCCGATTTGAAAAGTTGTACTTTGCCGATCACATTCTTGTAGGCATTTATAGCCTCGTCCCAATGCTGATTGAAGAGGGCTATTCGTCCCATAATGGCGTAAGCCGCTTCTTGAGTCAGACGTCCTGTCTGTGCTTTTCCTATCACGGGGATTTTAGGAATCCATAATTTCAGGTCTTCCAGTAAAGAAGAGATAATCTGGCTACGTTCCGTTTTGGGCGCTTGGGCTTCTGCCAGGGTGAGAGGTTTGGTCAGATAGGGTACATCGCGGAAAACGGAAGTCAGATTGCAATACATCAGGGCGCGCAATGCTATTGCTTCCGCTTTGTATGCTTCTATCTTTTCTTGTTCCATCGGTATACGTTCTACGTTTTCCACTAACATGTTGCATCGCTTGATAACTTCATAATTAGCGTTCCAGTACATTGAGAAACATTCATCGGTGGTAGCCGAAGCACATTGTGAAATGGAACTGCCCAGCATCCAGTTACCCCATGTGTGGTCACCATTGTCTGTACTGGTTTCGCGTCCCAGGAATCCGAATTTCCAGCCGTCAATGTTGTCGTCATACAAGTTTTGGCTTTGCATGGCGTCATAGCAAGCGGTCAGTGCCATCAATGCATCCGATTCAGTTTGCCAATAGGTCGTTTGGGAAGGCTGGTTCGGAGAATCTGTCTGTAGGAAACTGTCCGAACATGCGCCGGCAGACAGTAACATTCCGGATAATAATAAAACTCTGCATATATTTTTTGTATTCTTAATCATAATATGTATCCTCCTTGTAATTAGAATTGAATGTTTAATCCAAATGAATAAGTACGCATATTGGGATGTACGTCATTTCTTGTATCACCCGATGACTTTTCCGGATCCCAGTTCTTCAACGGTGTGAACGTCAATAGATTGCTTCCGGCAAAGTAAACACGGATGCTGGAAATACCAACTTTGGCAAGTTCGGTTTGACGGAAAGTATAGCCGAATTCCAGATTCTTCAGACGCAGGTAATCCGATTTTTCAAGCCAGAATGAAGAATAAGAATCGTTCATGGTGTTGCCTAGTGCCGGCATAGGAGCATTTATGTTGTCAGCCGAATAACGGTTCACCCAACGGTTGGTAAGGTTACCGCGAATGTCGGTAGAAGTCTCCCAACTGTAACGGTAGATACCACCCACTCCCTGCCAGAAAGTAGACAAGTCGAAGTTTTTCCATGATGCACCCAGATTGAAACTATAAGAGTATTTCGGGAACGGATTGCCTATAATATCGCGATCTTCGGGAGTAATGTTACCATCATCATCCAGGTCGGCGTACATGATATCGCCCAATTTGGGAGCCACACCGTTTTGTTTGATAACTTCACCTTTTGAGTTGGTACGTTGCAAGTCGGCTTCCGCACGATAGATACCTATTGCTTTATATCCGAAATAAGCACCGATAGGGTTGCCGATACGGTTGATTGTATTACCATCAATTTTTTCCTCCAGCTCACCCATTTCAAGGATTTTATTCTTCACGTGCGACAGGTTGAAACCGACATTCCAAGCCCAGTCTCCTTTGCTGTCGGAGTAATTTACGGTCCATTCCCAACCACGGTTACGGACTGCACCCACATTCTGATAAGGAGCGGAGAGAGAACCCAGGAAAATGCCCGGCATAGCCAATTGCATTAAGATGTCGGAAGTTTTCTTGTCAAACCATTCGAAGGAGGTCTGTATTCTGTTGTTGAAGAATCCAAGGTCGATAGCGACGTTTACAGAACGGGTCGTTTCCCATTTAATGTTTTCATTGGGGACGGATGTCTGTACCATACCCGCCTGCTTGTTTGCACCTTGGTCGAAGAAATAATTTCCGCTTGCACCCAAAGTAGCCGCATAAGCGTAGTTGCCGATTTCCTGATTACCCAATTTACCCCATGACAGACGTAACTTTCCGAGAGAGAAGTTTCTATAGTCTTTCATAAAACCTTCGTTTGAGAATACCCATCCGGCAGACAATGAAGGGAATGTGGCATAACGATTGGCTTTAGGCATACGTGAGGAACCGTCATGACGAATATTGAATTCGAATAAATACCGGTCGTCATAACTATAGTTTACACGACCGAAGAATGATTGAAGCTTATATTCTTCTGATTCTCCTGTTGCTCCCGGATTGATTGTACCTCCTTTGAGCTCATAAATATTCTCGGTTGGGAACCCTTGTATGGAGGCTGTTGTTTTGTAAAAACGTGAACCGATGACCGAATGTCCCAACAGCACATTGATGCTGTGCTTGTCGAATTGCTTGTTATAAGTCAGCAAGTTTTCGTTTGTCCATGTTGCGTTGCGATACCAATAATCCTCTTCCTTATTAGTCTCTCCTGCTGCTTTTACGATGTTTCCGTCCGCATCATAGCGAGCAGGAGATTTTGGGGTGTAAGACTTAGTCGCATTCAGGTCGAAAGCATAAGCGAGGCTTGTCTGGAACTTCAATCCGTCCCACAGTTCAATACCGGCAAACGCCTTGCCGTTGAAACGCCAATATTCGTTGCTGCGATGACCTAAGGACATTAACTCTACGGGGTTTTTCACCATTTCAGCGCTCATTGACGAACCGTCTACATAGCCATAATGTCCGTTGGAGTACATCACCGGTACGGTTGGACGGGTGAACCAGGATACGAAACGCATGATACCGCCTTCGCCCGAAGGAGCAACAGCAGGAGCTGTCACGTTGTTTTTGTTACCGGACAAGTTCAGTCCGAATGTGAAACGTTTGTAGCGTGTGTCAAGGTTCGAACGGAAAGAGAAGCGTTCTACTCCTGTTTTCATCATGATACCCTCTTGGTTGGAGTACGCCACTGAAGTCATGAAGTGCGTGTTTTCACTACCACCCGACACTGATAAATGGTGTTGGTGCATGCTGGCATTGCGTAACACTGCGTCCAGCCAATTGGTGTTTGCATAATGGTCGGGATCCGAACCGTCTTTCAGCTTTTGTAGAGCTTCTGGTGAGAAAGTGTCAGGGTTCACTTCGTTTCTCATCAAAGCCCAGTTATAACTGTCTACATAGTCGGGAACGATGCCCGGAGTCTGTAGTGTATAGCTTCCCGAGTAGGATACTTTTACTCTGCTGGAAGCTTGTCCACGCTTGGTGGTAATCAATATCACACCATTGGCGGCACGTACACCGTAGATAGCCGCTGATGCTGCATCTTTCAATACGGAGATATTGTCGATATCCGCAGAGGGGATTTCGGATATTTGTGAAAGGCTGCCCTCTACGCCGTCAATTAATACCATCGGATTGTTGTTTCCAAAAGTACCGATACCACGAATTCTTATTTCCGGATTGTCATTGCCGGCTTGTGCGCCGTTCTGAGTCAGCACCAACCCCGGCAGACGGCCTTGCAGCAAAGTAGCTGTGTTGGCCACCGGAATATCTTGAATATCTTTGGCGGATACAGAAGCTACAGAACCGGTTAGATTCACTTTCTTTTGGGTTGCATATCCCACCACGACTACTTCGTCAAGTTTTTTGGAGTCTTCTTCCAAAGTTATTTTAAAATCGTTTTTGTTTCCTACGGGAAGAATTACGTCTTTATATCCCAAAAAACTAACGACCAACGTTTGTGAAGGTTGTACTTTCAACTGAAAAGCACCGTCTATATCGGTTATAGTTCCTTGTGTTGTACCTTGAATCACTACACTGGCTCCTATGATAGGTTCGCCGGCTGCATCGTACACTTTACCTGTCACTGTGCGTTCCTGTGCATATGCTGTAAGAGATAACAGCATGAGGACGCCTGCTAAAAACATACGTAAAAAATTTCGCTTTTGTCCATTCATAATTTTAAATTTAACTAAGTTAATAGGTTCTTTGTTATATAATACTGATGTTTTCATAACTAAAAGATATCAGTGTGTTTTTATTTCCATTGATAATGGCGCACCCAGTCCACTTCCATCTCTACGGGTAATTCGGCAGAATCTACCGTACCTACCCAAGTACCGCCTAGCTGCATGTCTATGAGCAGATATTGAGGAATATTGAAAGGAAATTGTCCTTCCTGTTCGGTTTCAATTCGGGGGTAAACAAAATTGCGCTTTCCGTTGACATGGAACACCAGGCTGTCCGGCCAGAAATCCACTCCATATACATTGAATTCCTCGGGATTAATGGATATAGTATTTCCATGTTTGGGATTGTTTTCTATACCTAATGTGTAGGTATAGTGAGAGTGTACCGTCTGGTAAACAACAGAATCATGGTTCAGGCGTTCCATGATATCCACTTCACCTCCTATAGGCCATGAATATTTATCGGTTTCATAAGGCAGTGTCCATATGGCAGGCCATGCCCCTTTTGCCCCGTGCAGTTTGGCGCGTACTTCGATACGTCCTCCATGGAAAGCATGCTTGCCTTTTGTCCACAATCCTCCGGTCAGATACTTGGCAGTGTCTGCCTTTGTGTCGTCATTGACTATTCCTTTTAGGATTAAAAGACCGTTACGCATTTCGTAACAACGGTCGTCAAACGACTGGGTGTTTTGCCAGTCTGGTTTGCCGCGGGGGATACGGCTCCAAATGGCGGTGTCGGGTTCTGTTCCGTTAAAATTGTCTTCCCACACCAGTTCCCATTTAGGGGTATGAGTACAAGAAAGTATACCACATACTGAGAATAATAAAAGTATAACCTTTTTCATACGTTTTAATTTTGGGTTACATAAATTGCTTTAAAAAATCAACGCTGCAAACGTATTTTATTTATTTTATTTAGAAGTCAGATATCGTATAATTCAAGTCAATTCTTGTCTAAATAAGGCTGATTCTTGTGTTTTTTTTAAGAAGTACTCTTGTTTCTATGATGTTTTTTTAAGAAAAATGTGATATGGATTTTTGTTGAAAAGAAAAAAATGTATTTTTGCAGAAAATGAAAATACAATGTATCGCGCCTTAATCATACTATTATTTCTATTGGCAGAGATTAGTCTGTTTGCTGATGAACACACTGTTAATTATTCATTCACCAAACTCTCCATAGAGCAAGGACTTTCTCAAACCACTGCCCAATCTATTTTGTTCGACCATAAAGGGGTTCTGTGGATAGGAACCAAAAGCGGATTGAACAGCTATACTCAGGAAGGGATAAAAACTTACTTGCATCACTCAGGTGATTCTTATTCTTTGCCAAGTAACCATATCAACCATCTGGCAGAAGATTCTTTAGGGAATTTCTGGATAGCGACTTCCAAAGGACTGGCTCTTTACGATGTCGAACAAGACCGCTTTACAACTGTCAATTCTTGTATTATCTATTCTTCTGTGGAAGTCGAAGGCGGAATTTGGTTTGGTAGCGAAAATGCCATTTACTGTTATGATTATAAAAGCAAACAACTAAAAACAATTCACATCGAAAAAGAAGAAAGCAAAGATTCTAATTTGGTGGATTACAGGATTCAGAAAA
Organism: Bacteroides sp. RTP21281st1_H5_RTP21281_210402; assembly: GCF_040918965.1. Lineage (NCBI taxonomy): Bacteria > Pseudomonadati > Bacteroidota > Bacteroidia > Bacteroidales > Bacteroidaceae > Bacteroides > Bacteroides sp. RTP21281st1_H5_RTP21281_210402. The sequence continues at coordinate 138,174 of NZ_JBCOWR010000002.1, read as the reverse complement.
TGCTTTATTTGGAAGAAGGCAAGATTCTGATAGGTACGCGCAAGAAAGGAATCTATTTATATGACTGCCGCATCCGGCAATTCACCCTTTTGATACCACACGGTCGGAACCTGTTGACATCGTTATATGTAACAACAGACCGGCGCATTTACACAGCTTTTTATGGAGATGGATTTTATTGTTATGACCGGACAGGGAAAATGCTGGAACATTACACAAAAGAAAATTCCGGATTGAAAAACAATTATGTGTTGGACATGGCAGAATATAATGGTAACATATGGTTGGCAACAGACGGCAGCGGTATCAATTTGTTTACTCCCCGAACCTTTCAGTTTTCGCAATTACAACACGTTGTGGGTGACTACTCTTCTTTGCCGGTCAATTCTATTATATTGCTGTACAAAGATATGAAAGGAAATCTATGGGCGGGAAGTGTGCGCGGAGGAGTATTCAGTATAAAAGAGACATATATAAAGACTTATAAAGATGCAATCTTAAACGATACACATGGGCTTAGCGAAAAATCTGTTATCAGCCTTTATGAAGAAAAGGACGGCAAAGTATGGATTGGAACGGATGGGGGAGGAATTAATCTCTATGACCCGTCTACCGATAAGTTTACCCATTTTCCCTCTACTTACGGAGATAAGGTTGTTTCTATCGCCGAGGTGTCCGAGAGTGAACTGATGGTGTCTTTATATACAAAAGGAATTTTTCTGTTCAATAAAAAAACACATAAGTACCGCCCCTTCACTATTATCGATGAAGAGACCAATATTAAAGAATGTTTTTATGGATTTCTACCTTTGGCCAATCAGGTAGCGGACGACAAAATATATATTATCAGTTGCGGTGCTTATGTATACCACACGCATGACCGTACATTCTCGAAGATAGAAACCGACCGTGATTATGATTTCTCCAATGATGCACTTTGCCTTTCATACTCTAATGATAGATTTTCCCTGTTAAAGTGTGCTCACCAAGCTTTTTGGGTCGATCAGAAGAGTGACAGTATCCGGTTGTTGTTTGAGTTGGAGAAAGATGAATTTATCACTTCCATGTCCTACGACAATAATCGTAAGATATGGACCAGTACTAACAAAGGACTCGGATTCTTTGATTTGGAGAGTCAGAAGTTTCATCGTATCCGTACCAAACTTTTTGGTGGTATTTCTTTTCTTATTGCTGACGGAAAGGGACGTTTATGGATTTGTGCCCAGAATCATCTGTATTCTTATATCATTAAAGAGAATAGATTCACCCTTTGGAACAGTTCGGACGGTTTCCCGCCCAATGAAATCTTGTTTGCATATCAAAAGCAATCTAACAAGGATTATATTTATTTGGGAGGTTCCGAAGGATTGGTTAAAATTGATACGGATATTCCAACTACCGAAACTCAACTACCGGAAATATATCTGTCTGAAATCCTCTTTAATGGTAGCCCTTTTTTAAAGAGAGTAAAAGAAAATACGATAGAGATACCCTGGAATTATAATTCGCTTTCTGTCCACTTCCGGATAAAGAACAGGGATGTGTTTCAGAAGTATCTGCTGCAATATACTATTGAGGGTAGGAGCAAACAGTTGATTGAAACCTATGAACCGATGTTGAATTTATCTTCTTTGTCGGCAGGTGAATATTCAATATGGGTTTCGTGTAATACAAAAAATGGAAACCAAACCCCGGCCAAGCAATTGATACGTATTATCGTTACTCCTCCTTGGTATAAAACAGTCTGGTTTATTAGTACGGTTGCCGTTTTGTTTATTGCTATGACGGCAGGTATAGGTTACATTAATTACCGTCGGAAAGAACGCAATATGAAAGGTAATGTGAACCACTTCCTGCAAGCTGTATTAAATGATATGCTTAGTAGCAAAGAAGAGAAACAGAGGAGTGAAGAGGATAATCTTTTGGAGCCTTCGTTGTCTGATGTCACATTAAAAGAAGTGGATGATAATCGGATGGAGGAAATAGAGCAGCAAACTCCAAAGAAAAACAGTAAGGAAGATGAAGACTTCATTAATAAACTTAACACACTTATCAATGAGAATATGGCAGGTGGAGAACTTTCTATCAAATTCCTGACGGATAACATGGCTATGAGCAGAGCTTCTTTATATAATAAGGTGAAGTTGCTGACCGGTTTGGGAGTTAATGATTATATTAATCGGTTGCGTATTGAGAGATCTGTTTTTCTGCTTACAAATACTAATATGAACATTAATGAAATATCCTATGAAGTAGGTTTCTCTTATCCCCGATATTTTAGCACTTTCTTTAAACAAGTTAAAGGAATGACGCCTACCCGATTTAAGGAAGAGAATAGGAAGGGGGAATAATTGTTTTGTGTTATGCTTGCTTGTTTGAATAAAAAAGAGATATGCTTGCTGTTTTTTTGTTAAAATCCTGTTCCTTCCTCATTTTTCTTAAACTTCCGTGAACAAAATACGGATGAGTCTGTTTTTAATTATGCAAATCGCCTGATAAAGCTTCTTATGGGTATGAGAATATAGATAATCAAGCAAGACATGCCTCCCCGGCATAACAGGAAGATTGCATAGTAGTTTTGTCGTGTTTTATTTTGTGTTTGTGTTGTGACGGTGCTGCGATGTGAATCGAGGTGCCGTTTTTTATTCCAGATAGGTATAACCGGAGATTATCCGGTATAATAAAATACTGTGAACCGGTTTGATGAAAAATGGTTTTCTTTGCAGAGTAATAAATTCAGTATCACTAAAATCTAGTAATTTATGTTCAACGAAAAAAGAAGCAGCATGTTGCACGGTGTCTTGTTGATAGCACTGTTTTCTTGTGCGGCGTTTTACATTGGTGAGATGTCTTTCGTGAGAAGTCTCTCTTTCAGTCCGATGATTGTAGGTATCATTTTGGGTATGCTTTATGCTAACAGTTTGCGGAATAATCTTCCCGAAACTTGGGTGCCGGGCATACAGTTCTGCTCGAAAAAGATTCTGCGTATCGGTATTATCCTGTATGGTTTCAGACTGACTTTTCAGGATGTGCTGGCTATTGGATTGCCTGCTCTGTTGATTGATATTATTATTGTGGTAGTGACGATTTGTGGTGGTATTTATCTCGGTAAGTTATTGAAAATGGACAGGGGTATTGCACTACTGACTTCTATCGGAAGCGGAATTTGCGGTGCTGCCGCTATTCTTGGTGCGGAATCTACTATTAAGGCAAAACCATATAAGACGGCCGTTTCCGTTTCTACCGTGGTAATCTTCGGTACTATCTCCATGTTCCTATATCCTTTCCTTTACCGGAACGGTATCTGTGCGCTGACTCCCGACCAAATGGGAATCTATACAGGTTCTACTCTTCACGAAGTGGCTCATGTGGTGGGAGCCGGTGACGCAATGGGAAACGGCATATCGGATTCGGCAATTATCGTGAAGATGATTCGGGTGATGATGTTGGTTCCGGTACTTTTGATTACTACTTACATGGTGGCAAGGGCGAGAAAGAGACAGGTACAGAAAGGGCAGAAATTTCAGAAGATTGCCATTCCCTGGTTTGCAATCGGCTTTATGGGGGTGATCGCTTTTAATTCTTTTGATTTGTTGCCTGTGCAGTTGGTGGCAGGAATCAACACACTGGATACTTTTCTGTTGACAATGGCTATGACTGCACTTGGGACGGAAACAAGCATTGACAAATTCAGAAAAGCGGGGGCGAAGCCGTTTGTCTTGGCGCTTCTTCTCTATATTTGGCTGGTAGTAGGTGGTTATTTCCTGGTGAAGTATCTCACTCCTTATTTAATGTAATAAAAAAGCGGACTTACGTAGATTCTCAGAATGACATTCTTCAGAATTTGTGTAAGTCCGTTTTTGGTGGTGGTACTTTGACAAGTACCTATCTAGTTGTTATAAGGGCATATTGCCATGCTTCTTGGGCGGATTCGTCTGCATCTTGTTTTCTGTCATTTCCAATGCCTGAATCAGACGTTTGCGAGTCTGTCTCGGATAAATGATTTCGTCAATGTATCCCAGTTCGGCAGCCTGATATGGAGTGGCAAACTTCTCTTTGTAGGCTTCCAGTTCTTTGGCTTTCGTTTCTGCGTCGGCTTTGCGGAACAGAATGTTTACGGCTCCATCCGCACCCATTACTGCGATTTCCGCACTTGGATAGGCGAAATTCACATCCGCGCCTGTCTGCTTGGAGTTCATGACGATATAGGCACCGCCATAAGCCTTGCGGGTGATAACTGTCAGTTTGGGAACAGTAGCTTCCGCGAATGCATAAACGATTTTCGCGCCGTGACGGATGATACCGTTGTTTTCCTGAGTATATCCCGGAAGGAAGCCCGGAACATCTTCGAAAGTAATCAATGGAATATTGAAACAGTCACAGAAACGGATGAAACGGCTTGCTTTGTCGCTGGCGTCAATATCGAGCACTCCGGCAAGGTAAGCAGGCTGGTTGGCGACGATACCTACCGAACGACCTGCCAGACGGGCAAAACCAATAATGATATTTTTGGCAAAATTCGTCATTACTTCGAAGAAATAGCCGTTATCCACCACTCGTTCTATAATATCTTTCATGTCATACGGAACGTTCGGGTCTGTTGGGACGATGGTATCCAAAGTAACATCTTCGCGATTGATTTCATCCGTGCAGTTCTGCTTTCTAGTCTCATCCATATTGTTCTGCGGCAAGAAAGAAAGCAGTTCACGGATACTCATCAACAATTCTTCTTCGGTATTGCACATAAAGTGAGTGACACCGCTCTTGCTGCTGTGCGCCATCGCGCCACCCAGTTCTTCTTTGCTGACTTCTTCGTGGATGACAGTCTTTACTACATCCGGGCCTGTCACGAACATATGGCTTTTTTCCTTTACCATAAAAATAAAGTCGGTAAGGGCGGGAGAGTAGCAAGCTCCACCGGCACAAGGGCCGAGAATGGCGGAAATCTGTGGAATCACACCACTTGCCATCGTATTCTGATAGAAGATATCCGCATAACCGGAAAGGCTTTCGATACCTTCTTGAATACGAGCGCCGCCCGAATCGTTCAAAGCGATAATCGGAGCACCATTCTTCAAGGCAAGCTGCTGCACTTTCACAATCTTCCTGGCATTGGAAGCCGACAATGAGCCGCCATAAACGGTGAAGTCATAGGCATAAACGAAAACCTGGCGACCGTCGATTTTTCCATAGCCGGATACGACGCCGTCTCCCGGAATCTTATTCTTATCCATGCCGTAGTTGGTGCAACGGTGAACCATCAGTTTGTCCAGTTCGACAAATGTACCTTTATCGAGCAGCATGTCGATACGTTCGCGGGCAGTCATCTTTCCGCTTTCATGTTGAATGTCTATTTTTGCGATACCGCCCCCGAGGGAAGCGATACGGTCACGTTCCTCGAACGTGGCATATGCTTTATTCTTTTCTTCCATTTTTATTCGATTGTTTCAAGGGTTATTAATGTCTGGTCGCCGGTGATGCTGTCACCTTCCTGAACCAGGATTTCTTTGATGCGGCAGTCGGAAGTCACTTTGTAGTTACTTTGCATCTTCATAGCTTCGATGACGATGACTGTATCTCCGGTTTTCATTTCTTGTCCCGCTGTTACGGGTATTTTCACTACTTTGCCCGGCATCGGAGAGGTGATGCGGTCGTTCTGCTCTTCTTCGCCTTTCTTGCGCATACGCAGGTATTTCGCCTGGCTGTCTACGATTTCGACATTGAAACTGCTATAGTGGGTATTTACCTTGTAACTCTTTCCGTTCTCCTTGCGAATCAACTGTGCGTTTGTACTGCGACCGTCCATAAGAATGTTGCAGGTTCCATTTTCTGCCATCACAACATCGGCTTCAAAAGGCTTTCCGTCGATGGTAAGCACCACTTTGTTATCTTCTTTGCTGACCAGTTCTATTTCGGCCACGCGATTTCCTATATGAATTTCCATAATTGAATTCTCTTTGTTAAAATTAGATTCTCAACACGCCTTTATGCAGTCCGAACTCTTTCCATTTGCTGATAGGGCGGTTGTCAGTCGTATTACCTTTGTTCTCTTCAAGATTCATCAGGTAGTCCATATAGGCGGCAATCATGGCTATGTTTTCAGAACGCTCGCTGGTGCGCATGATGCAATGTTGCAGATACTCGCCGTTCTTGGCAATGAATCCGGTGTCGTAATGCCCTTCCACAAAATCGGGAGTATCCATGATGGCGCGCAGGTAACTGATATTATTCTTCACTCCGGTGAGCTTGTATTCGTGGAGTACGCGGCGCATACGTTCGATGGCATAATCACGGTTGGTTGCCCATACAATCAGCTTGCCTATCATTGGGTCATAGTAGATAGGTATTTCATAACCTTCGTACACGTAGCTGTCGATACGCACACCGATACCGTTCGGTTCTGTAATCTGCTTGATGATTCCCGGACTTGGCATGAAGTTCATTTCGGTATCTTCGGCGCAAATACGACATTCGATGGCGTGTCCGCGTTGCTGTATATCTTCTTGTTTCAGTTGAAGCATCTGTCCGTCGGCAACCTTGATTTGCTCTTTCACGAGGTCTACACCTACTACTTCTTCCGTAATCGGGTGCTCTACTTGCAGGCGGGTATTCATTTCAAGGAAGTAATAATTGCGGTGTTTGTCAACAAGAAATTCGATGGTTCCCGCTCCGATATAGTTCACTGCTTTGGCGGCTGCCACGGCTTTTTCTCCCATATCTTTCCGCAATTCGGGAGTGACGAATACCGATGGCGTTTCTTCTACAATCTTTTGATTACGACGCTGGACGGAACATTCGCGTTCGCACAGATGAATAACATTTCCGTGCTTGTCTCCCAGGATTTGAAACTCGATGTGATGAGGTTCTTCTACGAACTTCTCCAGATAAACCGTATCATCACCGAAAGAAGAAAGAGATTCGCTTTTGGCAGTCGTATAGGCTTCTTCCACCTCTGCTGCACTGTGGATAAGGCGCATTCCCTTTCCACCACCACCCATAGAGGCTTTCAGCATCACCGGGTAACCGATTTTGTTGCAAAGCTCCACGGCTTCTTCCACACTTTTCAGGTTTTCTTGCGTGCCGGGTACAACGGGCACTCCGGCTTCAATCATCTTGATGCGGGCAGCAATTTTATCTCCCATGGCTTCCATTGTTTCCGGGTCAGGCCCGATAAAAATAATACCTTCTTCCTGACAGCGTCTGGCGAAGGTAGCGTTCTCGGACAGGAAACCATAGCCCGGATGAATAGCATCTGCGTGGCATGCTTTCGCCACTTCGATGATTTTTTCTATATTCAGATAACTCTCTTTAGATGCGGCGGGACCTACACAATATGCTTCGTCTGCGTAGAGCACATGTTTTGCAGTCCGGTCTGCCTCGGAAAATATCGCGATACTCGTTATTTCCATCTCCCGGCAGGAGCGCATCACCCTCACGGCTATCTCACCGCGATTGGCTACTAAGATTCTTTTTATCATACTTTTCTAAATTAAGTACATACTTATTTTATGTCTTCCCACCTTGCGGACATACTCCACCTGATGAAAACACAGTATTTTCTTGATTTGGGGCTTAACAAATGATGTCCTTTCTCCTTATCCACGAGGCGGAAGAACGTTTTACGTGAAGTGGCAGGTCTTCTGACTGACTCTTGTCTTATTTGCCTTCCCGATAGAACATCAGTGGCGTCAAATTAGTTCATTTATAAGACATTGAATTGAGCTTCACAGCAGCGGGACTGTCCGGGATTTGCACCCGATTCCCTATTAATCGTCGTCCGTTGGCTACGGATTCCGAACCATTTCGGCGGCAAAGATAAATAAATTTTAAATAGAGTGTTCTCTTTTTGCACGAAAGTTGCTTTTATGTGCAATAGTCGGCTGTCTGGATATTAGAAACGAAAGACGGTAACTGCAAGTGGATTTAATAGTTAAATCTGTGTGTATTATTGTTTACCCTTTAAACTTTCTCTCTTTTCGTATTGTTGAAGTAGCAATTATTAATCAAAACAGTAATCAATTATGAAAGAGAAAAAAGTAGCCCGTGAGGAACGGAATCAAGAGAAGCTGGCTAATGCCGATTGGGTAATGGCGGAATTTTACGCAACGTGGTGTCCTCATTGCCAGCGTATGAAACCTGTCGTTGAGGAATTTAAGAAACTGATGGAAGGAACGCTCGAAGTGGTGGAAGTGGATATAGACCAGGAAACTGCCCTTACTGATTTCTACACTATCGAAGTAACGCCTACTTTTATTCTTTTCAGAAAAGGACAACAGCTTTGGCGGCAATCCGGTGAACTTACTTTGGAAAGGTTGGAAAGAGCCGTAAAGGGATTCAAATCTTGAAAAAGTATTAATAAAAGAGGGACTATTCCTCAGAAAGTTTTAAATCATGTTATGAAACATGCTTTTTTATTTGGATAATTTGCAGATAATCGGAAAGTGCGTATCTTTGCACTGTGTTTTTCATAGTATTAGATTTAAGGTTAACAAAGGTTGGAGCAAGGCGTTGCTCCTTTTTTTATGCCCGTACCTCACTTTCTACTAAATAATATTGATTTTTACGGGATTGGATAATGACTGCTACACTTGAATGTTTATCTTTGTGGATAATATATATCCGATATTATTTAATTAAAAAACTACTAATAAAAAACTGATACTATGAACATCGACTTTATCACGCTTACCAAAGACAACATAGAGAAAGAACATATCTGCTGCGGTTTCTCGGATAAGAAATGCCAGGAAAGTTATAACCTGAAAAAGGAGTGGCTGAAGAAGCAATTTGAAAACGGGTATGTTTTTCGTCGTTTGAATGAGCGTGCGAAAGTATTTATCGAATATGGTCCGGCCGGAAACGGGTGGGTTCCTGTGAAGGCCGACAATTACCTGTTGATAAACTGTTTTTGGGTAGCCGGGCAGTATAAAGGGAAAGGGTATGCGAAAGCTCTGCTCCAAACTGCGATAGATGACGCCTTGCAGCAAGGCAAGGACGGTTTGGTGACAGTCGTAGGAACAAAGAAGTTTCATTTTATGAGTGATACCAAATGGCTGTTGAGACAAGGATTTGTTGCTTGTGAACAGCTTCCGACAGGATTTAGTCTGTTGGTGAAGAAATTGAATGTTGATGCTCCGAATCCGACATTTAATGAATCTGTACGAACAGGAGAATGCCCTGATAAAAAGGGTATCACTGTTTATTTCTCCAACCGTTGTCCGTTTGCGGAATTTCATGTGATGAGTTCTTTGAAGGAAACCGCCGCCAAAAGAAATCTGCCTTTGACGATTATTAAACTGGAGACAATGGAACAGGCACAGGCTGCACCTACTCCGGCTACGATATTCAGCCTGTTTTATGAAGGCAAGTTTGTCACAACGGATATCAGTGCTTGTATGGATAGCCGTTTTGATAAAGCGATAATAGGGAAATAAACTAATTCAGTCTCAATTCATGCAAACATGCCTGTACTTCTTCCGGACTACCGGTATGTTTGCCTTCGTCGTCAGATAATTTGATACATTCCCGCCATTCTTGATTGACATTCATTTTGCATTGTGTCAGCTTCATGACAATGTTCGAAGGCTCGAATCCGGTGTCATTAGTGAGATTTGTCCCGATGCCGAAGGAACAACGGATTTTGTTCTTGCAATATTCCTGAATCTCCAGTGCTTTTATGAAATCGAGGGCATTGCTGAAAACGATAGTCTTGGTGGTCGCGTCAATTCCCAGTTCTTTGTAACGGGATACCAAACTATCAATAAAATCGAACTCATTACCGGAATCGCAGCGGACACCGTCAAACAGTTTCGCCTGTTTGCGGCTGAGATTGCTGAGGAAGATACCGGAAGTATAAGTATCGGATAAGGCAATTCCCAAATCGCCGTCATAGACATTCACCCAGTTTTCGAGCGCCATATAATTGGCATGTTTATATCCGAATTGCGCTCCATGAAACATGAACCACTCGTGCGGATGAGTACCCATCATTTTCATGTCGTACTTCATTGCGAAATAGCAGTTGGAAGTGCCTGTGCAATACTTCGCCGTTTCTTTTAATTTTCCGATAACCGTTTCCTGCACATGGACAGAGAATCTCCGCCGCGTACCGAACTCCGAGAAACGTAACTGATGTTGATTGGACAGTTCCACTTTCTCCGATAATTTGCATAAGATTTCGTCCGTATCGGCTACATTGCCGAAGAACTGGTTCTTTATTTCGGATACAATGGCAAGCAAAGGAACTTCATACAGGGTAGCTTTATAGAGAAAATCACTGACTTCGATGTGAAGATGATGCGCCTCATCCAAATACATTTTGATTTTATCAGGATGAAAGCGGAAAGATGACAGCCATTCCCAATAAACTCTCGGAAGGAACCGGCAATTCCGTGTCATATATTCCAGTTCTTCTTCTGTAAGTCTCAATCGGCTTAGCTTATCAATTTCATATTTAAGTGTCTCCAGAAATTCTTCAGTATATTCAGTCTCATTTCTATCATGGAAGCTGAACTTCCCCATTGCATAGGGAAATAGTTTGATATAAGCGTACGATGTGGTAAACTTATAGAGGTCTGTATCCAGTAGCGTTCTAACAATCATGCCGTTCGTTCTTTATTATTGATAACGTTGTAAAGTTAGTATTTGTTGAACAAAACTACCGCTTGATTGCTGATATTTCTTTCTTTTAATGTTTTCTAATAAGTTAGTCCGACTTTGAAAGTGATAGTATGATGAGATAATTTTTCCTTGAACTTGGTATGGAAATATTCATCCGTATGTTCCTTCAGCCGTTCCAACTTCTGTATTTCATATCCTAACGCAAAATTCATTTTCAGTTTTTGCGTAAGCTTTAGTTGTGTTCCTATGGAAGGCGAGAGATAAAATCCGCCGTTTGCTTCTTTGGCGGCAGCGAATGAGCCACCGATATTACATTCCAGATAAGGAGTCAGCTTCCTGGGCTGGGTGATGAAGAACTGTACGTTGGCATATAGCGGGACAAGCACTTTCTCATAGACGGACAAGCCGCTGCCTGCACCGATAGTAAACCGTTGGTTGATGTGATAATGGGCAATAACTTGTCCGATGAAAGGCGTGCAGGAAGGTTGGCTCATGGAGACTCCTGTTCCGATAGATGCAGTATAAGAAAAATGCTTGTGAACTGTCTGCCCGTCAGCGTATATTGCGATGAAGGATAATAGGATAAAGATGAATGTAGACTTTTTCATAATGGTATAATGATAGATTAATATAATGCTGTCCGGATACCGCTAAACGCCATGCTTGTGCCAACCCATTGTCACAACAGTGCCAACGTGCTGTCACAACAGTGACATAGGCATGGCACAACTGTGCCAACGGGATAGCACAAGTGTGGCATGGCAAAGTTTAATTTTGATGATATATGTAATCCTGTTATCGGATATATATCGTTATGCTTTTGACAATATGTAATGCAGTTGTGAGCGAAGAAGTATCTTCTGTTATATCTCCGTTGCTTCCGTCCGGACTGCTATGTCCGATTAACTTGGCGGCAAAAACTTTCTCATTGGAAGTTAAATCTACCTCTGCTGCATAGACAAGGGCCGGTTGCCCGCTTCCTTCTTTTCCGCCGGAATAATGGACGTCACCTTCTTTGGCGGATTTCGGATATGCGTCATTGAAATCCGTAGAATGATTGATTTCTGCTTTGACTATGAACCTCTTTGTTTTACCAACAGGCGTTATCCGTACATCAAAACTGCCTTTTGGGGTTGCACCGCTGATTCCGTCGGTGAATGGAGATTCTTTTGTCGGAAGATACAGCCCGTCCTCATATTGAACGCCTCTTTGGTGACACCAATGCGGCAAGGCTTCTTTTCTGCGGTTTCCGCCGGATGCTTGCCAGGATTGGGTAGCTATTTTATGCGTCACATAAATAGTGGACAAATAATGTCCTTCCGTATCTTCCATCCAAATGGCAATTTGTGGCGGATTCTTCTTATTGATACCTAAGAAGAGCGGAAAGTCATGCATCCATTCCTCACCCTTTTCGATAGATATTTTGAGGTCATCGGTGTTGTACTCTATTAATTCCCGGTTGCATCCGCTATTAATCAATAGGGAGAGGAACCATAATCCCATAATCGTCATTTTATTCATTTCGTTAAAGTTGTTTTTTGTAGCCAAAGGTCTACTAATAAGTTAATCCCTTCTTCCAGTTGTTCCCAACCGGTTTCTTGTTGTATCTTGAGTCCGTTATATACTTGGCAGTTTTCTTCGAGTAGTGCCAGATAGCTGATAGCCGCTGTGATAATGGAAGCTACGGCGGCAGTTTCCTTTTGCGGATGCTTTGAAAGCTTGCTGACGGCTTCTATCAGCCAAAGTCCTTTTTCTTCCCGCTTGTCGCGTAGCTCTTTCACGAATTTGTTATCTGTTGAGAGCTCCCAGCGATATAACCGTTTCAAAGTATAACTTTCTCGTAGTTGAATGATTTGTCTTTTGAATATTTGCTTGATAAACTCAGATAAATGTTCCTTGTCCGGTAATTCTTCATTGAAGTTAATCCAATAGTCGTTTTGCCGGATATAGGCTGCTATCAATCCATCCAATGAATTGAAATAGCGGTAGATAAGCATTTTGGATACTTTCGCTTTGGCGGCTATTGCATTGATGCCCAATCCCTCGAAACCGCTTTCTTCGATGATGTCATTGACGGCTTTAATCAGGGTAAGTTCCGTTGCCTGCCTGTTTTTGGTAATCTCTTTTTCCATATTTTTATAGTCTTGTTACTGGTTGGTCACAAAGATATGTTTCCTATCGGTAACATGGAGAGGGAAAAGAGTTTTTTTGAGGCGGTTGCTCTGAATTAGGAAAAGAACGATGAATTATCGGTGGTAGGGTGGAGTCATACGCCCGGTAATGTGACGTAATAATTGAGATGCGATGATTAATTTGTGGCAATGCATTGTCTAAGAAATCAGGCTTCATAAATTATTTGTTCGACCTGCAATTCAGTTTTCGTTCAACAGTTGTTGAACGAAAACTGAATAGGCAACGGAGAAAATAATCCATGCGAATGAACGTCTTATTTGCAGTGAATAAGATGCTTATTCATTATGATAACTCCACCGTCGGGTTATGGACAGTCAGTCCACCGTCTACGACAATTGTTTGGCCGGTGATATAACGTGCGTCATTCGACGCCAGGAACGCGATTGTTGCAGCAACATCTTCGGGTTCTCCTAGATATGGTGTAGCACATTGGCCGAGGAATATATTACGGACATCTTCGTTCAGATTGTTTAAGGCGGCGGGGGTAAGAACCAGTCCCGGAGCTACGGCATTGCAACGGATATTTTTCTTTCCCATTTGGGTGGCGATATATTTCGTCAGGTTGATAACCCCCGCTTTACTGGCTCCGTATAACGTGCCGTTGGCATCGGCGGTCAGTCCGCTTATCGAAGCTACGTTGACAATGTTTCCACCGCCGTTGGTTGTCATAATGGGAATGACCTGTTGGGACAGATACATCGTACAGCAAAGATTCAAGTGGAAAGCCTCATCGAAATAGTTGATATCCAGCTTTTCAATATTCAGGTCACGTTTGGGGTCGGTTCCGCCTACGTTATTAATCAGTACATCTATTCTTCCATATTCATTCATGGAAAAATCAATTAACTCTTTGCAACTTTGAAGTTCGGTAGCGGAGAAATAGACGTGGCGTACGTCTGCTCCTGCATGAGTGAGTTCGGCGGCAAGCTGTTCGGCTCTTTTTTCAGAATAATCGGCGATGACTACTTTGCCGCCTTCAGAGACAATGCGGCGCGTGGTTGCTTCGCCAATACCACCGGCGGCACCGGTGATGACTACTACTTTATTATCGAATCTGTTCATATATTGGGAAATTTGATGGTTACCTTCAGTTATAAACAGATGGCGGAAGAATTTGTTAGACTGCGTAAACTCTCTTTAATACGAGAGGACACCCGATTCGAAAACTTTTGCATCTCGTTCAGTTTTTCGCCCTGATTATTTAAGAAAACTGTTAAATGTTAATGCCAGGTCGCTTATTTGTTAATGCGCTCCCGATTCTATTAAACCATGTTATAAGATAGGCTGCTTTGCCCTGAAAATTTGGAGATATGCAGAAAGTCCGTATCTTTGCAATGTGTTTTTCATAGTATTAGATTTAAGGTTAACAAAAGATTGGCTGTCTGGGATAGATAGCCTTTTTTTATGCCTGTACGTTTGGAAATAGATACAGAATCTTAAAACAATGAACATTGATTATCCCGCAGACTTTTCATCTCCCGTTCTTTCACTACATCATCTTCAGACAAATGTCCGATAAGTAAAGGGGAATTTTTATCATGCTTCTCCATATTATATGCCGCAGTATTATAATTGCCTTTGATGGCATAACAGTCAATGCATCCGTTGAGACGGGTTGAAAAAAAACAAATGATACCGGATGGGAGGAACATGTTGTTTCTTTGAATTATGATTGTGAACGAATATGTTAAATGTTAACGTGAAAAGTCTGAATTGTTAACGTGAATCGGAGAGTATTAAACCGTGTTATAATATGCCCTTATTTTACTCTGAAATTTGCTATTTACCCGAAAGATAGTACCTTTGTAATGTGTTTTTTTCATAAGTATTAGATTTAAGGTTAACAAAAGATTGGTTGCTCGTGATGAGTAGCCATTTTTTGTTTTTATACGTCGATGATTGTTTATTCCTTAATTATCGTCAACAACATCTTAGACTTTTCTGCTGCATATAGTTTTAAAGCACTTATCCGATATGCATTGTTTGTCTATAACAAAAAACGATTTTTATTGTTATAGTACGAAAGACTTAATAAACTGAACATTATGAAGAAAAGAATCTTGTTTTTGGGAGCACTCGTAGGTGCTTTCTTATTGGTTTCCTGCTCGGGTGGAAGCAAAAAACAGGCTACGTCCACGGTCACTCCCGAAGAGTTGGATGATGCCAGTAAGGTGATAAACTATTATCATACGTCTCTCATTGTGTTGAGACATGTAGCCAATGCGAAAGATGTGAATGCTGTGTTGGGATATATGGAACAAAACGGAAAAGTTCCCGAAGTTGCTCCAATCGCACCGCCGGAAGTTTCTGCAAGGGATACTGCGGAACTGATGAATCCGGGTGCTTATTTTAATGAGGAAGTTCGTCAGAACCTGAAGCAGAATTACAAAGGCTTGTTTACCACACGGGCACAGTTCTATGCCAATTTTGATAAATTCCTTTCCTACCGTCAATCAAAAGAGACTGCGAAAGCTGCCAAACTTTTGGAAGAGAACTATCAGCTTAGTGTAGCAATGTCCGAATATAAACAAGTGATTTTTGATATTCTAAGCCCTCTGACGGAACAGGCGGAAAAGGAACTTCTGGCTGACGAGCCGCTGAAAGACCAAATCATGGCTATGCGTAAGATGTCGGGCACTGTGCAAAGTATAATGAATCTCTATTCCCGTAAACATGCGATGGACGGCATACGGATTGACGTGAAAATGGCAGAATTGAAAAAGGAACTGGAAGCCGCAAAGAAGCTTCCTGCCGTCACCGGATATGATGAAGAACTGAAGAATTATCACAGTTTCCTTTCTTCCGTAGAATCGTTTATGAAAGATATGCAGAAAGCAAGGGACAAAGGTGCTTACTCGGATGCGGATTACAACTCAATGTCCGATGCCTACGAATACGGTCTTTCTGTTATCTAAAGAAACAGCTTCCTGCTATCCTGCCACTATTGGCATGATAGCGGGAGTTATTGTTAATAATATTTATATCCTATATAAGAGAATGTCCCGTTTTTACAATACATTATCCGGCAAATTTTCTACTTTTGCGGTTGCAACTTGAAAAAACGGTTGTAACTTAAAAAATAGAAAGTCTGTCGTATGCAATCATTCCAAATTGTAACCCCTGTTTCCGTATTGGCTCCTTATATCCGGCATTACTGGATATTGCAGGATGATGCGACGGCCCCCGTTTCCGAACGGACGCTGCCTGTTGGTTGCATCCAGCTTGTGTTTCACAAAGGCAAGCGGCTTCTTTTGCAGAACGAATCACGGTTGCAACCGCAATCGTTTGTTTGCGGGCAGTCGGTCGGCTTTTCCGATGTGGTGTCTACGGGCAGGATAGAGATGATAACGGTTGTCTTTCAGCCTTATGCGGCAAAGGTACTGCTTCACATTCCCGTCAACTTGTTTCACGGGCGGAATGTACCTATGGATGAGGTGGAAGACACCGGACTCTCGGATTTGTCGAAGCAGGTTGCTGATACTCCCGACAATACGGCTTGTATCCGTCTGATAGAACAATTCTTTCTCCGTCGCTTATATTCTTTTTCCGAGTATAATTTAAAGAGGATGTCCGCTGTCTTTCAGGAAATCAACAGTCAGCCACAGATTCAAATTTCGCAGTTGTCCGAAGCGGCTTGTCTGAGCAGCAAGCAGTTCGGTCGGATTTTTGCCGATTATGTGGGGACAACTCCCAAGGAGTTTATCCGTATCGTACGTATGCAGCGCGCGTTATTCCTGTTGCAACGGAATCCGTCTGTCCCTTTCGCCCGGCTTGCCTATGAGTGCGGGTTCTCCGACCAGTCTCATATGATAAAGGAGTTCAAGCTTTTTTCAGGCTATACGCCTGTCGAATATCTTTCTGTTTGTGCTCCTTATTCCGATTATTTCTCCGAAATTTAGAAGATGTCCCTTTTTTCCTATCAGGGCTTGGCGGGTTGCCCTACTTTTGCAGTGTCTTTGCAAAGGCTTAGTAGTAACCATAAAAAGAAACAAAATGAAAAAGTTTATTGCATTTTTTGAAATTCCTTCTGTTGATTTTCTCCGGGCTGTTGATTTCTACGAAACGGTGTTGGATGTGCAACTTCCGGTTTCTGAATGTGAAACAGAGAAAATGGCGTGTTTCATCGAAGAGGGGGAAACGGTCGGATCTATTTTCTACGCACCGGACTATCTTCCTTCGGAGAAAGGGGTGATTATCTCTTTTCATTGTGAAGATATTGTCCGGACATTGGATAAGGTTCTTCAGAAAGGTGGAAAAGTCGTGATTCCCAAAACGAAAATAGAAGTGGAAGGCAGAGGATGGTTTGCCCTGTTTGCCGATAGCGAAGGGAATCGAGTGGGGCTCTATGCCGACAAATAACAGATAAAAGAGAGGAAGATTATTTGTACGGAGTAATTGCCATTCGTCAGGAATGGAAATGAGCTGAGTTAGTGCAGGTGTACTGTGACAAAACGGTACACCTGCATTTTATACTTCTTATTTCGTTTTATTCCACCGGAATATAAATCTCCGTCAGCAACTCTTCGGGAGCTGTATCACGGGGATTGTTCAGATAGCGTTCGGCACTGGCCTCGTCACGCAATGTACATTCCATTTCAGGAAGGTATTTCGCATAAATCGTATCATATACGGCTTGCAGATTGTCGTACGAACCTTTGTAAAGGAAGATGGCATAACGTCCGGCAGGGATTACTTTGAATCCGATGTCACTTTTGGGAGTCACTTTTGCCGGCACGACCATACATACATCTGTACGGAGTTTGTCGGCAGGTGTCACTTTCGGATCGTCGTGATAGATACAGAGCGGGCTGAAGTCCCCCATCGGCAGCTTGTGCTCCTGGATAAACTGGAATAAACGCATCCATGTTCCGCAGTAGTCGTTCAGTTTGTAGTCTCCTGACAGGCGGATATAAATCACATTCCGTTCGGGTACATTCTTAATCTCACTTGTCAGTTCCAGGTCTGGCCTGATAATCGCTGGTTTCATAATTACAAAGTTTTTATTGTTTCGATATTCTAAAGGTGAAATGCCATAAAACTGTCTGAACACTTTCGACAATGAAGAGGGAGATGAATATCCGATGCGATAGGCGATATCGGCAATCGGAATATCCGAGTAACGGAGTAAACGTGCGGCAGCTTCCGTCCGCGTCCGGACAATAAACGTGCCAACCGGCTCACCGAGAAATGCTTTCATTATCCGGTGAAAGTAAAAAGGAGAAAAGTTTGAAATTCTGGCCAGAGATTTTAAATCAATCTCTTCTCCCAAATGCCGGTTGATATAATCTATCACGACATTCACACATTTCTGATACTCCTCTTTCGTTGTCTTTTTCTGTTGCATAACTTGTTTTTGGTATTTCACTTCGCAAAGGTATTGGTAAAAAAGGGAACTAACTTGTCCGATATTGCTAAAATGCAGATTTTCTATTTCTTATTCCTTTTCCCATTTGTTCTGTTTTGAGAATTTATCTTGATACTTTTTGTGCTTTTCTGTGGTGTTATAGTGTGAAAATTGACCGGATATTTAACCGTTGGGAGTGAAAAATGTTTTGATGTTTTAAATAATGTCAAAACCTAAAATAAAAACCCTTTTTATGTTACAATCTATTATTAAAATCACTATATTAGAACCGAATTATTAATAAAAATAGCCATGGATAAAACAATTGTAGGGAAGAATGCCGGAAAGATTTGGTGTGCCCTGAAAGAAATTGGTGAAATTTCGATACCTGAATTGGCAAGAAGATTAAACCTGAGCGTTGAAAGTACAGCATTAGCCGCCGGTTGGCTGGCACGGGAGAACAAAATTTGTATCCAGCGAAAAAATGGATTGATAGCCTTATCCGATGAAAGCGCTTTTCCATTTAATTTTGGATAACTGCTGATTTTGTGAGTAAATGTCTTCGGGTTTTCATAAACTTATAAGTAAGGAAATATCGGTACAAAGTATTATAAGTTGAATTTGAATCTGAAGAGTTTTTATATTTAAAAGAGTCGCTCTGTTATTGAGTGACTCTTTTATTGTATAATAGCTATGGAACAATGTTGCTGTTTTTCTTACTATAAATCATCTACTAATGCCATACCACATTGTGATATAAAGTAAGATTTATTATCTTTGTAGCGTAATTGATTGATAAACCAACAGTATTCATCTATTTATGAAACTCTGTATATAGCTGCGCTCAACGAACAGCATACTTTTTTAATAAGGCTGTTCAGCTATCCGGCAGGCAACTTTCCGCCTGCCAAAGAGTTTTATATCCATTTTTATAAACTTACGAAACTGTGTACTGCTATGGGAATGTGGTATGCCGTATCGTGTTATTTTTAAGTTGAGCGATGAATTATACATATAAGCAAATATGGCTTATCAACTTTCCTGTGATGATGAGCATACTCATGGAACAATTAATCAATATCACCGATGCTATCTTTCTGGGGCATGTGGGAGAAGTCGAACTCGGAGCGTCCGCACTTGCCGGAATCTATTATTTGGCCGTTTATATGTCGGGCTTCGGATTCAGTATCGGGATGCAGGTGATGATTGCCCGTAGAAACGGAGAACAGCAGTATAAAGAGGCAGGGCGTACCTTTTTTCAAGGATTATATTTTCTGTCAGGGTTGGCAATCATCCTTTGCCTGCTGCTTCACTTTGCCTCTCCCTTAATCCTGCGACAGTTGATTACTTCCGATGAAATCTATCGGGCAGTGATTCAGTATCTGGACTGGCGTAGCTTCGGACTGTTGTTCTCATTTCCTTTTTTAGCTTTACGCTCCTTTCTGGTAGGGATAACAAACACCAGAGCGTTATCCGTAGCAGCTATTACAGCTATCTGCATCAACATTCCTTTTAACTATTTACTAATTTTCAAATTGGATTTGGGTATATCAGGAGCAGCTATGGCTTCTTCTTTAGCAGAGCTTGGAGCCTTTGTCATGCTTCTATTATATATGTGGACGAAGATAGACAAAGTGAAATATGGATTAAAAATAGTCTACGACAGGAAGTTATTAATGAAATTATTAAGACTTTCTGTTTGGAGCATGCTCCATGCCTTTATCAGCGTTGCTCCCTGGTTCCTGTTCTTCGTAGCTGTCGAACATTTGGGAAAGACAGAGCTTGCTATCTCCAATATTACCCGTAGCGTTTCTACCGTTTTCTTTGTGATAGTCAACTCTTTTGCATCCACTACCGGTTCATTAGTCAGCAATCTGATTGGGGCGGGGCAGGAGAAAGAACTTTTCCCCGTTTGCCGTAAAGTTCTTAAATTGGGCTATGCCGTGGGACTTCCACTGATAGTTCTAGCTCTTTGGGGCAATCAATGGATTATCGGATTCTATACGAATAATGATTATTTGGTAAAACTGGCCTTCTGTCCTTTTATAGTCATGTTGTTGAATTATACATTTGCATTGCCCGGATATGTTTATATCAATGCTGTAACGGGTACGGGAAAGACACGGCTTGCATTCGTCTTTCAGTTAATCACTATCCTGGTGTATCTGATTTACCTATATCTGCTAAGTGAATATTTCCATGCTTCCCTGACTGTGTATATGACAGCAGAATACCTGTTTGTCATTCTCTTGGGAATACAATCCGTTATCTACTTAAGGAAGAAATCCGGCTAGAATATGTACTTTTGCACTTTCAATGCTAGATACATTCTCAAAATGACTGAAGATATAAAGAATAAACTTTTGATGTGTGCGGAGATTTACCATTGCGCAGACTTTATAACAAGCGACCCAGTGCAATTCCCTCATCGCTATTCGCTGAAACAGGATATTGAAGTCAGTGGCTTGCTGACCGCAATTATGAGTTTCGGCAATCGCAAACAGATATTGAAGAAAGCGGACGAGTTGCACAGACTAATGGGGGATTCGCCTTATCAGTATGTGCTGTCCCGTCAGTGGGAGGTCGATTTTCCTTCGGGGGACACTAATAGCTTTTATCGTATGCTGTCATATGCCGACTTTTATGGATATTTCCGGCGATTATATGCAGCCTATACACAGTTTGAAAGTCTGGAAGAAGCCTTGAATGCGTACTCAGGAATACCGATGGAAAAGTTGTGCTCATTCCTTGAAGTATCCGCTAAAAGTCCTCAAAAGAAACTCAATATGTTTTTGCGTTGGATGATTCGCCGGGATTCGGCCGTTGATTTTGGAATTTGGAAAAGCTTTGATCGCAAAGAACTGATTGTACCTTTGGATACACATGTCTGTCGGGTAGCCCATTATTTCAAGTTGACGGATACAGAAACCTTCTCTCTGAAAAATGCCCGGCAGATAACGGCAGCATTGGCAGAGGTCTTCCCAGATGATCCATGTTTGGGCGATTTTGCCTTGTTCGGATTAGGGGTGAATGGGGAGATTTAATGCATAGCTTGATAGAATCAGAATTTTTGGTTATAATCGGAAAAAACGTTTTTACTTTATCTTTTTTCGATTATAATCGAAAAAATGCTATCTTTGTGGGAAAGATTCGGTTATGGACGAAAAATGGAAGGCTTTAGAAAAGTATAATCTTTGGAAGGGAAATACCTATCAATTAGGATTAGAAAGGAAATCTTATATAGATAAGATTTATACTTTTGTAGGAAATAGTTTGGTAAAGGTACTTGTAGGACAACGACGTTCTGGAAAGAGCTATATTCTCAGACAAATAGCTTCAAAGTTGATTACAGAACGGGGGATAAATCCTAATAATATTCTATATATAAATAAGGAGTATTTAGAGTTTGATTTCATCGAAAATTATAAGGAGCTAGAGAATCTATATCGTATTTATCGAGAAAGGCTGGCTCCTCAAGGAAAGGTCTATTTGTTTTTCGATGAAATTCAAAATGTGGAAGGATGGGAAAAGTTTGTGAATTCTCATTCGCAGGATTTTATTGAAGAATGTGAGTTGTTTATTAGCGGTTCGAATTCTAAAATGCTTTCTAGTGAGCTTGCTACTCTTTTGTCAGGGCGATATGTTGAATTTCATATTTTCCCTTATAGTTATTCTGAATATTTGCAGTTGACAAAACAAGATGCTGGTCGGTTATCTTATTTGGCTTATTTGCAGAAAGGTGGTCTGCCCGAATTGTATAATCTGCCTACGATAGAATCTCAGAAACAATATGTTGCTTCAGTGAAAGATACTGTTTTATTGCGTGATATCGTAAAACGTAAACCTGTCCGTGATGTGAAACTACTGGATGATACTTTTATTTATTTGGTTAATAATGCATCAAACTTATTTTCTGTCCAAAATCTGATTAATTTCTTTAAGTCTAAAAATCGGAGAGTAAGTTATGACACATTATCTAATTATTTAGGTTATATAGAAGAGGCTTTTTTAGCATATAGAACAGAACGGTATAATATAAAAGGGAAAGATGTAGTAGCTGGTAATTGTAAGTATTATCTGAATGATTTGTCCTTTAAGAATTTTCTCTATCCGGGATTTTCTTATGGTGTGGGGTATTTGCTGGAGAATGCAGTATATTTGGAGCTTCGTCAGTCGGGATATTCTGTATATGTGGGTTCTATTCGTGATAAAGAAGTTGACTTTGTTGCGATGAAGGACGATAGAGTTATATATCTTCAGACCACTTATATGTTGGAAACGGAACAAACAATAGAACGTGAATATTCACCTTTACTATCAATAAATGATAATTATGAGAAATATGTTGTTTCTTTAGATGAGATACAGCTCCCCTCTAAAGAGGGAATACGACATATTCAGGTTTGGAATTTGAATGAAATTTTATAAATAATCGATTATATTCGGAAGAGTCGATACAAAATTAATGGGTAATGGAGCAAATTCTCCAATCTGTGTCTCCTTTCATTTGGCAGAGAGAAAAATAGAATATCCTTTCAAAAATAAAAAGTAGAAGTTATGAAAAGTCCGTTTACAGGTGGTGACGCTGTATTGTGATTGTGTCATGAAAAACAATCATTTGAATTTCGAAAAGACAATTTTGAGATAGTATATCATTTTTATAGATGTAAGGATACAAATGAAGAGTTTACTACAACTGAACTTGATCAACTGAATATGAATCAAGTTTATAATTTGTATCGTCAGAAATATGCAATACCATTTCCAGATGAAATAAAAAGGGTTCGGGAATTATATGGTATATCTGCACTTCGTATGTCTAAACTTTTAGGTTTCGGAGATAACCAATATAGAAAATACGAAGAAGGAGAGATGCCTAGTGTGTCTAATGGAAAAATGATTTCAGATTTGAAAGATTCTCATTTCTTTTTGGAAATTCTGAAACTTGCTCAAAATCAGTTTCCCAATGATGAGATACTTAAAATTGAAAAAAGGGTAAAGGAACTGTTATTAAATAATTCCTGTTTTGAGAATAAAATAAATGAATTTATATTTCACAACCATTTGTCTTTACGTTCAAGTATGAATGGGTATGCTTTTGTCATTCTCGAGTAGGTTAAGCAGATTATTGTCTTTTTTGCATCTGCATTACAAGGAGTTTTTGAAACAAAACTAAATAAATTATTATTTTATTCTGATTTTCTTTCCTATAAGAAATATGGTAAAGGTATTAGCGGGTTACAATACCAAGCTATAAGTTATGGACCTGTTCCTGTACGTTATAGTACTATATATGAGAACTTGGACGGATTAAAAAAGGAAATCATAAATTGGGGAAATGGTTATTCTGGAAGTATAATTACAACTGTTGAGCAATTTGAACAGTCTTTATTTACAATTGAAAAATTAGAGGTTTTACAATGTGTATTAGCTCATTTTGAGAAGAGTAAGGCTAATGAAATTTCAGAAATGAGTCATGCTGAGGAAGCGTGGCGCCAAAATGAAAAACAGCATAGCTTGATTGATTATAGTTATGCGTTTGATTTGAGTCAGTTGTAATGTAAGCACCCTTTAGTACCCGTATAATATAGAATTACAATTTTATACGGGTACTTACTGGTAACTTATAATTTAAGTCCTGAAGTTTTACATTTACACAATATTATAGAAAGTCTCAATTAGAATACTATCCTTCCTAATCAAATATCCATTGTGAAGCTCTGCTCCAAATTATATTAAGAATTACATCAGATCTTCTATCTACTAAATCTTTATTCCAAGTATCATCTGGTGTTAATGAAGATATTGAGGCAAGATGTTTATTGAAATTGCAGCTTTTCAATAGATTTATTGTTGCTGTATTGAGTTCAATTTCTAATTCTGCTGCTTTATTTTCTATATTGCTGATTTTTAATGGGTTTGTTTCTGCTACGCTTTGATAATATAAAAGTTTTTCCTTCCAACCTTTATTCCCAGCTGATGAATTTAAATCTTGTGGAAGTAGTGTTAGATTACCAATAGCTTGATAAGATTCTATTTGAGGAGTGTACAAATCCTCATTCCACATTCTATTTTTATTCGTCTGCGGTGCAATATGCTCAATAGTTTTTAAATCACTTGAAATCCATTTCTCTACACATAAGTATTTGGAGCTCCCTTCACGTCCAATGGTCATCAGTCCTCTATTTATTTCATCTGGAATAGTATCATGTGCAGCAATCAAAAGAGCCAAACGGATAACATCTTTACCTGTAGTATCATACTTCAGATAGTTTTTAGCTTTGTTTTTCCATGCATCTATTGTTGCAATATCTTTTTTCACCATTATCTCTTTTACATACTCCTTAACTTTCTCAACAGAAACATTCTTGTTTTGTTTAAAAAAATCTCGATATGTGGAGTCTAAGCCAGAATTAGAGAATGCAGATCGCCATAATAAATAATATGCAGCAACCGTTTTTACAAGATTAATAAAGGATTCAACTGAATTTGGAACTTCTTTCAATACATTACTATACATACTTGCAAGCATTGTAATCGCCATTTTATGATTTGATGCTTTCAAGAATAGAATAAGCATTGAAGCTAAATCAGCATCCACAGAAGAATCAATAGCAGGGAATAATGTATGATCTTTGCCGTCATATTTCAACCAATTTTGATAAAATACAGCATAGTTCCCCATCTTCTGAACGAAAAGTTCTTTTTCTTCAAGTGTGCTCAAAGAAGAATAAGCATTGTTTAATACCTTTCGTTGATAACTGAAGTGTGTAGACATTGTTCTACCATCATAAGCTACGAAAAACGATGTTAAATAATCATTTGTGCGTTTATTCTTTTGTTGGGCCGTTGTTGCATCAGATAGAAAATTCTCTACTTTTTTAAAAGATTTATCACTCTCGGAATCTTTAAACTGACGTTCAGTTTCACCATCCACAGTGTTTACAACAGTTGGCTTAAATGTTTCAATAGCAGTAAGAGGCGTACCTGTAGCATTTAAGGATTGAAACATATCAAAGGCCCAATCGTCATCAGTGGGTTGAATTATAGTAAAACAACATCTATCCAGCAAATAATGACATACAGAAAGAGTTTGTACCAATTCGCAAAGTATATATGAATTTGTTTTTTTATCTGTAAAATCTTTGCTTTTAATGATTTGTACCAGATCAGGACGTTCAAATTCCCAAAGTAAATCTTGTGAAAAATTTTCAAGAATATTTTCAGCCGTTGCAAATTCATCATTATTATCTTCATGAGCAACAGACACAACTTTTTTCAACCATGATTCAATCCTTCTACCATTTTGATACAATAATGTGTTTCCATACTTCTCTTTTGATAAACAAGGAAAAGATGTTTTATCTGAATATGCTTTGATAAAATGACCTAGATAATTCGAAAGTTCTGATTTATAAGCGTCATCAACATCATTGGCTCTCGTCCAATAATCTTTTGCACCACGAATGATTTTAGGCTTTAACCTTGGTGTACCACGACCTAAATCAAAACTAAATACAGGTAACAACTTTTGATCAATCCAAATACTGCAAATCTCATTAACCTGTTCATATATAGAATTATTTGATTTTACTTTATTCTTTATTTCCGTTAATCGTTTTGTCAATAATGTTGCCATCAATGCAATTGTAGAAACTCGTTGTTGACCATCAATCAATTTTTCTATTCTTGATGGGACAGCTTGTATTTCAACTGGATAGATATGGTTTCTATTAGGTTCAACTACTGTTATAATAGTACCAAGGAAGCGAATTTCTTTATTATCATCAGTTACTTCTCTTGAAGCTATTCTTTGTATTCCTCTAGTTAAATCTTCCAACAGTTGTTCTATGTTATCACTATCCCAACTATAATCTCGTTGATATAATGGAATATACAATCCTTGTCCTGATTGATTTAGGAAATCCAAAACACTTCTATTTTCTGTCAGAAATGATTTTTCTATATTTAACACTGCCATATTCGTATAGTTTTTAGATAAAACAATTCGTACACATAATATCGTCGCCAAGAATATCAACAAGGGTTGTTCCTTTATTATTCCCCTTATTTTCCTGTTGACGTCTGATTATATCAAGTTTTATTTGGCGGATACGTTCTGGTTTTATTAAGTCTGCAAGACTTTCATTCTGATTCCAGGTATATCCATCTTTTTCAAATTCCATTGCTTGTTTGTATAAGTCAGGATGTTGTTCATAAAGCCAAATCCATTCTATTTTTTGTTGAAAGAAACAGAAGTAACACCCAGAACGGCTACGGCAATAAGTACCTTTCTCACCATCTACCTCAAATGGAATTTCTTCGTAATAGGCTGGAACACCCACTCCACTATCTCGTAAGAGTTTAAAAATGTCCTCTTTTACTAGAATATCTGTATTATCAAGAAGAGGAAAATCTTCCAATTTACCTACAGGATATTCCGTTGTTTTCAAAAATTCAAATACTGCATGATTAAATAATTTTGTATCATAATCAAGTAGAGTATTCATTTTCTTTGAATAATAGAACTGTTTGGTTATTGGTCTTTTGACAGTTTCTATGATTTCTTTTTTTAGAAATCCATCAGGACAAAGTCTTTCATAGATAGACACTATTTGGTCTAAATTCTCCTTATGTAGAAACTTGTTAACGACATCAATACTCCAAATATTTTTTCTAAAGGGAAATATTGCTTGAATATTAGGATTATTAGAGATAAAACCATCTCTGTTTTCGTCACCGCGAATACCTACATAAGAAATGGCTAAATCATTTCCTACAAATTCTTCAAGTTTTTCGAGTTTCATTTTCTTTGTGCACCAACGCGATTGTGGAGAAGGTAAAAAGCCACCCATCGCTTTTAAGAAATGATGAAATGGTGTAGGTTCCGGACTTCCCTCTGCAGCTTTTAGTTTTTTTATCTTTCCCAAATAAGCTTCCAATTTATCTATAAGGGCATCAGTCTCTGCCAATTCACATCCTGTATCTGAATTGTAGTATTCAATATTCAGGTTGGGATACTTTTGTTTTAAGTAAATTGCAAGAGCAGCACTGTCCTTCCCGCCCGATATGCCTAATATATGTCTAATTTTCATTTGTTTATTTTTTTATTTAGTACAGCAAGAAGTGTACATACATCAATATTATTATCACCAGATAAAATCTGATTTATTTTTTCTTCAAGTTTCACAGCACGCAATTTATCTTTTTCTGGTAAAATATAAGTTTGCGTTCGTAAATTTATCCCTCTGTTTGTAACCATATCAAATGAGTATGCTTCATCTTTGTTTATATCATCAGTCTTACGAGAAATATCAGCATATTTTTCACATTCACGGAACAGATAAATTAAATCATCAACCAATTTATCTTCTTGTTCATCTCGTAAAGAATCCAATCGATGCTCTAAGACAGTGTAACAAATAGATTGATACCAAAGTGTTCTATTTTCATATTCAGTCATAACATGATGATAAAATTCCTTTTGCTTTTCTGTCAGTAAATAGACTTTAACACCACGTAGCTTTTTCTGTATCTCCGATACATATTCATTATACTCATAAGACTGTAATCCCAAACTATCTACCAATCTTTCTTCTATTCTATCTAATAACTGAGTATAACAAGAACGTAATTCTCGAATTGCTTTTTGAATAATATTTCCGTATTCTTCAATGAAATTTTTTTGTTTCAAAGAAGAACTATCGTATCCCAATGCTTCTGGCAAATCTTCAAAGAATGCTTTTTCTGGATCTTTAGCTGTTGCTAGAATGTCTCTGAACCTTATAGTTGACTGGTGGGCGAATTTGCGAGTATATTTTGAATAATCGTTCAACTGCTTATAGAAGAATAAAAATGGTTTTATTGTTTCAATAAACTTATCGCTCTTAATATTAAATTCGTCACCAAGATTGACAAAACGTCGATACTGGTTGAAAAAACTTAATTTTACTCCATCTACAGCAAAAGCTTTTATCTCAAAATCGGAAGGATGTTTTTGAAGCAATT
Source organism: Bacteroides sp. RTP21281st1_H5_RTP21281_210402 (assembly GCF_040918965.1). Classification (NCBI taxonomy): domain Bacteria; kingdom Pseudomonadati; phylum Bacteroidota; class Bacteroidia; order Bacteroidales; family Bacteroidaceae; genus Bacteroides; species Bacteroides sp. RTP21281st1_H5_RTP21281_210402. Next base: position 110,009 of record NZ_JBCOWR010000002.1, on the reverse strand, counting down.
CAAAAAACTCTATATTTACATTAGGCATATATGCTCCCATAGAAATACTATATAGAGCGTAATCCTGTCTTTTTATGAAAAGATACGTGGGGACCCAGAAATCGATAAATCCTTGCTTTAACTTATAAGGTTGAGAAGATAATATTTTGATAAGTTCTGATATTTTTCTAGCCTTATGCACAGAGGTTTGCAAGAAATTCTCACTAGCAGTCCAAAGTGACATAAAATTGGGATCACTGGGAACATCCGAAAATTCTCCATTTACATGAAGCCCTGTATTTTTTAACAGTGAGAAATAGATGGTTTTCTCTGGGGGATATTTGTCTGCATCAAATCCCAAATTAATTTCTGTACTATGTTCGATAAGTGCTCGTAGGAAATTCTTACGAGCTGCAGAGATTGTTCCACTTAACTTTTGTTTATTAAAAAGCTCATTGTTCATTATGGGTGTTTCGCTATATACTTTATCACAAACAGTAGAAAGCAAAACATTAAAATCCCTGTGAGAATTGACTTTCTGTTTTTCCCCTTTGAAAATCCATGTTACACGATTTTTATAGGCAAATAAATTGTCACTTATGGCTTTATTCAATAATATCTCTTCATACTCTTTCAACTTTGTAATTTCATTTACAGCTACTTGATCTCCTTTATCAATGAGCACTTTATCAAGAATATATTGATACTTTCTGATATTATGTAGGTGGTCTAATATTTCGTCCGTATTATTGAAAAATGCAAATATTAATGCATGTTTATTCTCCGCACTAAATTTCATAATCTGTTCCAGAGCATTTTTCTTTGAAGAAAAAATTAGTTCTATATAACCGTCTGTGTCTCCGGTTGGTACAATATCTAATGGCTCCTCAAGAATCTCATAATCAAAAAAACGAGGTGTTCCTCGATGATAATAATGGGCTTTTACTGGTGAAATTCGTTTGTTGAAGAACAAATTTAGGTCATCAATAAACACAATAGGCCTTGAAACGACAACTCCAGCTTTATCTATTTCTGCTTCTAGGTCCATATCTGTGCCTTGAAATAGCATAAGTCTTTGCTTATAACTAGCATACCTGATAATTTTAAACTGAATTAGTTTGTTAATTATAAGTTCTGCATTAGGTATATTCATCGCCCAATAAGCGTATTCTGCCATTTGTTTTTGTGTCAATTTAAAACTGGCGATACTATATAGGTTTAAAAGTCCTATAGCTTTAATTATAGCTATAGCATCCTGCATTTGATTTTTAGATTCCCAATCTAATCCCTCAACACGCTCTATGGATACTTGCATAGAGCTCCAAGACATTGAATCGGCATTTGCATCTTTTAGATATGAATAAAAATTATACACAATATAGTCGTATACATTTTGCAAATTAAATGTAGAATTATTATGAGGTATAAAGTCTAAAAATGAATTAACTCCTTTAGAAAAAAGGAATGTGAATAATGACCGTTCATTCTGTCCATATCTTGTTATTGCAGATGTTATGGAGTAAGCCGAAAACATATCTAATGGATATAATTGTCGAGCTGTTACGTTAGAAATAGAATTTGATATAAACCCTGTTTCCTTTGCTAAATTATACAATTTATCAGTGTTACTTCCAATTGTTATTTCTTTTCTTTCTTGAATTTGTTTCGATGCAAGATATAAGATTTGCTCTATTGGTTCAACAAAAGTAATTTCTTTAAAACGTCCTTTTACTTTTGTCCACTCATTTTTCTGTGTTTCTGTTAATTCTTTTGCATACGAACTAAAATTCTGATGGAGGGTGGTCAATAAAAGTATTTGGTTAGACTGAACATTGACGAATTCTGCAAATTTTTGCATAAAGTATAATTCTTGTTCTGGATTATTTTTGGCTGCATGTTCCAAAACTTTACCGAATTCGTCTATGGCAATCAAAAGAAACTTATTTTGTGCTTTAAGCTTGTTATGGTATTCTTTCAACTCATCAAGAATACTATTGTCATGTCCTTCTATTCTTAATTTTCTTCGAAGTAATGTTGATAATTCAGTATAATCACCTACTATGTTTAGAATCTCATAATCTTTTGTGAAAGAAAGATTATGTGGATTAAACAATCTCTTTTGTTTATTGTTCTTATCTAGGTCCGCTTCAAAAGCAAGCAAAAAGCTTGATTTCCCTGTTCCGTAAGAACCTATAATTGTAAAAGCATGAATGCCAGATTGGAAATCATTTATTATGCTTTGAACGGCTCTTTGAGTATTAGGTGTTACTATATATTGTTCCTTTTCAAAAGAACTGTTCTCTATGTTGGCTGATAATTTAAATGTTTTCATAATAATCATTTAATACCGTAAATGGTTCAATTTCGTTTGTGAACTGCATTTGTCGAATGCCTGCTACATCACTATAAGTTACATAATTGGAATATCTTTCAGATATGAGTTTCAACATTTCAATAGTTTCTAAATCTGTCATACAAAATATCAATCCCAATGTTTGGAGAACATCATACGGAATTGTATTGTCCTCTCCTTTCATCTGTAGTAAGCCATAAAAGAATATTTCAGGTGCTACTTGTCTTTTACCCTCAATATTAAAAAAATATTCTTTTTTATCTTCTTTATTCTCTTTATGCCTAATTAAATCAAGATCTATCAACAAAGATGAGAAATCTTCATTAGTATATGAATTCTTACGTGGTAAACAATAGTTTTGTAAAAGAACACCAACATCCTTTTTAACTGTGTTTGAGTTAAAGAAGTTCTCCTTGCCTTCTTCTCTCAATCTTCTTTGAATACTATCCACAACTTGGTTTCTCTCAAATTGTTTACGTTCTCTTTGGAAATCTATAAAAAACATTTGATATAATGATGCTTCCCCCGAAAATATAAGGGTAAAATGGAGCAGCCATAATGATGCTAAATCTTCTAAAAAACGATCACGGCCATGCTCATCATTAAAAAGATATTCTCCCAATTGTGTCATTCCATTATTATCATATATCCCAAACACTTTAAGCCAGTACTTTATAGAAGATACCATATTTTTACCAACCCCTAAATCTACAACAGCATTAGGCGAATTGAAATCTTTTTCTTGTATTACAAAATCATAGCCCTTTTTTAGCCATAAAGACTTGCAAGGAAATGATTCATGTCCTGAGAATGTATATTTTAAAGCCATATAATTCTATTATTTATCATATTAATTATTTCGTTAAAACTTTCACAGAATCTATATGTTTTTTGTTTAGTAATTTTTGCAACTCAACATTTAATAGTTTTGATATTTTGATTAATGTTTCTATGTCGGGCTGCGCAGTGTTAGTACACCACTTTGGATAGTAGAAGGATTCATTCCCAATTGTTCCGAAAGCCATTTATTGGTATATTTTTTCAACAATCACTATTTTTATGCGATTTACATCTGACATTATTCAAAATATTTATCTGCATGCAAATATAATGATTTGTTTTCACCTTAAAGCATAAAGTGCCTCAATTTATTTGGGTATGAGGTTCTTGATTAGCATTTGTGGTAATTAGTTTTGATATTACTTTTTAGTAAAACACATTCTATAGTAGTAATGTTTAGTCTGGATTAAAAATTGATTGTTAATTATATTTTGATATACTGATAAATAATATTATTTTTATTCTACTTTCATTTTCTTTCTCCACCTCTGAAACCCTCTCATCAAACTTTCCTCTTCCACCGACTCCGCCATATCATACTTTACCACAAACTCATGCATCGACTTTATATACATCACCCCATTTTTGAACTTATTTTCCAACAGAAACGAATAAAGCTCCGCTTTCATTTCCACCTCAATTTCCTTTTCAATAATAAAGATACTGTCCTGACCGAAATAATTATAAACTTCCGGATTCTTGCCCTGTCTTGGGCTGGGAAGAACAAAAGTGATATTTCCAGTCTCTTTCCAGGAGACGCCTTGTGGATGAGGAACGGATAATTGATGTAAGAAGTGATAAATGGGAGTGAGGTGGGAGAGGTGGATTGGGATGGGGAGCCTTGACGGTGGATTGTTATGCGATAGAAGTTCTAAACTTTGTCCGTACCGGACATACATATACCTCGCCAGATATGGCTTGATGGCAAACGTGACTGTAACCATGGGATTTGAATTTTGAATTGTTGAAATTTGTTGTATACTGATTGCCGCTTCGTGCGGCAGATTCCGCCGTGTTTGTTGGAAAAAATCCCATGGGTTACGGGGACGGAATTCTAATTCGGTAAGAAGTTGAAATTCAAATGGTTACAAATGCCGGTTTTTCCTTTAAAACCAACGGGCCGTTCCTTTAAAAGGAACGACCCGTTGCACACCGAGGAATGACCTCTTACTTTTAAAGGAACGGACAGCTCCCTAAAATCCATAGTGCAAAGCTATGCCTAATATTCTGATTTTTCAAAAGGAAGAATAGCGGTAATCTTTATATTATGTAATGAAATATCATAAATGGTATACATATCTAATTTATGCGTATGTATATTGGAAATATGTAATAAAAATATACTAATTGCTAGAACGTGTATTTTAACTATATTTATCAGATAACTATTCTTAAAGTGGAAAAACTTTTTATTCCATTTCTTGTTTCTTGCGTAACAGGCGGAAAAATAGTTCTGATAAGTAAGGTGAACTTCGTACTTTTACGTCTCAAACAAAAAAAGCAAGATATGATAACATCAGTGAAACTTATGCTGAATAAGAGCAGGATATTGAATAATGGCAGTTATCCTTTAGTATTTCAGGTGATCCACAATCGGAGAAAAAAGTTACTGTATACAGGCTACCGGGTGAAAGAGGAGGTGTTTGACGAGCTGGAAGGGAAGATTATGAATGGAGTAAGTTCTACTTTTACGGCTACAGAGGTCGTGAAAATGAACCGCGAGTTACGGAAGATGCGGAATCGGATTGATACACGGATCAGGCAGCTTGAGCGGACAAGGGAAGAATTTACAGTGGAGGATATTCTGGCTCAAAATGCTTTTGGTACAGGAAAACCACAGTTTTATTTATTGCGATATATCAATGCGCAGATTGAGCGTAAGCAGGAACTGAAGAAAGTGGGGATGGCTGCGGCCTACAAGAGCACCCGTTCGTCGTTGGCAAAATTTATAGGTCGCCCTGATGTGCGGATGTCAGAGGTTGATTTGGCGTTCGTTAGGAGATACGAGGATTTCCTGTATAGTAACGGCTCTTCTGGAAATACGGTAAGCTATTATCTGCGCAATTTGCGCTCTTTGTATAACCAGGCGGTAACGGACGGTTATCATCCTCGTGGCGAATATCCGTTTGCGAAGGTACAGACCCGCCCGGCGAAAACGATGAAACGTGCTTTGTCACGGACGGATATGCAGAATCTGGCGGACTTGAATTTGGAGAATGAACCTGAACTGGAGTTTGCCCGCGATCTGTATCTGTTCAGCTTTTATGCGCAGGGAATGGCTTTTGTTGATATTGTCCTTTTGAGGAAGAGCGATATTTGCAATGGTGTGCTGACTTATTCCCGTCATAAGTCGAAACAGTTGATTCGCATAGCGGTGACTCCGCAGATGCAGGGCTTGATGGATAAATACAAGACGGAAAATGAGTATCTTTTTCCGATCATCAGCGGTGAATATGCTTCGGGATACCAAAAATACCGTCTGGCGTTAGGGCGTATCAATCGCCATTTGAAGAAAATCGCTGTTGTAGCTGATATTAAAGTACCGTTAACGACATACACGGCACGCCATACCTGGGCTACCCTTGCCCGTGACTATGGAGCACCAATTTCTGTGATTAGTGCCGGACTAGGGCACACTTCGGAAGAAATGACACGCGTCTATTTGAAAGATTTCGATGTATCCATGCTTAATCAGGTGAACAGCATGGTTACAAATTTATCCAAGTGAAATGAAAATTTGTAATATAATCCGTTGAAAATTAGAAGATATAATATTTTTATTTATCTTTGCGGTATTGTAATCTATTCCGTAATAGAGATTATATTAAAATCTCTTTGTTGTTTTGAACTATTTCACGCTGCAAAGTAAGCTTATTTTTTTATAATATAAATTGTCATAAAGTACATTTTTTTATTCATTTTGTACACGTCGCGTGGTTATCCTCATAAATAGGGCTGTTTTCAGTCTGGCAGCGTTCCATTAACTGTTTGGCGGTACATCCGAAATATAGTTTGCAGTGACGGTTGAAGTTACTCTGCGAATCAAATCCCAATTCTTCAACGGCGTCTTTTATACATACTCCCGGTTCGGTCATTTTTTCGAGTATCCTTTGGTTCTTTTGTTTCAGCATCCATTGTTTGGCAGTCATTCCGAACACCTCGTTGAATTTGGAAAAGAAGCGGCTTCTTCCCAGGTTCGATAGTGAGATGAGCTGTTCTATATTATCCACTTTGGTATGGTTGCGCATGACAAAATCCTTGAAGTCCATTTCTTTTCCGATGATAGGATGAAGCAGGGTTGCAATCTCCCGCTTTTCATAAAATCCGCGCAGGAGAAAGAAGAATTCCCGTTGCATCAGGGTGTGCAGGTGAGCACAACTCATCCCGTTCTTGATACAGTGGGTTAACACTTCGAGGAATGGTGCCAGCGGGTAGTGTATTCTAATCGGTGAAAAGTCATATTCAATGTTGTCGCAAACGTCTGATAAAGATTGCAATATGAGCTTGTCACAGTTTCCTTCGGGTATATCGAAAAACATGGAGAGCAGGCTTGAACCGTTTTCTCCAATTCCCTTCAGCCGGGAAGAACGTGGGATGAGTATCATCTCTCCGGCATGAAACAGTCTGTTGTGGAACTGGTTGCAAGTTATGGTGAAATCACCTTTCAGGAAGAATAGAAGATAATTCTTACTTGTAGTGTCTTCCTCAAATTCTGTGTTCTTATTGAACTCAAGATACTTGAATCCGGTTTCAATCGTTGTCATGTAGTTTTGGCATGACAGGTGTTCTTCGATGTACAGCAATTCGCTTTTCATAAGTTTTGTTTCCATGGCAATAACTGTTTTGATTGTTTGGTCTGTTACCTATCTGTTTGTTTCACAATTGTTTCAGTATCTGTATTTTTAATGAATTATATATCAGAATATTATTTTCTGTTTTGTTTGCTATGATTCATTTTATCATGATACTGAAACGTTATATGGGTGCTTTATGTGATATAAGTCATTGTTAATTAGGTTTTTATTGTTTGTATTCTTTTGTTTCATCTCTATTACGGAATAGAGATGAAACAAAAGCAATTATAAATAATAAGACGACATGAAGAAATATCTATGTTTAATCGGAGTCTTGGGAATACTACTTTGTAATACGGGCAACTCTTACGCCCAAAAGGTTGCAGTAAAGACTAATTTGCTTTATGACGCTACTACTACAATGAACTTGGGGCTGGAAATAGGTTTGGGCAAGAAATGGTCTCTCGATTTATCCGGAAATTATAATCCCTGGAAGTTTGATGATGAAACGCGCCTGCGCCACTGGGGCGTACAGCCGGAACTTCGCTACTGGCTTTGTGAGAAATTCAACGGTTATTTTCTGGGTCTGCACGGACACTACGCCAAATACAATGTGGGCGGAATGTCATTTCTAAGTGATAATATGGAACGTCACCGCTATCAGGGGCATTTGTGGGGCGGCGGAATATCCTACGGTTATCAGTGGCTGCTCGGTAACCGCTGGAGCATGGAGGCTGTACTTGGAGTCGGATATGCGCGGTTGGATCATTCCAAATATCCTTGTGCCACATGTGGAACCATTCAGAAAAATGAGAAGAAAAACTACTTCGGCCCGACAAAAGCTGCAGTGAGTATCATATACATTATAAAATAGGCTAATGATGAAAAGAATCTGTATATACGTGACCTTGGGACTGCTAGGCGCAGTTTCCGCCCATGCCCAGGAGATAAATATCGGACAAGCCATTGCCCGGAAAATAAGCGATGACAAAGTGGAAGTCTCATTTAATATGGATTGCAGCACACTGCGGCTTCCTTCACGCCGACAGATGATAATCACTCCTTTGATAATCAGCCGGTCGGAAAACGATACGCTCGCCCTGCCTTCAGTCTGCATTGCAGGCAGAAACCGTTATCGCATGAACAAGCGGAAAGAAAGTCTGTATGGCAAAGAACCGGCTGCGGGAGAGGGACAGGAAATGATTCGTTTTAACAGGAAACGGGATATGTTATTAGAATATAACGAAACAGTTCCGGCACAGGAGTGGATGTCCGGAGCACGTGTCGAGATATTCCGTGAATTACAGGGATGCGCAGGTTGCGGAGAAGCACTGGGTAATGCTCCCGTTGCGGAGCTTCCTTTATTCAAAGAGGTAGTGGAACGCCCGAATTTGGAAATAATGGTGGCACAGGCAGAGGAGAAACGTCGTTCTTTCACCCGCAGCGCATATCTTAATTTTAAAGTGAACCAGTCGGCATTGCTTGCCGATTATATGAATAATCCTGCCGAACTGGCTAAAATCCATTCGTCCATTGATTCTATCCGTGAAGATGATAACTATCGTATTGCCCGGATTAAGATAGTGGGCTACTCATCGCCGGAAGGCAATTATGACACCAATGCTCGCCTTTCCGAACAACGTGCGAAAGCGTTGGTACAAAACCTGAAACATGCCTATAAGCTGGACGACAGTATGATAGAATGCCGTTCGGTGCCGGAAAACTGGGAGGGACTAGCTGCATGGTTGCGCGAATACCGTCCTTCCTATATGCAGAAAGTACTCGATATTATCGGGCAGATTCCCGAACCGGATGCGCGCGACGCGAAGATAAAGGCTATCGACGGCGGAAAAATCTATAATGCCTTGCTGCGGGAGGTATATCCGAAGCTGCGCTTAGTGGAATATACAGTCAGCTATACGGTGGTTCCGTTCTCCGTGGAGCAAGGGCGGGAAATAATCAAGACGCGCCCCGACAAAATGAACCATAACGAAATGTATCAGGTCGCAGTCAGCTACGGTGAAGGTTCGGACGAATACAACAGGATTATCCGGATGATTGCCGACCGCTTTCCGAGTGACAGGATGGCTAACAACAACGCCGCTATCGTAGCATGGGAAATGGGAGATTATGATGCGATGCGGATGTACCTGAAACGTTTGGAAGGTATAAAAACTGAATAATATAATCTGAAACTTATACTTAGTAATTAACATTTTAGTATTCATTAAATTTTAAAACAATGAAATTGGACAAATCTTTTTTAACGCTGTTTGTCGGACTGGCGATGGCAGCATGTAGTAATGATGAAGAGATGGCAACCGGCGGACAAGACCAGTTGCCGGTAGACGGCAGGGAGGCTTATATGTCCGTATCTGTGACAATGCCTAAAAGTACGGGAACACGTGCTCCGGGAAAAGACCATGGCAGTGCGGAAGAACAGAAAGTAAACGAAGTGCTTCTCGCATTGTTTGATGCGTCGAATGTTTGCTTGGAAACAAAGACATTGGGTACAACCGACTATATCTTGAATGTAGGTGGTGCTGATAAGTCAGGATATGCCGGAAAGGCATTCAAAGTACCTTCCGCTACCGCCAAAGTACTGGCAGTAGTCAATCCGAGTGGCAAGTTCAAGGCTGCCTGTGTAGCTTCAGCTCCCTGGTCTGTCATCAATGGTGCTGTGGAGCAGACACTTGATGAAGTGATTGGAGCATCAAAGGACAACTTTATGATGATTAATGCCGGCGACAATACAAACCCTACTAACGGAGCATTGGCGGAAGCTAAAGTAAAAAAGGTTGGCGACGCGGGTATTTCTGACGTTGCTGCCGCGATAGCCGCAGCCGAAACTGACCGTTCAAAGATTTTTGTAGACCGTATAGTTGCTAAAGTTTCTTTAGGAACAAATCCGGCCGGCGTCATAGTTCCTGCCGGAGTGACCTGTACATTCGGTAACTGGGCATTGAATGTAACCAACAAGAGCATGTTCCCATATTCTGAAATAGTAATGCCTGCCGGAGGTTCTGCTGATGCAGATTATAGAATTGACCCGAACTATGAAAAGGCAGGATTCAATGTGTCGCAGTTCAACTACCTGAAAGTATCTGATAAAGGTGTTTTGCCTGCTGACTTCTCTCCCATGACAGACAGCAAATACTGTCTTGAGAACACAATGGATCATGACGCGCAAACCCAGGCACAGACTACGGCTGCCGTAGCAAGTGCGGTTTACACTCCTAATTCATTTACTGTGGGCGAAAGCTGGTTCCGCCTTTTGGGTGTCACTTACAAGACATTGGCTGATTTGCAGGCAGTATATAATGCTGCGGCTGCTGGTACACCGGATGCGGCACAACAACAGATAATCGATCTTTGTGACCAGTTCTATGCACGTATTGCCAAAGCCGCCACTGCACAAGAAAAGACTGTCGGTGCTGATTTTGCCTCTATTACTATTGCTGAACTGGACGGCCTTAAGAGTGGTGGCGAATACTCCAAACCTGATGCAAAAGCCGGTGAAACCGTAGGTGTGGAATACTTCCAGAAAGGCGTATGCTACTATAACATCCTGATTCGTCATGATGACGAAATCACTGCATGGATGGCACATGGTAAATACGGTGTCGTGCGCAACAACTGGTACACATTGACTATCAACAGTGTGAAGCAACCGGGTACTCCCTGGATTCCTGACAAGACAGATCCTACTAAACCTACAAATCCGGGTGAAGACGATGATGATAAAGAAGCATATCTCTCTGTAAATATTACAGTTAACCCATGGACTACTTGGAGTCAGGGAGTGGATTTGTAATGACTGATATATCGGGCTAAAATAACAATTAAAATTATAAGAAGGCGTTATGATACGGCGCAGTTTGTCTTGTGACGCCTTCTTTTTTCTTTCTTTTCATTTTTTATTCAGCCGGCGGAGGCTTATTTCCGTGAATCAAGACCTTGATATGAAAAACTTGATAAAAACAGGTCTTGCCATACAGACAAGTTTTAAGACTTGTCCACTAAAGCAGATTATTCCGAGAAAAGCACAAAGGCGCTTTTCCACACCATATATGAAATTAGAAAAAATAAATAGACCCATAGATTATGAGAAAGATAATGAATACAAAAGGTGCCGTCCGGCAGATAAGTTATGGAAGTTGCTTGTTATTACTGCTTGTACTCTTTTCTTGCACATCCATAGATGAGACACTGTCGGAATGTCAGTTATATGTTAGTTTCCGGTATGACTATAACATGGAGTTCACCGATGCTTTTGCGGCTCAAGTGAATCGTGTCGATGTGTTTGTATTCGACAAGGATGGCACGTTTATCATGAAGAAGAGTGAACAAGGGAAAACTCTGGGCAGTGGCAGTTACCGTATGCAGTTACAACTGCCAATTGGGGAATACCGGATAGCTACGTGGGCGGGAATGAGCGATGCCTTTGAAATGCCGGAACTGGTTGCCGGAAAATCGACACTGGAAGATTTGACGGTAAAAATGAAACGGGAAGAATCCTTGATACATAATAAAGTTTTGGAGCCTCTCTGGTATGGTGAGGTACAGACCGTAAACTTTACCGGCAAACAGGAACAGACGGAAACGGTCTGCCTGATAAAGAATACCAATAAATTCCGCTTTATTCTGCAAAAGTCCGGTCCGGGAGAAGAACTGGATATGAATGATTGCCTGTTCGAAATCCGGGCGGACAACGGATATTACGACTGGAATAATGACTTGCTGGATGACGACATGATTAGTTACCAGCCGTATCATCTGGAAAAAGTGGAAGATGTGGGCATTGTGGCAGAAATGAATACCATGCGCCTGCTCGAACATAAGAAGGTATACCTGACGCTTACACGCAAGTCGGATAGTAAGGAACTGATGAAGGTTGACCTGATACCTTACCTGCTGCTTACTAAAATGGAAGGGCACAATATTCCGGCACAGGAATACCTCGACCGTCAGAGTGAGTATGCGATTGTCTTTTTCTATAACCCGGAATTATTGAATTTCCTTTCTACTAAGATTATGATTAACGGCTGGACTATCTGGCTGAAAGGCGAAGATCTCTGATAAATAAACAAAGATTGATGAATATGAGATATAAAGGCTGTATATGGTGGGCGTGGTTGCTGTTGTTCTTGTTTTCCTGTACGGAAAGCGGACAGACAGTCGATCCGCTAAATCCCGGAGAAGTACGGATGAGCATGAATATCAGCACACGTGCCACGAGTGACCCGGAAGTGTTGAACGCGAATGAAACCCGCATCAGCCGGCTACGCATCTATGTTTTTGACGGCACGTCACTGGATAAGATGTATTACTGGCAAGGGCTTTCCGCTATTGACGGGACTTATACTACTCCGGTTTTTACGGTGAAAGCTGCCACCGGGAAAACATTGTATGCCATTGTAAACGAACCTGTTGACCTTGATACCCGTGCTATATTGGAGTCTGTGGATCATCCCAATGACTTGGTGGACGTACAGTATCAAATGGCGGACTACTTATCCACAAGAACCAATGTGGTGGAATACACTAAAGACTACTGTCTTCCCATGTATGGAGAACTGGCAGGAGTGGACGCGGCGGAGGGAACGACGCAGACAGTCAACATGCGTGTAGACCGTGCTGTGGCACGTGTGGATGTTTATATGCGGAAGGAGGCAAAGAACTGGGAGGAGGTCTTGATGCCTACCACATTGGTTGTGACTGGAGTTTCCAAGACAGGATTCGTATCCCCAAAAAGAACAGGAAGTTATGCGTCTTCCGTTCTCAATCTGTTATCGAGAAAGAAAGTCAGTGAGATCCCTGAAGAAACTTCTCCTGAAGACAAGGGCGTGCTGGCTTACTCGTTTTATATTCCGGAAATGGAGTGTAAAAACAATAAATTGAATATCGGTTTTGATGATTACGATATGATAGAGTTGGGTGTGGATTCGGATAATTCCGGCAAAGCGCCTTTGGAAAAACTGGAGCGTAATCATGTTTATCAATTACTGTGCCGGTTCATGCAAAAAACAGTCTATTTGGATATAAACTTGACAGTGTGTCCGTGGATAGCGTTAGAACCCCAAGTAGAAGAAGTGAACGATATACGTATAACAAACTGTTATGTGGTATCGCCCGGCGGAAGGGTGCACATTCCCACTGACGGGGTGTACAAGGCATGGGCACAAATGGATGAATTTGAACGTACACCTATTCCCGATGGTGAGGTTACGGCCGAAGTACTTTGGGTAGATAGAATAGGGGTAGTGCCGGCTTCCGGAGTGAAGGTTATGAATGCGGAAAAACGTGATAAAGCTTATATCAGTGTGGAAACGGAAAATCAGTCTGGCAATGCAGTGATAGCGATGAAAGTGAATGGAAAGATTTACTGGAGCTGGCATATCTGGTGCACAGACTATGATCCGAATTTAGAAGAGGGACAACAAGAGTTTAATGGTTATACTTGGATGGATCGTAATTTGGGGGCAACATATAATAACTATGATGAGAAGCAGGGAGGAATTGAGTCTAAGGGATTTCTATATCAATGGGGGCGGAAAGATCCGTTTCCACCAGCTAAGGGTTGGCTTTATACGGAGCCTGAAGAAGAATTGTATAGCGTCACTGGCGAAATTAAGCCTATTGCTAAAATTAGTGTATCTACGTCGGATATTAATAATATACCGGGTTCAGTGAATAATCCGATGGCATATTATACAGCACCCTCACAACTCCTCTGGTTTTCGTACTCTACCAAGTATCCTTATTTATGGAATACGAAATCTGGAAAGAAAACGATTTTTGACCCTTGTCCGGATGGTTGGAGAGTTCCTGCCGGCAAAGATGGCATATCTACTCCATGGGAAGATTCTGGTCTGGAGCAGGTTTTCTATGAAGAAAGATATGGTGGCGGATTTGCTGGTAGGAGTGATATTTATTATCCTGCAGCAGGATATAGATACGGGAGGACTGGGGAGCTGTCAGGATCCTTGGGGCAGGTTGTTATGCTTCGTGCAGGAAACCTTGGTCGAGATATGAAGTGTCGGAACATGTGTCTGTATTGGACAGAACGTATTCACGGTAAGGGTGAAAGTGTTATTTGGGATGAAGCGACTGCAGGTGCTGTACGTTGTGTGAAGGAGTAAAATGGAGGTTACATCTATGACGAATAAAATGGTAATAGGATATAAGTTGGCTTTTATACTGCTTTTATTATCTTCATGTGTGGAAGATATTAGAAATTGTGATATTGGCAATGTGGACAACATGATACCCGACGGCAAGGAACGGATGGAACTCCGTTTGGTAATACCCGGGGGAAAACAACCGGTTGTCCGAAGCATAGAGAATGGAACGACCGGTGAGAACAAGGTTGAGCGGCTTTTCATGGATGTTATGAATAGCGGGACTGTGATAGCATCCCGTTCCACAGCAGACGGAGCATTGACATTGACCCCTACGGATGTTGATAGTGTCTATACGGTTTCTACACTGTTTGATATAGGGACATTGGAGGCGGGTTACACCTTGCGGGTACGTGCCAATGAAGACACTCCCGCAATAATCTCCGGACAGCCGGTTTCCCCTTTCTACATGTCAGGTACGGGAGTGATTGAGGACGGCATAAATAGAAATTTCAAAGCTTCCGTGCATTTGTTACGGGGAGTTGCTAAACTGCGGACTACTGTTCGGACAACCTCATTTACTGTTCCGCAGGGATTGATGATAGGAGATGTAAAAATACAGGTGGTTCATGCTGCAGATAGGATTCGTAAGTATGCTCCGTTCTCTTCTCATGCCAATGAGGCTGTTGTTGAAAATCTGCCGGCATCTTCATTAAATTATCCGGATTATCCGGAAGTGAGCTTATATGATATACTTGCTCATGAACAAGTGGAGATTAACGGTGAAGCTATTACTTTTTATCCATTATTCGTTTATGAAAATTATCTGGAACAGGAAGAGGAGTATGACCCGGCTATTAACGTGACATCATTGAAACTGACTATTCCTGTGACGGACGGAATAGCTAGTCGGGTGATAGAACGCACGATACCTGTAAAAGCGGAAGATTCTTATCGGATGAAACGTAATCATATTTATTCGGTGGACGTACAAGTGCTAAGTCTTGATGAAGTGAAAGTATTCACAGATATGCTTGATTGGGAAGATGTAGGGGTTACGGGTGATATTGTAGGAGGCGTTGACTTTGATATAGACAGGACAAAAATAACTTTGATTAAAGATATTGTCGACCCGGTGAAACTGCTGAAAGTGGACTGTCATGCTCCGGGACGCTTACAAATCAGAGCTTTAAAGCCTAATAAGACAGATTTAATATCAACAACAGATTTACAGTTATATTGCAATGGAATAACGGAAACGGATAAACTGGCGGATAACAGTGGCATTTATGACCTCACTGCTGCACAAGTAATGAATTTCTATTGTACCACCGGTAGTGTTCCCGCCAATTATGAAGGTGGTTTTATAGAAATTTCTTCCGACAATGTGCATGTGGAATATATTCCTGTCAGTTCATTGGATACTTTTACTCCGTTAGACACGGAAGGGACTGCCAATAGTTATATAGCAGATAGAGGTGCAGGTTCTTATTCTTTCACTGCTACCATAATGGGAAACGGAGTGGACGGTATTATTGACGAAGGGAAGTTTGAAGACGCAAGTGGCAATATCTTGACAAAAGCCGGTGGTGCCAATATTCATCCTTTATCGGCCAAATTGCTTTGGCAGGACACGGATGAACTGGTGGAACAAGTTGCTTTAGTCAATGGCAGGGTTCAGGTGAAAATGGGACGAAGCCGGGGAAATGCAGTGATAGCTGTTTATGATAAGACTAATCCTAATGCGGAGGATGCGAAAGTGTTGTGGAGTTGGCACCTTTGGTGTACGGCTACCCCAAAGATACTGGAATTCGTCACTTCGATATACACGGGCAATAACTATAAAGTGATGGACCGTAATCTTGGTGCTACTGCTACTAAAGCGTATTTAGGCACTGTTCAAGGGCTGCATTATCAATGGGGACGTAAAGACCCGTTTTCGGGTTCATTGACTTATGATGGCATACGTACCATTTTATATGACGTAAGAAGTGGTCAGGGCGTATATAAATATTCCGATGAACGAGTGACTGCCGGTCAAGCTATAAGTACTCCGAGTTCCTTGTATAGTCCAAGGAGAGGATTGGGGGGTGAATCTTGGTGTACGAAAACAACAGAACTGAAATATCTGTGGGGAAATCCGGACGGGGAACAGGATGCTTTCCCTAAAGAAACATTAAAATCGTTGTATGACCCTTGTCCATATGGTTATAAAGTTGCGCCGCATGACGTTTTTAAAATCTTGAGTAAAGGTGAGATCGCCATATTCCCCCCGGCCGGAGCGTCACTTGGGGATATGTATTTCATAAAAAGTTATTTTGCGAATGGATCAACCTTTTATTATGATAATGCAGGGATTGATGAAACGAAGCTAATTTATTTGCCGGAGACTTATAGACCTAATGGTGATGGTATAAAGTTAGGAAAATGGGGAGTTTACTGGTGTTCTTCACCTCATCCTGCTGACAAAGAACATAGTGGGCTCATGTTTAACTTTCATCCATATACTGCTATGGACTTTGAATATAATATATATAATCCGGTGGTTACTTCAGTGCCTGCTTCGATACGCTGTGTAAAGGAATAATTCATTAGAAATCTAAAAAGTATGAATGAAATGAAAATAACAATACAACAATACTTGTTCGGGATATGTCTGTTGGTTTTCTTCGCTTTTAATATGTTGTTGTTAGGTGGTTGTAACGATGACACTGAAATGGAAATGATTGATTCCTCTCAAAAAAATGTCATCAGCTTGTCTATCCCGGATGCGGAATTGGTACAGGTACGTAGCGTGGCGAATGAATCGGAATGTAAGATTAGTGGCATACAGGTGTTTGTATATAATGATTCTCACGCCTCATCCCCTGTATATTATCAGGAGGGTAAAGCTGATTTGTCTTTTTTGTTCGGTAATGGCACTGCATCGCCGACTGTGACATTGAAAGAATACATTCCCGCTGACAAAGAACGAATTTATGTAGTTTGTAACCTGACTAATCGTTCTTCTGCATCAGGAGCAGGTGATTTTCTTATAAATAAAATGGCTAGTGAAGAGCAGTTGAGGAATTATACTAGTCAAGGAATGATGAAGGGCTTTTCCGCTCTGCAAAGTGAAGGGCGGACTATTCCGATGTACGGTTGGATAGAATGGAATGAAAAGGCTACCTCTAATGTTTGTCTATTAACCCGTTGTTTTGCAAAAGTTACGGTGGATGCCGAGACGGATTTGTTTTCCGGTAAACAGGTCTATTGGGAATGGAGAAATCTGAATTATTCGGATTTTACGTTAGATAGCGAGTATAAGGGGGGAATCTATCAGGGTAGTATCAACGAAAGCGGCAGTTCAGAAAAGCATGATTTGCTTTCCGCTACAACTCCTTTGGATGTAACGAAAGGATTGGTGACAAGTTACTATCCTTTGGAATATGAACACTCCGTTTACGCTTTAGGAAATAAGGTTGATAAGAAAACATTCTCCAAAAATCGTGCAATGTTGCTTCTTGTAGTCCAGAATCCGGACGGTTCGAATAAAGAGTATTATCGTCTGGATTTCCTGGATAAGGAAACCGGCGAGTATCTGGATATAATACGTAATCATTCTTATCGTTTTACTATTGCCAAGTTAAAGAATAAAGGATATGATAGGGAACTGGAAGCCATTCAAAATCCGGGGAGTAATATCGAGTATACGGTAACAGTTTCGGATAATTGGTCGCGGGGATATGCTTCTAACGGCCAGTACTTGGTAAAAACGGACAGGGAGGACCTTAAGTTGATAGAGAATGGCATCACAGATCCGGTAACAATGGTAAAATTTGAATTGCAGGCTGATGATACGGGTAATGTCGATTTTAGTGGTGTTACCACTCGTAATGTTCGCGTTTTAAATTCGGATAAGAAAACTTTGGTACCCTCATCTGACTTATGCCTGTTTTATAGCATAGATAATAATAATTTGGTACAGGTGAAGGGAACAGGAGGATTTTCGGTGAATGAAGTGAACCTTCCGCAAGATAGCGATGTGTATTGGATTTATTGCACTGTACCCGAAAACTCTTCACTAAAGGAAGGATTTTTGGAAATATCCGTAGGTAACATAGTGAAGTATATTCCTTTCAGTATCATATCTCACACAGAAGCGATTGCTGTGGATGAAGACGGTCCGGCAAACTGCTTTATTACTCCGGTGACTTATGGCGTTTATTCGTTTGACGCTACGGTGATAGGAAACGGGGTTGATGGTATAGTGGCGGAAACGAGAGGCAGAGCTGCATGGCGGGAAGAATTAGGTGAAGATATAGAACAATATCATTTTAAAAATGCTTCAGGTGAAGATATATCAGTTTCTAAAAATGTTGAGATAGTTCCTTATTCTGCAAAACTAATTTGGCAGGACAAGCAAAATCTTATATCACAAGTTGCATTTAATTCTACTACTAATCGAGTTGAATTCTTGAGTAGTGGTACGGGAAATGGGGTTATTGCAGTTTATGATAAACAAGATCCAAATGCGGAGGATGCTACAGTACTATGGAGTTGGCATGTTTGGTGTACAGAGCACCCCACTATAATAGAATTAGGCTTACCAACCAATGGAGAAACTTATAGCGGGAAGAATTATAGAATAATGGATCGAGATTTAGGAGCAACAACTAATACTCCTGATGAGTTAACAACACGTGGTTTGGGTTACCAATGGGGGCGTAAAGATCCTTTTTGTATTTCAGCTTCCTTTGAAAGTACCGAAAATTTTATGCATAATGTACGTGGAAGTAAACTAAAGCACAAAGAGGAGGAAAAAAATGAAAGTATAGGAACAATTGAGTATGCGATAAATCATCCTGCCGTATTTATCATAAGTGATGATGCCTATAGTGTTCATGATTGGTTGTATTATACTTCTGAATCCGGTAATAATGATATGACTGGAAATCAATATTTATGGGGAAATAACCCTTATTCGCAATATAAAATGGTTAATGTAGAGACAATGAAGACCCTTTATGATCCATGTCCTGTTGGTTACAAAGTATCTCCGCCGGATGTATATGGTGCATTTTTAAAATATCCAATAATAGATTCCCCTATTGGCAAAAGCGGAACCGAATTTTTGGGACATATGGAGAAGGGAGATTTTTATACTCCTTTATTTACTAAGTATGGGGTATATTTCTATTGTGGCAGTGAAAATAGTACACGGAAAGTCTATTTTATTTCTACTTCGCTTCGCCATGGAAGAACTTATGATAAAGGGGTAGTAAATGGTCCTTTTTATAGTGCTCATCTTTGTGGGACAATGAGATATAATGATAGCAGTGGTATGAATGTAATAATGTCATTTGGATTTGATTTAAAAAATGGTGATGTTGGCTGTGGCTTCGGTGGGGGTAATAATTACTGGTTAGATCGTTCTACGGCAGCACCTGTCCGCTGTATCCGTGACGAATAAACATATATAATTCATTTTTAAATACAAACCTATGAACAAATCAGAACTAATCAAAGAAGTAGCCCTTAAAGGTCAGTTGAGTTTTAACGAAGCTACAAATGCAGTGGATGCAATCATGGAAACCATTGCGGAAACAATGCATAAAGGAGAGAGTGTCACTTTAGTCGGTTTCGGCAGTTTTGTCATTCAGGAACGGAAAGCACGCAAGGGGCATAATCCAGCCACAGGCGGCTCAATGCTGGTTCCGGCCAAACGACAGGTGAAATTCCGTCCCGGAAGTAAAATGAAATTAGAGTAAAGAAACAGGTTAAACTAAATGTTGAACATAAAAATTGAAACATGAAAAAGAAAATTATTACAGTTGCATTGGTATTATCATCAGTCTGTGCCATGGCACAGCAAAAGGAAAATCGTGACACGGACGGAAGTATTCTCCGTGGCCCGTATGAAACGAATAGTTTCTGGAGTAACTGGTATATCGGTGTAGGCGGTGGTATCAATATCTATGAAGGTGAATTTGATAACAAGACCTCGGTGGGCAACCGTATCGCTCCTGCACTGGATGTGTCGTTGGGCAAGTGGATTACTCCTTCTTACGGAGTCCGTCTGCAATATTCGGGTCTGAAAGCCAAGGGGCTGACGGATGCAAGCGGGATGTATGCCAAAGGGGCGCATCGCGGTTATTATAAGGAAGAGTTTAATGTTTCCAATCTCCATGCGGACTTTATGTGGAACTGGTCGAACGGTTTCCTCGGATTCAATGAGAAACGTGTGTGGAATGTGATTCCGTTTGTCGGTTTCGGTTGGGCACGTTCGTGGGGAAACAGCACGCATGATAATGAAATTGCCGCCAACATCGGTATTTTGAATACGTTCCGTCTGGGCAAGCGTCTGGACTTGACTTTGGAAGGACGGCAGATGCTAGTGAAAGAGTGTTTTGACGGAACGGTAGGCGGCAGCAAAGGTGAAGGAATGAGTTCTGTGACACTGGGGCTAAGCGTGAAGTTGGGCAAGACCCGTTTCGACCGCGTCGAGAAAGTGGCTCCGGCAGATTATTCATCTTATAATGAACGTATCAACGCGCTTCGTGCCAAGAATCATGATTTGAGCACCGAAGCACAGCGCCTTGCCGCTGAACTGGAAGTTGCCAGAAATCGGAAACCGGAAGTGGTGAATGAATCGAAAGTGACTGCTTCGCCGGTAGCCCTGTTCTTCAATATCGGCAAAGCTACCCTGGATAAGAAGGAACTTACCAATCTTGAGTTTTATGTGAACAACGCTATCAAGGCGGATAAGAGCAAGACTTTCACGCTGATTGGTTCGGCGGACAGCGCTACGGGCAGCAAGGAACTGAACCAACGTTTGAGTGAACAACGTATGGAATATGTGTACAATTTATTAGTCGAAAAGTATAAAATTTCCCCTGAACGTCTCGTGATGAAAGCGGAGGGCGATACGAACAACCGTTTCAGTGAACCTGAATTGAACCGCGTCGTAATCGTCGAATAATAGTTTTATTTCATTTCAAGGTATTTCAGGCAACATTGCGGGGCTGTCTCGTTTTCTTCTACGTCGGGACTGAAAGTGCTTTGTCGTTACAAGGTGGGCTTGTTGGCCGGTAGTTGGATGGTCTTTTGCAATGTTGCTTTTTTGAATGAAGAGGAGGATATGATAATATATAATAGTCTGTTGGCGAAAACTTTTCTGAACAGGAAGAAAAGGCATTATTTTATGATTTTCGGTTGTAGTTTCACCCGGTTCAAATATTTGGAAGGGTGGGAGGAGATGGAACTTCAGATTCATGCGCGGCAGTATACGGAATGTTTCTTCTTGGCATTATTGCCTGCATTGGTGCTATCCGTCTGGCTTTCGTGGTGGTGGATGTTGCTTGCGTTCATGAGTTATCATCTGCTTTACTGGCTGGAGAGGTGGTTCGGACACCATTCTTCATTTGACTGGGAAGCGTTGGAGCATTGTAGCGATGCGCTTTATTTGAGAAAGCGGAAATCTCGTGCTTGGATGAAATGGTATGGGAAGAAGTCGTTGCCGCCTTCGGAATGGGAGGATGATTAGAAGGAGATTGAATGATTGGAGAGAGAGTGAATGATTGGAGAGAATTGAAAATCTTATAGTTGGAAATCTTGTAATTGAATATCTTTTAGTTGAAATTTTTTTAGTTGAATATCTTGTAATTGAATAGAAAAAAGTAGATTATGAAAACGAAATTTATAGCTGAAATGGTGGGCACTATGGTGCTTGTCTTAATGGGATGCGGCGCTGCTGTATTGAATGGCGGTGCGACATCGGTAGCCGCTGTGTTGACGATTGCTTTCGCGTTCGGTTTGTCGGTGGTGGCAATGGCGTACACAATCGGTCCTGTTTCGGGCTGTCATATCAATCCGGCCATCACCATCGGCGTTTGGCTGAATGGCGGACTGTCGGTAATGGAAGCCGGTGTGTATATCGTAGCGCAAGTGACGGGCGGAATACTTGGCTCTGCATTGTTGTGGGTGATTACCGGCACAATGGGGATAGAAGGTACGGGAGCCAACGGTTTTGAAGAACCGTATCTGCTGGCTGCATTTGTTGCCGAGGCGGTGTTTACGTTCATCTTCGTGCTGACTGTATTGGGCACTACCGACCGGGATAATAGCAGTCTTCATTTTGCCGGGCTGGCTATCGGATTGACTCTGGTACTGGTGCATATTGTATGTATTCCCGTTACGGGGACGTCAGTTAATCCAGCCCGTAGCATTGGTCCCGCATTGTTTGCCGGAATGGAGGCTATCAGCCAGCTTTGGTTGTTTATTGTGGCTCCGATTGTCGGTGCGGTGGTAGCTGTGCCTGTCTGGAAAACAATAAAAGGAAATTAATTGTTTCATTTCATGGTTTTGTGAGAATAGAAAAAGATGTAGGTTTTTCCCATATAGTATAATAAATGAGTTTAATGGCCTATATCCTTAATGTCGCTGTGAAGCGTCTCATTTCCCCAAGAGAATCCGTGCCCCTGCCATTTTTCTTTTTATAATAGTAGCATAGGAAAAATGGAATCATGGGTTCTACGCTGCCTGTGAAGGTCGCTCTATTGTTTGTTTTGTTTGTGTGGTGCATCTTTTTCCCGGTGGGGAAGAAGGTGCACTCTTTTTGTATAATGTATTAATGGTCGGAAGTATTACATACGTCCATATGCTTCCCAATATGGCATTAAAGCCTCTTGCAGCCAATGTGCCACCTCGGAGAATGAAAGGCTATTTTTGATAGTTGCCTTTTTTAGAAATGCTGACCATCGTAACTGCATCTGCGGATGGTTGGGAAAGTCTTTCCTGAAGAACATCATATCTGCATTATAAAGAGTATGACGATTCTCGAAAGTGCGGTTGATAGCCTCCTGCAATATGGTATTGTCATATTTGAATGATGTGAGCAGGTGGTAGATGTCATAATAGTCTTTCATCCGGCTGCTTTGGTCAGCTAAGTCTATGATGGCGTGCATCTTCTCCGCAATCACGGTTTCAGTGGAATAGGCAAGAATGTTTGCTTCTGGCAGTTCCTCTAATAACAATGGGTAATCTAATGATACAGGATGTGGTGTTACCACATCTCCAAAACCAATGTCCATTGTCATCACTTGGGCAATGGTGTCCATTGTCGCCGGAATACTTAGACGGATACCGTGGTAGTCTTTGAACTCGGTGATGTTCTGTGCTGCAATCTTGTGGGCAGCAAACCTTACTCCGTCTTCCTCACACTCTACGGCGCATATTTCACGGAACGCCTCGGCGATGCGTTCGCCATCATTGCTGATATGCGTGCCAAGAAAATCAATATCCAATGTCGGACGTGCAGCAAAGCGTTCGTATGCATACATCAGTGCTCCACCTTTCAGGTAGAAGTTCTCACGGTAATGAGTCTGTGAGATACGGTACAATAGGCGTTCCTGAAAATATCTGGTCAGAATGGTCTGGTAGAACACATCCTTCTGCTTGGCTACATTGAGCAGCTTTGCCCGGATGGACTTTCCAGGATTTTTGATTTCACTCATAGTTTTATTGCAATATACTGTTCAAGGATTCGTCTTACTCTTAGTTTGTCGGCATAATCCATCAGCAGGGATAGATTTCTGTCTGGCTGGGAAATGTAGTTATTCACCACTTCGGAACAAACATCCATGCCTATCTTGTTGCGGTACTTCACCGCATCGCACACGCATCGCTCTTTATTATATATATGTATGTGGTAACCGCTTACAACCAGTTTCTCGACACCTATGTCAAACATCGTGTCTGTGATATGATGGAGCTCTATCTTGGGAAATGTTGGAAGCGTGATTTTGCGACCTCTTTTTACCGCCACATGGTATGCCTGAGGCAATGAGGTGGTGAGCCCATGCACATTCCATGCGGAGAAAAGGCATAGCACTCCGCCTGGAACGATGGCTTCCACATCTATCATCGTGTCCGCCAACTGCTCGGCTGTGGCATATACGCCCCGTTTGATGCGTACCGCGTCTCCGTCACGCACACTGTCCAGCAGCTTGTAATAGGCTGTCCGACCTTCTTCCTTTACCATACTAGAGGAGGTAAAACTGTTATTATATCTCTTGCTTTTCATGCCTGTATTCTTTATTTTAGGACAAATCTACTACATTTATTTGTGATTGTAGTGCGTTTGTACTGGGAAATGCTTATTTGCCATGAAATATTAACATATATCAGACAATCTTGCCCGAATCATCTCGCAACAATTTCAGTAATTCTTGGTTTTCATTGCTTTCGATATACTGGCATAATTGCAGTTTGCTCTCTTTCAATATGCGGTATCTGGCTATTGACAGCCTTGAGCGCCTAAAACTTTCCATGCTTTTTAGTATGGTATTTATTAGTTTGAATATATTTGTTTGTTTATTATTCTCCCCAGGCTATCGGTTTTGTCGCTTTTTCCTTGCTTTTTGTCGTTATCTTGTCGTTTATTTGGTTCCTCTATGTCGGTTGTATATGTCTGAAATGCTTTTTGGTACTTTTCTGATGAGGCTATTTGGTGTCGTTTCATCTCCGTGGAAGATGCTGCATCTTTGCATCGTTAACGTTAGCGAAGTGATAATTAAAACAGTATTTATTAAAAAAAGAAAGTAGTATGGCTATTAGATTTAGAAGGGTGTCTCGCCTGTGTGACCCTACAAATAAAGAAGCAGGAAAGAAAGTGTATCCGGTGATTTCTTATCAGTATGATACGAGTGCAACGTTGGATGAGTTTGCAAAGGAGATTGCGTCTGCTTCCGGTGTCAGCGAGGGTGAAACGATTAGTGTATTGAAGGATTTCCGTACGTTATTGAGAAAGACATTGCTGGGTGGTCGTTCGGTAAATATCGCCGGTCTGGGATATTTTTACCTTTCTGCCCAAAGCAAAGGGACGGAGAAGGCGGAAGATTTTACGATCGCTAATATTTCAGGGCTTCGTATCTGTTTTCGTGCTAACTCGGATATTCGTCTGTTTACCGGGACGACTACCCGTTCGGACGGATTGAAGTTCAAGGATTTGGATCATATTAATGATTTGGGTAGTGTTGGTGACGGTTCGGATGATGGGGGTGAAACTCCGGATCCGGATGGTGGTTCGGGTGGTAATGGTGAAGCACCGGATCCGGCTGCTTGATTCATGAGCCGTTGAGAACTGTCTGGTTTGTATGGAATGGGGCTTCGGCCTCATTCTTTCTTTATAACTACGTAAAAATATAAATATGCAAATAACTACAATCCTTGCTTTTATTACCGCTATGGGTGGTTTGGAAGCTGTGAAATGGTTAGTGAGGTATATCACTTGCCGCAAGACGGATGCACGGAAAGAGGAAGCATCCGTGAACAGTATGGAAGAAGAAAATCGCCGTAAAAAGGTGGACTGGCTGGAAGAACGGCTGACTCAACGTGACGAGAAGATAGACGGGCTTTATATTGAACTTCGCAAGGAGCAGGAAGAGAAGATTGACTGGATACATAAATGTCATGAAGTGGAGTTGATACAGAAGGAGTCGGAAGTGAAGAAGTGTGAGATTAGAGGGTGTGTGAAGCGTATGCCACCTTCGGATTATTAACTGGTGCGTTTGAACTAATAATGAATTATCATGAGAAATATAGATTCTATCATAGTACATTGTTCGGCTACGAAAGCCGGACAGGATTTTACTGCCACAGATATTGACCGTTGGCACCGGGAACGTGGGTTCAACGGTATCGGGTATCACTATGTGATCCGTTTGGATGGGAAATTGGAAAAGGGGCGGGATGTCGCTTTGGCCGGTGCTCATTGTAAAGGTTGGAATGAGCAGAGTATCGGGATATGTTATATCGGCGGATTGGATGAGAACGGGCGTCCGGCAGATACCCGGACGAATGCTCAAAAACGGGTACTTTATCAGATTATTATCGATTTGCAGCGGGAATATAATATTCTCCAAGTGTTGGGACATCGGGATACTTCACCGGATTTGAATGGTGACGGAGTGATTGAACCTTATGAATATGTGAAGGCTTGTCCCTGTTTTGATGTGAAGGAGTTTTTGAGGAGTGGGAGGGAGTTACTGTTTGTGTTGTTGGTGGCTTTGGTTGTGCCTGTATTGCTGTCGGGATGTAGGAGTAAGAAAGAGGTGATAAACAGGGAGAGTGAAGTTAGGGTTGATTCAAGTTTAAATAGTAGTTCCGGGAAAAGTCTTGTTAAAAATAAGGTTGCTTCAGAAAAGGATTTGGAGGTGGTGGAGGAGCATATCGAGCAGGTGTTGTTTGTATTTCCTGTGGATACGCTTAGATTGAAGGCTGGGATGGTGGTGAAGACTGTGGTGGATAGGAAAAATGTTAATGAGAAACAACTGCTTCAAGAAGTAGATTTACAGTCTGTGAGCTTGTCGGATATGAGTGCTAAGAAGGAGATTTCTAAAACGGGAGTTGAGAAAACTACTAATAGGACAACCGGAGGTTGGTATTGGTATGGGGGGATTTTATTGGCTTTAATTGTTATATATTGGATTTACAGATCGAAAAAATAAGTTTGTCCGTTCTATCTGGTATAGTTTTTGAAGAAAGTGATTGTTATATGAATCAAAATAGCCCCTTGTTTATTTTCATTAATTTAATGAATTGTACAATAAACAAGGGGCACTAATTGAGGCTATCTTATAACTAGAAAAAGTGTTTTTTATTTTTCTAAAGCTCGCTTGATTTTAAATTCCAGACTGCGATAATGAGCTCGGGTAAATGCATCTCCGCTTCCTGTTTTACTTTTTATTAGATTGTAAGTGTCTATAAGTTTCTGGTGAATTACCGGATTTTTTAACATCTCAATCGTTCCCAAAGTATTCAATTCAAAACCGGCCTTTTGCCATTCTATATTGTCCGTTAACAGTTGTTCTTCCACTTCATTTAGATTCTTGAATGAGAACATGGAGGCCTTTTTATTAGATAATCCTCCGGCATCCAACAGCTTTTCTACATAGGCAACTTGCAGGTTACAGTCATACATATTTAATTTAGCTCCATTCTTGGTCTTTTTCCAAACAAAGTTATAGAAATCATCCATAAAATCGCTATAACGGTAAGCTTGTTGTGGATGTAATTCTTCAAATAAGGCAAGACTGGAGGAGATTGAGTTGAAAAATAGACGGCTGACAATAATTGATTGCAAGGTACTGGGAGAATAGGTGGGACCTATACAATCAATGATCTTCTTGTCAAATATCCATTCCGGAAGCTCCATCATTGTTTCTAAGACGAAGTTTAAGGCTTCCTTCTGTTCTTTCTTCGGAACAAATTTTATTATTTCTTTAGTATTGTCACGTCTTGGCTCATCCAAATAGATACCTCCTATTGATACCATAGCATGTAGCAAATAACGTTGCATTTGCATAATTACTTCTTTATAGGCTTCTGACATTCGGGTATATTGGAAGTCATCATCTTTTGTCCATTCCGGTAAGTTTTTCATGATGACTTTCAGATTCTTAAGGCCATATTTGCCCGCCTTTACTGCGTCGTCACCAAGATCTTCGGCCTTACATGAAGGGTCTAATTCATTGATGAAAGGCTGTGGACCGTATTTATACATCGGATCATTCTCTTTCTCCTTGATCCATGTATACAGAACTTCCTTTTCTTCTTCTGGAGAAGTTGCTTCATATATAGGTTTATATCCCCATTTTATTGCATATTTGTCATATACTCCCAAGTGAGGAGGCATTAAAGAAACCCCTTTATCTCCGGGTTGGGCAACATAATTGAAACGGGTATAATCCATAATGGAAGGAGTAGTGCCGTATTTTTGGGTGAAAGTGGCGGAACGTAACGAATCTACAGGATATGAATGTGAGGCTCCAAAGTTGTGCATTAGTCCCAAAGTGTGTCCGATTTCATGTGCTGCCACATAACGTAGGGAGCTTCCCATTGTTTCGTCATCAAATACAGCTTTTCGAACGTTGGGATCAACCGCTGCTGTTTGTACAAAACGCCAGTTATGCAGCAACTTTACAACATTCGAATAGAAGAGTACGTCTCCTTGTATGATTTCTCCGGAACGAGGGTCTACGCATGAGGGACCCATTGAGTTTTCTTCGGGTGTGGTAATCATACGGTAACAACTGTAACGGATATCGTCCGGGTCGAAGTTGGGATCATCTTTAGGGTAATCTTTCGCTATAATGGCGTTCTTGAATCCTATTTCTTCAAAAGCTATCTGCCAGTCTTCTATTCCTTTTTTTATATATTCTCTCCATTTATCGGGAATAGCTGTGTCTACGTAATAAATGATTGGTTTTTGCGGTTCAACCAACTGACCTTGTTTATGGCGTTCTACATCTTCCGGTTTCGGCTGTAAGTCCCAACGATTGATATATGACAATTCTTGTAAACCGTCCTGCTTTTCGGTAAATAGATATTTGTTCTCGTCGAAATATCCGATACGTGAATCACTATATCTTGGACGCATTGTCTTTTCCGGCAGAAGAATGATATTGCGTGTCATTGTCACTGTGAACGGACCGCCATTGACGGTATAACTCATTAATGATTTGATATTAATGTTCAGAGGAAAACATTTTATCCCTAATATAGCGGATTTGGCAGAGGACAAGCTACCGGACAAAGGTTTTCTTTTCATTAGTACATCCATTATATTTCCGGAACGGAACGGACTGAATTCAGGAACATCCGTGATGAAAAGAGGCGTCATGTCAATGACATAGGCTGATGAGTCCGGCGAAATGCTCTCAATTTTATATGCTTCCCATATAGGATCGGAATAGTTACGTTGAAAGGCTTTATACATGTTGGAAGTTGTATCACATAAATTGCGTAACATTTTTCTATGCATGTATACTTTCTTATTATCTGCAGAGAACGTTACTACTACCGGATTGCGGGGCATTTGTCCGGCAGCTACGTCTTTGTTATTGCTTGTACTCGAGACTCTGGATGAAATCATAAAATCTCGTGTCATCAGCTTTTTAGGAATTTCAAAATAGTATTTGTCTTTTACTTGATGTATTTTGAACATTCCCTCAGTAGTTTTGGCTCCTTTCAATAACTTCTTGTAATTTGCTGCACTGTCTTTTTTGACAGAGTCGGTTTGCTCGGTCGAAATGTTGTTTTTCTTTTTCTTCTTTTTAAAGATTTGGGACTCTGCATTAGCCGTCATAATCCCTAAGGCTAACATACCCGTAAATAATACATTAAAAATTTTATTCATATAATATTGTTTTAAAATTATAGTTCTAACTGTGATAAATCAAAGCCATTGGCCAACATGGCTTCTTTGATGATGTCGTATTTCTTCTTCATAATGGGGTAATCGTTGAATATTTCCTGAAGTTCTTCCTGGGTTTTCTCAAAAACGAAGTTCATCCATTGCAATAAGTCCATTTCTTTGGTTGGTGCATAGAGTGAATAGAAGGGAAAATCGGGATCTTCTTCATCAACATAAGAAGAATCGGTATTATAACTGATCAGCCCATAATGATAAAAATCTGTTTCAGCAGGTGACTGATAGCCTAGATAGAAATAACCGCTATAGATATCTGGTTCAATAGCTTCGCTTTCTTCATAAAATGTATCAGGAATAGTAAATACACCTCTTACTTCTGACATGTATTTAGCCCAGAAGCTGGCATTAATGTCTGCTCTGATTTTAATAAAGTCTTTTTGCGACATTGTCTTTAAAGCGGAAGTTATATTGCTTACAGCAATAAAGTTGCCGCTTGCATAACTGTTTAATATAGTAGTTTCTCCCCATGCATCCATTTGAACCTGTTCTGCCAAGATAATTGAGAAAGGTAAGTTCTTTTTCAAGAAATTATCCGGATACAAATTCAATAATGATTTTTTTAGAAAGTCGATTCCTGCGTTTATGACTTCCTCGCTTTGTTCGGGAGAGGTGATTTTTATACCATTGTCCGAAGTGAAATTGAATTTATAATCAGCTTCTGTCGGATTGGTTATTATTACGGTTTCATATTGTTGGTAGAATTGATATATGAAGTGACGGGTAGGGTCTGTGGAAGCATCTTCCAAAACTCCATATTTATCAGCTTGATCGGGTACATTTAATGCATCTTCGTGATAGCAGGAACTGATTCCTGCTATCAAGCTCATTAATAATATAATTTTTTTCATAATAATTTTATTTAATAGGATCATTGGTCGGACGATTAAAAATTTCAATCATTGTATTTCTGTCTCTTTCGCTTTTAGGAATAGGTAGTATGTATAACTCTTTGTCCTCTAGCTTGAACTTGTCACCTGCTCCTTCTGTTTCCGTGGATGAATATGTATGTTCTAAAGGCGGGCATCCGTATCTGCGTAAGTCAAACCAGCGGAATCCTTCGAATGCTAGTTCACGGCGTCGCTCTTTACGGACAGTGGCTACGATTCCGTCATTGTCAACCGTTAGATGGGGAGTTCCTGTTTTCATCCGATGGTCACGAAGGGTGTTGATATCTGCCAATGCTTTTTCCGTATTTCCTAGTTCCGCGTAAGCTTCTGCCCGATTCAAATAAGCTTCTGCCAATCGGAAAGCATTTGAATATACGGTGGAAGAGGTTCTGCTCCATTTGGCCGGAATATAGAATTCAATATCCTTTTTAACTGGTCTCCTTTGACTTCCTTTGGTGTGATGGAAGTAATGTGAGAGACGTAGATCTGCCTCATCATATTGTGCTATCAAGTCGGTGGCTACTACTAGATTTCCTTTATAAGTGAAATCTTTTTGCATGTATGATTCAAGGGTTGTAGTCCCATAGGAGAACAAGATTTCTTTATTGGAGTAGGATAGGAAAACACTATTATTGCTCTTTTCTTCCGGAAGTTTGTTGAGCCCTTGGGGAGCATTTTTGATCACAGAATCACTATACAATATGGTTTGGGGATAGTCTTTACGGAAGAGGGAAATGCGGGAGGCTAACAAATAAGCACCGGCTAGATTAGGTCGGAAAATGCCTTTCTTGCTATCCGTACTCTTGAAACATTGAATGGCGCGGATTATATCGCTTTCTATTTTCGAGTACACTGCCGCATTCGTGGCCCGTTTCATCATTTTATCCGACAGACTGATTTCATCATTAATAGGTACACATAAATCTTTGTCGGCAGTGGCAGGGTCATAAGGGCGACCGTAAAGGTTGGCCAGCATGAAATATGAAAATGCACGCATGAAGTAAGCTTCTCCGGCTAAATCAATGCGTTCTTCTTCAGTTCCGGTCATATCGTAAATTCCGTCCAGAATGATATTGGTCATCAATATCTTGTGAAAATAAGAAGTCCAGGCTGCATCTGCGGTGAATTCGTTGGATATTCCGACTTCAGGATTTTGTTGCCAGGTGTAGTAAGACCATACGGATTCTCGCCAATCGTTGGATATTAACATGGGGGAACTGCCGTAATAACATTGATCTGCTACATCGTCTGTCATATATTCCAGATAGGGGTGAAGTATTTCGCCGTTTTTCATAACTTCACCAAAAAATAACTCTTTATAATCCTTTACAGATTTAGGAATCATCAGATCTTGTGAGCTTTCTTCCAAAAAATTACTGCATGAAGACAAAGCTGCACACATAAGAAAAAATGAAATGTATATTACTTTCTTCATTATATTACTTTATTTAGAGAATTATATTAAACCGAAGAGAATAAGAACGCTGGGGAGGAATACTACGTGACCCCAATCCTATCTGTTCGGGATCACGTCCTTTCAATGCTTTGTCTTTTAATACGAATACATTACCTGCATCAAAGCTGATGCTTGCCCCTTTCAGATAGATTGGTTTTAACCATTCGGGTTTCAGGTCATAGCGTATAGACATCGAACGACATCTCAGGAAGTTACCGGAAACAACTCTTAGATCGCTTTTGTTATACATATCCCAACCGTTGTCTGCTATCCGATAGGTTATATCTTTGTCTCTGATACTCAGACTCTGGTCTGATAAAACGGGAATGTTGGTAATATTCTCATCGCCCGGATTTCTCCAGCGATTTACAAATTCACTGGACATATTCTGATCCGGATAGGGAAGATTCTGTCCTGAAGCAGAATAGAGATCGTTCAAACGGATTTTGCTACCGAAACTAAAAGAGAATAATGCATTGAATGTTATATTCTTATATTTAAGGTAGGTCGAGAATCCACCATTTAAATCGGGTTCGCGTTTGCCTGAAAGAGTGAACGCACGATCGTACATTTCTTGCTGTGAATGAACAGTAGCATTACCGTCTTCGTCTTTTTCATTTATATCCTTAAATGTGGGATAACCATTAGCATCAAGCTTGTCAAACTTATAGGAATAGAAACTATTGATAGCATGACCGTTGCTGACTAGTGTCCCGGCAACATAATCTTCCCATGTAATAGCTGAGTTTCCGGCATTCAGGACTTTATTGTAATTCTTTCCGGTATTGAAAGACAGGCTCCATGTCCAGTCTTTGGTTTGGACGGGAACAATGGATACTGCCAGATCCCAACCTTTATTTTCTACATCTCCGTCGTTTATGGAAACATTAGTTGCACCGGTTGAAGGTGCTACATTTTTTGTAATAACTTGATCGACTCCTTTCTTATAGTATACGTCCAGTGAACCATAAATCCTGTTATTCCAAAATGCCCAGTCGAGTGCGATGTTATAGGAGCGGGTCTTTTCCCAAGTCAGTTTATTATTGGGCAGTTTATGGAGTGTGGATACATATTCCTGAGATAACGTTTCCAGTGTACCCAGACTGGCTATCAAATTAGGAGTTTGGTCGGGATGAACGTTACCTTGTATACCATAAGATGCACGTATGGCCAGGTCATTCAGGAAATCGGCGTTTCTCATGAATTTTTCGTTGATGATGTTCCAACGGCCTGATACTGACCATATCGGCAGGAAACGTACGCTTTTGTCTTGGCCGAATTTGTTTGAACCGTCTGTCCGTATATTAAAATTAAAGATATAACGACTGTCATAGACATAAGCTGCTGTAGCATAGAAGGAAAGAACATTGCTTTTTGTGTCGGTGACAACATCCGGATGATTTTTTAGTAATGTGCCGTATCTTTTCCATAAAGTAGGATCAATATCTACAAATCGTTTCCCTCTTTCGGGCAAATATCCGTATTGGGTGGATTGTAAGCCGTCGTATTTGGAGGAACGGACTTCTTGTCCGAGACTTCCGGATACCTCATGTTTTCCGAAACTATGGATTAATGATAAATTATTTCTCCATGTGTATGAGGTGTGGCGGGTGTTGGTAGTCATAAGTTCACCGCCATACGGTAGTAAACAGTATCGTTCTGCAAAGTTACTGTTCTCTGTGGGATTCGGGAGTGCTACGCCGTATGGAGATTGTCTCATGGAAGATATATAGTAGGATTGTTCATCTGCCCATGTCTCTTGTGATACGTTGCTTCTGTTTAATCCCAATATAGAAGAAAATCGCATCCATGAAGCTACTTTCCAGTCTAGATTTGCCGTTACGTCTATTGACGAATTGTCAATACTGTTTCCACTATGATTCAGTTCGTTTTTGATATTATACATTAAGGTTCCGTTATAACCGGCTTCATGTGCATAGAAGTGGAGGTCGCCGGAAGGTGTCTGCATCGGAATGGCCCGGGAAGTGTTATAAGCATATTCATACGGGTCAATAGATGAATGCGGGTGTTTCGCTTTAGAGAGCGCACCGCTTACTTTTAATCCTAATTGGAGATTACGATTGATTTTAGTGTTTATTCTTGCCAATACATTATAACGTTCTAAACCTTCGTGAATGGTTACGCTTTGATTGTCGGCATATCCTACAGACATATAATAGTCACTGCGTTCGTTTCCTCCGGTGATTGAAACCGAATGCTGATGAGTAAACGCTGTGCGAAATAATAAATCGTACCAGTTGGTGTTTAGCTGTTTTAGGGTTTTAACTTGGCTTAAAAATTCATTATAGTTGATATCCTTATTCCATAAATGTTGCAAAGCACCTTCGTATCCTATATCTGAAGGTTTATAGCTTCCGAACGAGAGACCTCGTTCTTGCATTTCAATGGACATATCAATTCTGTCGGCAGAATTCATCCTGAACATTTTATCGTATGTAGGAGGGGCTGTTATTCCCAATGTAGCTGTATACGAGATAGAAGGTTTCTGGTTTTTACCTCGTTTGGTGGTCACAACGATAACTCCATTGGCGGCTTTTACTCCGTAAATAGCTGTGGCACTTGCGTCTTTTAGAATATCTACACGTTCGATGTCTTCCGGATTTAATGAACCGATAGCATTACCTATCAGATTGATTTTGTCAGGACTGTTTAATTCTTCAGTTGAAATATTGACAGGTTCTTCCAGAATAATGCCGTCTACTACCCATACGGGTTCTCTGTTGCCTGTAATAGATGAAGAACCTCGGATTCGTATTTTGGGAGCTGCACCTGGTGTGGAAGACATATTCATAACGGCAACGCCGGGTAAACGCCCTTGTAGCATTTTGTCGACAGACATGTGTTCACCACCGATTAGTTCGGAACCTTTAATGGAAAGGATAGAACTGGCTAGTTTACGTCGGTCTATTTCTTGGTATCCTGTTATGACTACTTCACCAATGTTTTGAGAATCATCTTCTAACAAAATATTCAGGCTATTGCCTTTCCATGTAACTTCCTGTTGCCTCATTCCTATAAATGAAACGATAAGTTTCAGGTTGTTTTTTCCATTGGAAGCTAATTGGAAATTTCCTTCCGTATCGGTTGTTGTTCCGTTTTTTGTCCCTCTCTCATAGACAGAAACTCCCGCTAAGGGATCTCCGTTGGAGTCAACAACTTTTCCTGTAATATCTTTTTCTACTTTTTTACGTTTGATGATGATGTGTTGGTCACTTTCTATTTCAAAAGTTAGATTACTTCCGGCTAGACTGTGGGATAAAATTTTGCTGATCGGAGCATTTACAAAATTATAGTCTTTGCGAGGTAGAGCGCTAATAGCGCTGTTACTGTACATAAAACCGACATCTGTCTGTCTTTTGATCTCCGCAAATACTTCTCGAATAGAAGCATTTTTTAATTGGATAGTGACTGATTTGTGGGTTTGTGCTATTAATGGCAAATAGCAGAGCCACAATAATGCAAGCAGGCATAACCACTTGACATCTGTTGTTCTTCTTTTTTTCTTCATAAGTCTCTCATTCTTGATTTAGATTCCTTTCGGATATTAATACTACTTTGTTTTTCTTGATTTGTATTTTTAACTCATTCATTTTTTCTATAGCTTGAGCCAGTTTATTAAAGCTTTCATA
Organism: Bacteroides sp. RTP21281st1_H5_RTP21281_210402; assembly: GCF_040918965.1. Classification (NCBI taxonomy): domain Bacteria; kingdom Pseudomonadati; phylum Bacteroidota; class Bacteroidia; order Bacteroidales; family Bacteroidaceae; genus Bacteroides; species Bacteroides sp. RTP21281st1_H5_RTP21281_210402. Next base: position 74,676 of record NZ_JBCOWR010000002.1, on the reverse strand, counting down.
TTTATTGATGTCCATCGTGATGTGAAAGTTGCGGATGTTGTCACTACTGTAGGCAACCTCAATATTGTACCAGCGTTCCAGTTTTTTCATAATGTTCTCTAATGTTTGATTGTCAAAACTAAGACGGTTATAATGCCAGGCGGTACATTCGTAAATGTTGGCTTTGGACAGAACGATATGCTTGTCTTCTCCGATTGATGCTGTATAGCCTACAGGTAGCATTTGGATTTCTTTGGCTGAATGAAGTTCTGCCTTACCTTCTTCTAATGTTACTTTGACATGTTTCTCGTCATCATAGGCTTCTATGTTCAACTTGGTACCTAATACATGTATATCTACTTTTCCCGTCTGGATAGTAAAAGGATGCAGGGAATCTTTATAAACTGTCGCATAAGCTTCTCCTGATAAATTGACAGTTCTGTTTGTTCGTGAGAAATTAGCGGGGATAGTAAGAGATGATTCCGGACCTAAATGTATTAAGGTGCTATCCTCTAATAAAAGTAGATATTCTCCACCACGAGGTACTGTAATGGTGTGGTATAGATCTGGAGATAAGGCGATTGATCTTTGTCGGTTTATCTTATTTATAAATTGACTATAGTTTAAAACTTGATTTTCTGTTTGGGGTAATGTGTATTCTTCTTTGGAAGAGGGAGTATAGAGAACCGCTTTAGAAGTGCCGGCGGTAATGGTGATTTCTTTTGTCTGGAAATTCCGGAACAAATAGCTTCCTGCAAATATTAAGCCGATTGATATAGCTGCTGCCAGCCATTTGTGTTGTGGGCCTCGGGTTAAAAAGTGCTGTGTGTATTTTATATTATGACGTAATTTTTGCCATGAATTGCGATAAGACAACTCGTTTTCATCTAGAATAGCATGTGACAGGAAGTGTCTGGAATGAATTTTTTGGGCTAAAGCTTTATTTAGTGGAGACGTATTTATCCATTGGTTCAGTAACTGTTCTTCTGTCTCACTTAAATTATTGGAGAGCTTTTTTAAAAGCAGTCTTTTGGCTTCATTTAAATCTATGTTGGTATTCATATTCGGTTATCTTTTTATACTAGACAATCGAATATGAGTTTGGTGTAATAAGAAAATGTATTTTTCTATCGGAAAGATAGGAAAAATAATAAAAAGTCTTTCAAACGTTTTTTCATGTAGTGGTTAGCATTGTTGATGTGTTTTTTAACAGTATTAATAGAAATATAGAATTCTTCAGCAATCTCTTTTTGTGATTTTCCATTTAAACTAGCGGCATATACACGACGGCATGAAGCCGGAAGTTCTTCGAAAACCTGATTTACTGCTTGATAAATTTCTGATTCAATAATCTTATATGTTATTTCCTGTTCTATTACTTCCCCATTATTGAGGGTGGTTTCTGAGTATTCTTTAACTATTTTGTCATGCTTTATATAGTTAAGTATAGAGCGATAAAGTGATTGAAATAGATAGTGTTTGAAGGCAGCTTCACTTATGTGATTCTCTCTTCTTTCCCATATTTTGAGCCAGATGTCTTGAATCAGATCCGAGACTACTTCTTCGTTGGGAAGATATTGCATACCGAAATATTTTAATGAACGAAAATTCTGTTTATACTGCTGTTGAAACACATTTATATCGGATAGATTAATCCATTGATCTTTTTGTTTTACAGATGACTTAATTTCCATTATTTAGATATCGGTTTTTGATTTTTTGGCTCAAATATATGATATCTGTCTTAAAATACAAAAAGAATTCTTTTTTTTGTTAATTTCTTAGGCATATCAGAAATCGACAACCGGGTGAAGAAACAGAATAAGTCAAAGTTAGCTTGTGCATAGCCCTTGTGGCTGCCACATAAAGCATACTTTTATCAATATTGGAATGATAGTTCTTATCATCTGTTTGCGGAATGATTACTTCGTCAAATTCCAGTCCTTTCGCCATATGGGCGGAAGTGATGATAATCCCTTTCACATAAGCAGAACTTTGATTGGACAAAAGTGAGATGTCGTTTGCATATATCTGGAGTTTTTGAACAAGTTCTTTTGCTTGGGATTCTGTTTTGCAGATGATCCCTAATGAGGTATAATGGGAGTTCCTGAAGGAGTTTACTAAATCCGCAATACCTTGGATCTCTTCTTCTGTATTTTGGAATGGAAGAATCTTGGGGTGTTCCCCATGTCTCATAATCGGTTCTAATTCATTGTTCGGTTGAATTTTTTGTGCAAAACTGGTGATCTCAAAAGTAGAACGATAGCTTTTGCAAAGTTTCATTATTTCTCCTGTTGCAAATGCTTTCTGAATCATATCGGCAGTGGAAGAACCATAAGGATTGACGGATTGGGAAGTGTCTCCAAGAATTGTTTTTCGACACGGATAAAGTTTTTGAATCACTTTGTATTGTATGGGAGAATAGTCTTGCATTTCGTCTATCAGAAGGTGTTTGACGTAAGATTGGGCGTTGTTCCCATTTAATGCGATATGCAGATAAGCCAAAGGGGCTAAATCTGCATATTCCAGTATGCGGTTTTTGCGTGTCTTGAACATCTCCGGTTTTCCGATCCACTCAAAAAAGTCTTTATAGATTTGGAGATCGTTATTTCCCGCGAACATCTTTTTTATCTCTTTTTTTAGTTGGTTTTTCTCCGGAGTGCTAACTGTGAGATTATATTGTAGTTGCATCATTTCCAGAATGTAATCTGTCATAGTCTCAAATCGTTGACGTATGGGATAGCGGTGGAATCGTTTGAACTGTTCGTTAATAAATTCGGCAGGAATGGTGATGTATTTGGTGAGTTTTACGTCTGTTGCTTTGAAATAGCTGTTTTCCATGTAAAGGATGAATTTGTCAAGTAGTGATATAAACTCGAAGGAGGCTTTGTATTGAATCCGTTCGATAAAGTCGGGTGTCGGGTTTTCTAATAGTTCCGTCACCTGTTCGAAGAAATTCTGGTGTTTATATTTGTTGTCAATTACATCCGTCAGAATTTGCTCCATGCTGGTTTCGGGAACGGTTTCTTCGCCAAGTTCCGGAAGTACATTAGAAATGTAATCGGCAAATACTTTATTGGGGGAGATGATTAATATGTCTTTGGAAGAAATCTGTCCTTTCTGTGCATAAAGCAGGTAGGCAATACGATGGAGAGCGATAGAGGTTTTTCCTGAACCGGCAACACCTTGTATAATAAGTACAGAAGCGTTTTCATTACGGATGATCTGATTCTGTTCCCTCTGAATTGTCGTGACGATATTTTTCATTTTATTGTCGGCATTGGAACATAGTTCTTTTTGCAGAATATCGTCATGAACAGTTGCGGAACTTTCAATCATGTACTCCATTTTTCCTTTGCGAATACGATATTGGCGTTTGAGTGAGATCGTCCCGTTAATTTTGCCTGCCGGGGAGGAGTAGAACGCCTCGCCTAATTCATGATCGTAGAACATGCTTGAAATAGGAGCTCGCCAATCGTAAATCAGATTCTTTTTTTGATTGAGGTCATAGAAAGTATGTATTCCTATATAGATCGGACTAACTTGGCTTTTGTCTTTCTTTTCCTGAAAGTCGATTCGTCCGAAATAGGGGATATCCAGTATTTTACTTAGTCGCCTGCGTTTGTCAATGACATTTTCACCTAATGCAAAATGATTTAATATGCTTTCGCGCATGGAACGGATTTCGTGCGGATCGATATCCTTGTTCGACCATAGATAATCCTTGTACTCCTGCAGGGTGTCTATATGCTCTTTGACGGAAGTACTGGTAGTGTTAATCGTATCATGGATAGTGGTTATGACTTGCTGTAAATACTCTTTTTCCTGTTTCTCTGTTTGATTGAATATCATAATCTCTTTTTAGTTGTATGGTGAAGAATTGAATTTGCGGACAAAGTTAGCTCAACCCATTAAGGGATTAAATAGTTATTTATAGCTATATATGTATCCTTTTTCCTATTTTTGCATACTTACTTAATAAGGAAAAAGATGAATATTCTTGAATTGGCAAAACGTAACCAGCAGAAAGCTTGGGAGATTATAGAGGATACCCGTATTGTTCGGATATGGGAGGGGATTGGTGCCAAAGTGAATCTGGTAGGTTCGTTGCGTACAGGATTATTGATGAAACATCGGGATATTGATTTTCATATTTATACTTCTCCTTTGGATTTGTCTGCCAGCTTTCGGGCGATGGCTGAATTGGCGGAAAATACGTCCGTAAAGAAGATTGAATATACGAATTTATTACATACGGAAGAAGCGTGTATAGAGTGGCATGCATGGTATCAGGATATGGAGGGAGAACTTTGGCAAATGGATATGATTCATATCCAAGAAGGCTCTCGGTATGATGGCTACTTTGAAAGGGTGGCCGAACGTATTTCTGCGGTATTGACAGATGAAATGAGACTGGCTATCCTGAAATTGAAATACGAAACGCCTGATACGGAAAAGATTATGGGAGTGGAGTATTATCAAGCTGTGATTCAGGATGGTGTACGTAGTTATCCGGAATTTGAGGAATGGAGAAGATTGCACCCGGTGGTGGGTGTGGTGGAATGGATGCCTTAGACAGACTGGTAGCTTCAGGAAAAGGTGTATGGGTTAATTAACTTAGTAGTCCGGTTTCCTGTCCCAAGCGAATGGCTTCGATGGAATTTTGCACACCTAATTTGCGTAACAGGTTCTGCCGGTGAATATTGACAGTGTGAATACTGATACATAGTTTGTCTGCAATCTCTTTACTTAACAACCCTTTTTGAATAAGCCGTAATATCTCTATTTCCCGATTAGTGAGGTTGAGCGAAGAAGGCATAAGTAAAGAGGAAGGAGAGAAGAATTCCCCGTTCTTTAGATTTAGGACAGTGCAGTCTACTGTTTCGGAATGTTTTTGGTCGGGTGAAATATCCATATTGCCTATTACGAGCCATGCTTTGCCGTTACGGTCTTGTTCCAAAACTTGATGTCGGCTAGTGACACGTATATATTGCTGCCTGGCATTGAGTATACGGAAACTGTAAATGTTGGAATAGTCGTTTCGCTGTTCGAGAGGCAGACTGTAAATGAACTGGCTTAACGTGACCTGTAATGCTGCCAGTTGCGCACGGTCGTCCGGATGAATACGTGATTCTAAATAATCTCCCTGCTTTTCCAAAGTTTCTATCTTGTGACTGTCATACCCCAGTAAATCAACGAAATTCGAGGATGCATACGTGTAATTGCATTTGTAAACATCGACAACAAATGTGCAGTTGTGACAGATTTTTGAAAGTTGGTGAAGTATGGATTTATCCCGTTCCCACACGGCGTAATCAATATCGGTAGCAGACAAGCATTGCTTGGCCCACATTTCTTCTCGGGTGATATCGTTTGATTTATTCATGGCGAATGTTTCTGGGTACTGATAGTTTGTTTTGAGAAATCATTTATTTACCAGTCAATTTCTTCTATTCCCTTACTATGCAAGAAAGCATTGGCTTTGCTGAAGTGCTTGCAACCGAAGAAACCATATTCGGCAGAGCGGGGAGAGGGATGAACAGTGGTTAGTACCAGATGTTTGTTGCTATCTATCAAAGATAATTTCTCTTTCGCATAACTTCCCCAAAGCATAAATATCAAATTCTCCCGTTTTTCACTTAGTTTCCTGATAACTGCGTCTGTGAAGATTTCCCAGCCCATATTTCGGTGAGAACCGGTTTCGTGTGCACGTACAGTAAGAACAGAGTTTAGCGGGAATACACCTTGAGCTACCCAACGATCCAAATTACCGGAAGTTGGAATTGGCTTTCCCAAATCTTGGTGTATTTCTTTGAAGATGTTGCTTAGTGAACCGGGGATAGCTACTCCATCAGGTACAGAAAAACAGACTCCATAATATTGTCCGGGATTGGGATAAGGGTCCTGTCCAAGGATAACTACTTTTACTTTTTCGAAGGGACAGGAATTGAATATATGAAAAATCTGATGTCCAGGAGGGAGGACGTGTGCCCGTTTATATTCATCTTTGATGAATGTAACCAACTTTTCGAAGTATGGTTTGTCAAATTCTTCTTGTAATTGTTGTTTCCAACTTGGTTCTATTCTGACATTCATAAGGGGGGACTTGATAAATTATGCAATGGCAAAAGTAGATATATTACAAGAGAATATCAAGAATGAGAGGCGAAATTGTGTATCTCGCCGATTTAGGATGAATTGTGTGCTAATAAATGATAATTATCGTCTTTCTTCCGAAAAAGAATGAATATAAACGTATTTTTCTGATTTATTACGTTACCTTTGTTCCCAGAGTTTGAGTTACGAATCATTATCGTATAGTTCTTCTTTTAATAATAATATTAGTAAGTAGGCCTTTTCTGTAATTATCCTCCTCACTCCAATTTAGTATTTATTTTAATAAAAGTTTAAATGAACATTTACATCGCAGGTTTAAGTTATCGTACAAACGATGCGGACTTAACAAATTTATTTGCAGAGTTTGGAGAAGTTTCTTCAGTTAAAGTTATTATGGATAGAGAAACTGGTAAATCCAGAGGATTCGCTTTTGTAGAAATGGCGAACGAAGAAGAAGGACAAAAGGCAATAGACGAATTGAACGGCGTTGAATATGACCAGAAGGTTATTTCAGTAAGCGTTGCACGTCCTCGCGCAGAGAAACCGGCATACGGTGGAAACCGTGGAGGTGGTTACGGCAATTCCAGAAGATATTAATATCCGGACTTAGGGAAAGCGGAGGAAATATTTCTTCTGCTTTTCTATAAAGTCTTTATATATCCGCCTTTATGATTTGTCTGCGGAGGTTGTCTTAATCTGGCAGCCGGAAATGAAAATCATCTAACAATTAAGTTCTGCTAATTCTCACTCCTCTGTGTAGTGCAACTAGGATACCCCAGATCCTGATCTTTTCATGTCTAAAGAAGAATTATTAGGCTTTATTGCAATTAGATACTCCCGGGAATCGAGAGTATAAGTTTAATAATTATATCACAAAGTCTATATTGATAATTGTGTCGGTATTATTGTGAACATTTGCATGAAATGTTTTCAGATGTGCCGGCGTAATAACAAGGTATAGCAAATTACATTTATGACATTTAAAGATTTAAAAATAACCGAACCGATTTTAAAGGCAATTGAAGAAAAAGGATATACTGTGCCGACTCCTATTCAGGAAAAAGCAATTCCTGCCGCATTAGTGAAAAGAGATATATTGGGTTGTGCGCAAACGGGAACAGGGAAAACTGCTTCGTTTGCAATTCCTATCATCCAGCATTTACAGGAAAATAAAGAGACTGGCAAACGTCAGGGTATCAAAGCGTTGATATTAACGCCTACCCGTGAACTTGCTTTGCAAATCAGTGAATGTATTGACGATTATTCAAAATATACCTGTGTCCGTCACGGCGTTATCTTCGGCGGGGTGAATCAGCGTCCGCAGGTTGATATGTTGCACAAAGGAACTGATATTCTGGTGGCGACTCCGGGACGTTTGCTTGATTTGATGAATCAGGGATATATCCATCTGGATAAGATACAATATTTTGTGCTTGATGAAGCAGACCGTATGCTCGATATGGGATTTATCCATGATATTAAGCGGATATTGCCAAAACTTCCGAAAGAAAAGCAAACTTTGTTTTTCTCAGCAACGATGCCGGATAGCATTATTGCTTTAACGAAGTCTCTGTTGAAGAATCCGGTGAAGATTTATATAACACCGAAATCATCTACCGTGGATTCAATCAAACAAGTGATATATTTTGTGGAGAAAAAAGAGAAGAGTCAACTGTTGATTTCGATTCTGCAAAAAGCGGATAATCAGTCCGTGTTAATCTTTTCGCGTACGAAGCACAATGCTGATAAGATTGTCAGGATATTGGGTAAAGCGGGGATTGGAAGTCAGGCTATCCATGGAAACAAGAGTCAGGCAGCAAGACAGTCTGCATTGGGGAATTTCAAATCGGGAAAAACAAGGGTGATGGTAGCTACCGATATTGCTTCTAGGGGAATCGATATTAATGAGTTGCCGTTAGTTATCAACTATGATCTTCCTGACGTTCCCGAAACTTATGTACACCGTATCGGGCGTACCGGAAGGGCGGGAAATGAAGGAACAGCGCTTACGTTCTGCTCGCAGGAAGAACGAAAACTCGTCAATGATATTCAGAAATTGACTGGTAAGAAACTAAATAAGGCTGATTTTACTATTTAAAATCAGCAAATTACAATCTCTTTAAACTATAATATTAAACTAAATATAAATTCTATGGCAAAATCCATGACAGTTGGTAAACGTGAAAATGAGAAGAAAAGACTTGCTAAGCGAGAAGAAAAACTAAAGAAGAAAGAAAGCAGGAAATTATCAGGCGCTAGTAGTTTTGATGATATGATTGCTTATGTGGACGAGAATGGAATGATTACCTCAACTCCGCCCGCTGATGATGTTAAAAAGGAAGAGATTAATCCGGATGAAATAATCATAGCGACTCCGAAGAAAGAGGAAGAAGAACCGGTCATCTTGAGAGGTCGTGTTGAATTCTTTAATGAGGCAAGAGGATTTGGCTTTATTAAAGACCTTTCCGGAGTTGAAAAGTATTTTTTTCATGTGAACAATGTTGTTGGTAATATTGCGGAAAATAATATCGTTACATTTGACCTTGAGCGCGGAGTAAAAGGGATGAATGCAGTCAATATATGTTTGGAAAACAAATCTAAATCGGAAAATTTGGCTTTGGCTAAACCTGAATAAGGAGATTTGTATTCTGCTTGTGTATAAAACTAAAAAAAGAGATATGAAAAAAGGTAATATTATGCGTGATGTTGTTTCATCCAGCCAGTTTACTGAAAATGTAATTAAGGAGTATAAAAAGGGTGTGGGGGATGTAGTGCTTGTAGTAATTACTCCCCGGACTACTATTGAACTTCCTGCACATTTGACTCAAGCAGAAATAGATGCTCGTGTAGAGATTTATAAAAAACTACATAGTTCTAAAGTTTAGTGTGCTTTGTAGATGCAAAAAGATTCAGTAAAAAAATCCCTTGAACTTTTAAAAGTTCAAGGGATTTTTTTACTGAATCTTGAAGTGGTGCCACCAGGAATCGTAATCTTTCTCCAAGTGGCTCTATATCATCACTTTTCAGAATCGCCTTGACAGTATTCTCCTCCTATTACTCCACAGCTGGACTTCAGCGTTCTGCGCATCGCTGCGTGGTGGTTTCACGCAGCAAAGGTAGTGATTCTGATTGAAAAACCAAAAGAATTAAGCGATGATGTAATTATTCCCCTTCTGGAAAGAATTGTTGAGGTTTTACCAAGGGAGATAAGCCGGGAAAATATTTCCGAAATGCCTCACGATAGATACGACAAATATCCTCATCAGTAATTTCATCATCTATGATTTTATACAGAGCTCCATCATGAAGCGGAAGAACGAGATCTACTTTCCAACGATAGCGATTATAGACATCGATTAAAGCCTGCTTGAATATAAGTGACCCTATGCTTTGAATCCTGTGATTAAGTATTTTATGGCAATCAGTATCCATATTAAGAATTCTGCTGTTTCCCAAAAGGGAGGAAACTTTAGGAGCGTTTACCAGTGATTCTAAATCGTCTTCAGAGCAATAACGATTAAAGAATCCTTTAAGTTTCTTAGCGCATACCCCTCCATAGATAAAACAGTAAAAGAGAATCTTAGCCTCTGATCTATCGCAATTAGCGATTCTCTCAATTTCTGAATAAATCCTGTTTTTTTCATAAAGGGATATCAATTCTTTCCTATTCGTAAGACCCGCAAGTATACCTGCTTCAAACTGACTGTAGTCCACATACAGATATCTATGATTGACAAAGGTCTGATGGGAGCAGTTAAATAGTCCACGAAATTCTTTGCTCATATTTTGTAATGACGGATTACGCAAAATAATACGCGATGTGCGACTACCCACGGGTTTTACTACAGGCGTGACTATATTCAGATTCTTCCTTATAGCACTCAAATATGTAAGTATCCTAAGATTGCGCTCCGCTTTTTCCGCATCACGAAATGGGTGAAGCTTAGGGTATTTCTTACATAAAGCCTTTAATCTCCCATATTTCAGATAATGAATTGGAAGATTCAATTGATTATACAAAGCCTCCAAATTCGGCTGCACCTGACCGAAATCAAGCTGAATTCGATTTAGGGCACGATAGAGCTTTTTATGCTGCACCTGACAAAACTCCTCAAGTTGATTATTCCGAAACTCTATGCCACGAGCGACTAAATCATACAGCACACGATTTACGGGTATTTCTATTTTCTCAATACGTGGCCATTCTTCTTCTCCTCGCCTTTTCATTTCCTGATAACAGTCTATCATAAGTCTAAGTGCTTCTTCATGTTGTTCCTCGGGTCGCAACGGCAGTTCCCGACCAGTATAATACAAAACCATTTCATGTGGAGACCAGCACTCATTCTGTTCTTCACAATACTCCACGGATTGGCGAATTTGCAGGTCTAGACATTCAAAATCAAGCAAATCAAATCTACTGATACCACCATAATTATTACAAAGCAAATGGATAACTTCCGTTATCTGACACGTAATGATTCTGTCGTGATAGAAGAGCCCATTTCTTGTCAAATTGATTACTATGCGTTGATCGTCTGCTACGTCACAGCCATAAAGACAACAATCAAGATAGATTACCACATATTCTTTTTCTTTTCTCATAAGCCAGAGTACATATCGGTGTATAGGTTCTTATTGGGGGATTTGAAAAGATAGGATGAAACTTGTCCCATCAGAGTGAGTTCTTTTTCTTTATTCCGATGCAGGAACACTGACATCGAAGCAAGGGGCTTGAGGTTCACGGGTAGCATACCTGACACAGATTCCGGATTAAGGGAACGACATGCTATCAATGCCGCCCTTATCTGCATATAACCATGGAATCTTTGCTTGCCAAGCATATTCATGATAACTCGCACGTAGGCAGGACGCACCGAGCACAAATAAATTATTATCGCTGCATTTTCTATGCGGTGCGTGGCGTCGTTTCGCTCTAATTCTACAGCAGCATATCTCACCAACTGTTCATCATTGTATTTCAGATGAGCCATGAGCAGCCAAAAATGATATGCCTGCCAAGGATAGATGTCGCACTCCTTACGCATAAGCATGTTTGCAATCATGCGTTTGGCATCGTCTAAATCCCGATCATGCTTTACACAAGAAATCAACCTACAAATTAAAGGTGTATCAACAGGTGCAACCTTTAAGGTGTCAAGGAAGAAAAGCATATTCCTGTAGAAATAATCCCAATATGACACAAGCGTAATTGGATAGTTACAAAGTATGTAGAGAAGGAATTTCTTTTTACGTTGTATATCTTTTGTATGCTCTTTAGAATTTCTTTTTAACGAATCCATGATTTCGTGAAGAGTGTTTACTAATAAAGCGATGCCGTTTTCGCGTCGTCCGAGATCTTCGCTCCTGATGAGTTGTTTTATCTTTTGATTAGTGTGATTATATAGACTCAGTCCTTCACGAAATTCGTCGACCTCCTTTTTGTTTTCGAGGGTTATACAAACCACCTTAGAGGAGTTTAGGCAAAGATTAAGACGACGCAACTCACCTTCGAGCGATTGCAACACATTGCGGGCACTAAAATAATCTGGTGCCATAAAATAAATGTCATCCATAAAGCGACAGTATTCTATAGCTTGTGCCTGAATCTGGATATCAACATGACTGAGATAGAAGGTCGCCAATAATGAGGATGCGTCACTGTTTTGTGGAAGTCCACAGTTCGTTTGGGAGTCCGAAATTTCTGAAAACATTTGCTCAAGCAATTTTATTGCGTTGAGAGCATCCGCATCAGTTGCAATTTCACGTAAGAAGCCTATAAGCGTCGCATGCGATATGTTATCAAAATAATTCACCACATCGCACTTGAATAGGCATCCCTCTCCTTTTTCGAGCCATTCGTCAATTAGATAATTCATCTTTATCCACTGATTTACACCGTTTGCTATAAGTGAATTATCCTCAGAACGATTAAGACGAGCTGCATAAACACGAGAGGAGATATATTCCTCCATCAACGGTGCCAATTTTTCTACAATAGCAATGTAAAGCAAACGATCAACAAAATTACCGACCATGGCCTTACGCTGCACCAAAGATTCCTTAGGAATATATAACACTTCCATTTCCTGGAATTTGTAATGTTCACGAACATCTTGGCTCGAAAAATAGTCGAGGACAAAATCTTGATTGCATAAATCCACATATTGCAATGGGTCGAAAAACCAATCGTCAATCATATCGCGGCGCAAATTCTTTAGTGCAGTATCAAGATTCAATCTCGTTCCATTAACACTCATCTCTCGTAGGTCAATGATGGTTTTGTCCTGTGCTATTCGAGTTTTAGTAGAAGCTCCTCTTCCTAATTTCTGCCACTGCCTTTCATAAAGCATTTCATTTATCTCGTCCCAATCTACTTGGGCGAGCATAAGCTGGTTCATTTCAAAATCAACAAAGGGATACTTTGAAATAAGACTCACCATATAGGGAGCATCTGCAAGATATACGCCACCGCCTGAAATTCCATGATAATGATGGATATTTTTAATCTCGCTATTGCAATGTACCAAATGCTTATCGTCAGGATGATAATTTAGCTCAAAAGGTATAGAATGATCTCGCCCAAAATTAGGACAAGCGTGACATTTAAGAAGACACTCCTTATTTATCTCGCTATAGTTTTTCATCCAGACCTTGACAACTCGTGGCAGATAGGATTTTCGTACACGAATTATGGCAACATCCCAACGAGGATGGAAAAATATATTTTCATCCAAACTTTCAGAATACACCTCTAAAGTAACAAAGCCTTCCTCTGCTGCGACCATAATTGACAAATCAGTGATATCTGATAGTTGTGGATTTACAATAGAGTCTTCTGACAGGATGTGTTTAGCTGTGACAACATAATTATATTTACCACCGGGAAATGTGACGTATAAAAATCCTGACCCATGACTATCTTGGCCCGCTACCCTCGCATCTATTTTGCAGGCATTATATTTTAAATTCAGTTTGTCCATCCAGCTCAAATTTATACTTTTTCTGTTCTGCTTCGGATATTTTTAGCTTTTCACTTAGCTCTTGGTGATAATTAAGATGAAAACGGATTTTATCATCTGTACGACGTCCCCAGTTCAATACCTTAAGCATCATTTTTTTATTCGGATGAAAATGAACCTTACCGTTCGTGAGTACTACGTAATCCGAGCATATAATTTTTTTCAAAATCTCGTGTGTGATGTTCTTGTAACTGCCATGATGAGGGAGCTTTAGCAAATCAAGACGCAGGGGATTGGTCTCAGAATAGTCGGATAATGCATCTAATAAGACTTGGGGCGTACTATCGCCAGGAAATAGATAGTTGTGCTCGCTATCAGTAAGTAACAATACAATTGAAGAAGCGTTGACTTCTGTAGTATCTAATACATTGTCATTCAGATAGTGTTCTAGCTCTTCAAACGTAGCATTCCAGTCGCATTTGGGAGACGACAGAAATTCTCCCACCCCATCCAATATTTTGTCACAACCACCATATAGGATTTTCAGCAACCAGTTATTCCCTAGTTCAAATACTTTGCCTCGTGTTAATTCTCTGTCCCATTTTACATGAAAATCTTCCAAAGCGCTCTGTACTGAATTGGCTTGACGAATAGATAGATAATTTTCTTTATTAACAGTCGGCATTACCATTTGTGCGGAATTGAACCACACGTTGTCAACTATTTCCCAATTATCTGAATCCATAGCAAACACTCCTCCGATGTGGTCATAATCATAATGGGTTATAACAAGAAGATCAACTCGCTGACCTTGTGCTCTTACTTCATCAATCAAACAAGAATATGCATCGGAATCTGGCGTGCCTGAATCTATAATTACATTCTTATCATTATGACGGATGTTGATACAGTCACCATGTTTTGCTCGTAAAAATGATATCATCATTGTTTTTAACTTTGTAATTTCTGTTTCATTTTCATATACCATCTAAAACAGGCAGAGCAAGTGTGGAATACAGTTTGAACAAAAGATGCAATACTTAATTATATATGCTCTTAATGTTCATTGCAATTCTATTGAAACTTAATTTCCGCAATCGACGGTTATTGTATTCCTGCCTAACATTAGTTTAGAGTCATGTCTTTCTATACTTCCACTTTTTAACGATTGTATTCCGTGAACCGTCTCTGCCAAAGAATGACTTCTGGTTCAAAGATAATAATATTATTTTGAGCCATAGTCGTTATTATCTTTCAATCTTTTGATTTCTCTATCAAAATCGCTTTCAAGTAGATCCATTTCTCGTTTGCGGTAGATTTCAAACTCCTTTTCTGCCTTCTCAATCGCTTGCTTGTGCGAAATGTTGCCCTTGCCAATCAAGACCTTCCGTTTATGAGCGATAATCTGATTGTCCAATGCCTCTATCCAATCTTTCATCGTCATAGGATTCATTTCCAATGCTTGGAACTCGGCAAAGTCCAAGAAACCGGAAACAAGCAGGTTAAGACGTTGCAGTTCAATCTCTGAGAGATAGTTCTTGGCAATCTTCACATCGTCTTTGGTTACATAGTTGCCTTTGAAGTTCGTCATACCTACAAACGGCTTCTCATTATCCACACGATTGTAGATAACCTCCGCTGCCGTGTTCTCATGGACGGCGTAGTGCAGCTTGTTCTGTACGGTTGTAAAGAACATCTTTGTCATCTCGTCCCGTGGGGCATAATCTGTGGCTGTGGCATAGATGTCCGTCACCTGTTGACAGAAGTTACGCTCGCTACTACAAATATCTCTGATACGCTGCAGCAACTTACGGAAATACCGATTACCTCCTTGCTTCAACCGCTCATCATCCATCGCAAATCCCTTTTGGATATACTCATGAAGCCGCTGAGTAGCCCAGCGACGGAAACGGGTAGCCACCTGCGACTGCACACGATAGCCCAAGGCGATAACCATATCAAGATTATAGTGCAAAACACTGCGCTGCACTTGGCGTTTACCTTCTTGCCGAACTGTCAAGAAATCCTTTACAGTTCGATTTGGGTCTAATTCTCCATCATTTAGGATGTTGTCTATGTGCTGACTGATATTCTGCTTTGTCGTACAATATATCTCCGCCAACTGATTTTGTGTCAACCACAAATCTTCATCGGTAAAACGCACAGACACACGAGTTATCTCATCATCGTCCTGATAGAGTATTATTTTGTATTCTTCGTTCATTGGCCTATTTCTTCTCTCTGTGATTGCAAATATAGCTAATATACTTGATTTTGTGGGCGTTCAGGCTACTTTTTTGAGGCACAATGCGGTATTTCCGAGTATTATCACTATATTTGCGTTACAAATCAAAGTATTGTAATTCGCAAGCAAATTAAAACGTATGGAATCGCAAAAGATAAACAGGCTAAAGGTCGTGTTAGTTGAGAATGGCAAAACAGGTAAATGGTTAGCCGAACAAGTAGGGAAAAATGAAGCAACTGTTTCCCGATGGTGTTCCAACAAGATGCAACCCTCCCTTGATATGCTTGGGAAGATTGCAGGACTTTTGAATGTGGACCCTCGCCAACTCATCAATGGCGGTAATAACGATTGAATATGGCAAAGAAAACGACAAAGAAAAAAGAGGGGAACTCTCTCAATCTTGAATCTATATTATTTAAC
This sequence comes from Bacteroides sp. RTP21281st1_H5_RTP21281_210402, assembly GCF_040918965.1. NCBI lineage: Bacteria > Pseudomonadati > Bacteroidota > Bacteroidia > Bacteroidales > Bacteroidaceae > Bacteroides > Bacteroides sp. RTP21281st1_H5_RTP21281_210402. Next base: position 58,956 of record NZ_JBCOWR010000002.1, on the reverse strand, counting down.
TGCCGCGACTATCTGCGCGGCAATGCCTCTTTGATGGATAAGCGCGATTTGCTGCTTACTCTTGTTTTCCTCCGCTTTATTGGTGAAAAGTTTGAAGATGCACAGGCAAAGATGCGTCAGGAGTGCATCGACAACGGTATTACTGATGAAGTTATGATTGAAACATTTCTCGCTAGTCCTTCGCGTTACAAGGGCATCGCCTTTGTGCCGGAAGCTGCCCGTTGGTCTATGCTTATCAATATACCCGCTCCAAAACTCAATGGTGCTCTCGATGATGCCCTGCAAGCTATTAACGACAGCGGCGAAGCCTTCAAAGGTTGTGTGAAACTCGGTTTGTTTACCTCTATCAATCTTGAAGCCAATGTCATCAAGAAAGTCGTAGATGAGGTAAATAAGGTTTCGCATCGTGCTTTCGGAGAGGAAAAAGACTTGTTCGGTCGAGTGTATGAGTACTTTCTAAAGTCTTTTGCGATAAATGCGGACAAGGAAGAGGGCGAATATTATACGCCCCATGATGTAGTAGAATTTATAGCGGCTTTTATTGAGCCGTTTGACGGCACTCTCTATGACCCTTGTTGCGGCTCCGGCGGTATGTTTGTGCAATGTGCAAAATATGTTGAGTCCAAACAGGGCGACATTACCCACGTAAATGTCTATGGCCAAGAGAGCGACCCTGCCACATACCGTCTCGCCAAAATGAATTTGGCAGTTCGAGGTATTTCACATCATCTCGGCGAGAAGAACGGCTCGACATTCACCGATGACCTTCATAAGGGGTTGACCTTTGATTATATCATGGCCAACCCACCTTTCAACAAGAAAAAATGGTACGAAGATAAGCTTAGCAATGATGCCCGTTGGGCCAATTATGCCACGCCTCCTGAAAGCAATGCCAACTATGCTTGGATTCTTCATATTCTTTCAAAACTTACCCCCAAGAAAGGCGTAGCCGGTTTCCTGCTCGCCAATGGTGCCCTCGGAGACTCTGACGCATATACAATCCGTAAGAAGCTTCTTAAACTCGACGAACAAGGCTTCGGTGATAAAGTTGAAGCCATCATCGTTTTGCCTCGTGAACTTTTCTATAATACAGACATATCCGTAACACTTTGGATTCTCAACCAAAATAAGAAAGCCAGAATGTGGCATGGCCGCAAGCTACGCGACCGCACAGGTCAAATCCTTTTCATGGATTTGCGCCAGTGGACGCAGAACCCAGTGAAAGGGGAACAGAAAAAGAAGGTCATGTTTGATGCCGAACAAATCAAGCGAGCATCCGAGATTTACTTCAAATGGCAAAGTGAGGGCACGGACGGCGCAACCTACGCCGAACCTGAGTTGTACCGTTCGGTCAGCTACAAAGAACTAGCCGAGAAAGAGAATGACTTTTCGCTCGTTCCGAGCCGTTACATTAAGTTTGTCGACCGAGACCTTGAAGCCGACTATCATAAAGTCCTCTCCGAAGCCACGACAACAATTTCCGACCTACTGCGCCGTCAGTCCGATAACAACACTACTCTTCGTAACGCCCTAAAACAACTTGGATATGAGTGCAAGTGAAACGAAATGGGTACGTCTCGGTGACTACATTGTTCAGCAAGACGAACGCAATTTCTTTGAAAAATATCAGCTATCGGATGTTCGAGGTATTAGCATTGAAAAGAAACTGATATTTACAAAGGCTGATATGAAAGATGTTTCATTGAAGCCATATAAACTGCTTAAGCCAAATAGCTTTTGTTATGTCACTGTTACTTCTCGTAATGGCGGTAAAATCTCTTTGGCTATGAATGAAACATCAAATACGTTCATAGTATCTTCATCCTATATCACCTTTTGTTGTAAGGACGAGACCATTCTTCTCCCGGGCTATTTATTCCTTCTACTCTCTCGCCCCGAATTTGACCGCTACTCGCGGTTTAACTCGTGGGGAAGTGCTCGCGAGACATTCGACTGGGAGGAATTTTGCCGTGTCGACATCCCTCTGCCGTCGATTGAGGTACAACGTGAGTTGGTGGAAACCTACAACGGGCTGAAGGTTCTCGCTGAGCAGAATGAAGTCCTCGTGGCCTCCCTCTCCAAAATGTGCGAAGCCCTCGTCATAGAGTCTGGTAAGAAATATTCACGTGTTTCCCTCGGGGAGTATATTAAACAAGTTGACGAAAGAAATACTTTTGGGAAGTATACTCTTGATGATGTTAGAGGTATTAGCATAGAGAAAAAATTGATATATACCAAAGCTGACATGAAAGGCGTATCTCTTTCGCCTTATAAATTATTAAAGCCAAGAAATTTCTGTTATGTTTCTGTTACGTCTCGTAATGGAGGTAAAATTTCTTTGGCAATCAATAATATGGCTCAGACGTTTATAGTTTCATCATCGTATATAAACTTTGATTGCAAAAATTACTCACAGCTATTGCCTGAATATCTGTTCTTACTATTAAGCCGCAGCGAGTTTGACCGCTATTCGCGTTTCAACTCATGGGGTAGCGCAAGAGAAACATTTGATTGGTCGGAACTCTGTAGGGCTAAAATTCCCCTTCCGCCCATTGAAGCACAACAATCAATCGTTAACCTCTATCACTGTATGGAGGAAGCCAAGGGTGTCGCTGCAATAGCTCGTGAGAAATTAAAAACTATCTGTCCAGCCCTTGTGCTAAAAGGAGCCAACGCCTAAAATGAAGTGCCATGAAACAGAGTAACGGAAAATTCTACGAAGACGAATACGAATTGGCCTTGTTAGATTTGCTTGTGGAACAAGGTTGGGAATATACTTATGGCGGTAAGATACATCGGCATAACAGGGATGTGCTGTTGCTCGATGATCTTACAAGCTATCTTAATCGGCGTTATCCTGATTTGACCGCACAGGATATTGAGGAAATTTCTAATAAGCTGCGCCATGTTTCGGGTCAGACTCATTTTGAAACGCTGCGCAACACTTATTATCTTATCCGCGATGGCTTCCGCTATGTACGGCACGACGATGGCAAAACATTCGACATTGACTTTATCGACTACGACGGAAGCGACAACACCTATCGCGTTGTCAACCAGTTTGAGGTTGGCTATGGTCTCGGTGATAACATCCGCATCCCCGACGTAATTCTGTTTGTTAATGGTATGCCGCTTTGCATTTTCGAGTTAAAGAATCCTGCCGATGAAAATGCAACTATTGCTGATGCCTACGACCAAATCCATATACGCTACCTACGCGACATACCGCATCTGCTGCGCTATTGCCCGCTATCGTGCATCAGTGATGCCACGGTAAACAATACCAAGATCGGTACGACTTATACCCCATACGAACATTACTACGCATGGAAAAAGGTCAACAACGAAGACCCGGTGGCAACTAAGGGACTTGACCAAGTGCGCACCATTGTGGCAGGAGTATATGAACCGAGCCGCTTTATCGAAATATTCCGCGATTACTGTTATTTCCCTGACAAGGACTTCGACAAGGAGCAGGAAATAGTATGCCGCTACCCGCAGTTCTTCGCCACCCGAATGCTCCGTGAGCATGTGCGGGAGGTATACGCCCGCGGCGACCGCAAGGGCGGCACTTATTTCGGTGCCACAGGATGCGGCAAAACCTACACAATGATGTTCCTCGCCTGTCAGCTCTCGCTCCGTTGCGCAGAACTTGGCTCGCCTACAATCGTAATGATTGTTGACCGCGATGACCTTCAGACTCAGGCGGGCAAACTATTTCTGCGCTCCACCGAATATCTGAGCCTCGGAGCGGCACAGGTTATTCCGAACCGCACAATCCTAAAACAGGAACTCGCAGCACGCGACTCCGGCGGTTTCTTCATTTGCACTATTCAGAAATTCTGCGAAGAAATCGGCGAACTAAACACCAGACGAAACATCATCTGTTTCTCCGACGAAGCCCACCGCACACAGCTCGGAACGGGCACGACCCTGAAAGTCCGTACACGCACAGATGTCGATGAACCCGAAACCGATACACAGGCCATCGCTACTACGGAGAAAGACGAATCAAAGATTGGCGCATTTGTCACCAAGCCATACGCAGAATATTTGCGCACAGCATTCCCTCATGCGACCTTTGTAGGCTTTACTGGCACACCTATTGATGAGATCATACAGGTGTTTGGTGATATTGTAGACCGCTATACCATGCAACAGGCGGTAGATGATGAAATCACCAAGCCGCTCAAATACATTCCGCGTATAGTGCAGGTTACGCTCGATAGCACCAAGGTCAAAGAGATAGACGAATACTATAAGAAGTGCGCCGACGAGGGCGCGACAGATGCCGACATTGCTGCATCCAAAAAGGCTATGAGCGCAATGGAAGTGATACTTGCCGATGAAGAACGTCTGGAACGCCTCGCCGCCGACATCATAGCTCACTACGAAGCTGCATGCGCCAACAAGCCCGACGTAATACAAAAAGCTATGATTGTCTGCTCGAAACGATACATTGGCTACAACCTCTTGCAGAAATTCCGCAAGATACGTCCCGAATGGTTCGAGGAGCGTAAGTCACCTGATGATTCTGTTCTTACTACAGAGGAACTTGAAAAGCTAAAGCCCATACCGACAATCGCCATGGTAGCCACTCGCGGTAAGAACGACCCAAAAGATATGTACGATTATCTCGGAGACAAAAAGCGCATCAAAAAACTTGATGACGCTTTCAAGCAGGAACATTCCAATCTGCGCGTCGCTATCGTTGTGGATATGTGGACTACCGGTTTTGATGTTGATTGCCTGACTTATCTCTACAACGACAAGCCGTTGCAGAAGCATACGCTCGTGCAGACAATCAGCCGTGTCAACCGCAAATACCCAGGCAAAGAATTCGGTTTCATTATAGACTATATCGGTATCCGTTCCAACATGATGGAAGCGATGCACAAGTACGGCGGTACATCATTTGGTCCGAGTGAAGACGATGTGAAGCAAGCTCTGGAAGCTATGCTCATCGAACTTGAAATACTCAAAATCCTGTTCCACGGTTTTGACATCACTCCGTTCATTGACCCGGAGGCAAAGCCTATCGACCGCCTCGAGTGTCTGTCTAATGCTGCCGACTTCATTCTCAGTAGTACGGAGAAACTGAATGTAGCCGACGAGGGTAAGAAACCGCGCCTTGTTGATGCCAAGACATTCTTCCTCGCTCACGTCAAGCGACTGCGCACCGCCTACGACATTTGCCAACCCTCAAATGTGCTGACAAATGAGCAGAATACGCTCTGCCAATGTTTTATGGCTGTCGCATCTTATATCCGCAAGACCTCCAGCGAGAAGCACGACACCGAGAGCATGAACCGCGCTGTGGAAAGCATGGTGGCTGAAGCTCTTAAATGTAACTCAGTAGTAAACATTCTCGATACGGATGTAGAGGAGAATATCTTTAGCCCGGAGTTCATTGAGCATATCAACAATATACCAGCACCCGCCACTCGCCTCGAAGTACTCATCAAAATGCTTCGTCGCGCAATCTCACAGTATAAAGATACCAACAAAATTGCCGCTGAGAAATTCGAGGAAATGCTCAAAAAGACACTTGAAGAATACCATAAACGCCGCGACGCTCTTACCGCCGGAGAGGCTACCGCCACTCAGAGCGAGACCGTCAACGAAATAGTCAAGAGTGCGACCGAACAGGCTATTGAAATTCTCGGTCGCCTTGGCGAGGACAAAGAAAGTTTCCGACAGCTCGGCCTTACATTCCAGGGGAAAGCCTTCTACGACATTCTCATGGCGATGCGCGACAAACACAACTTTGAGTATGGAGAGGATAAGAAAGTTGGCACTCTCATTGTCAACGACAAATGCAAGATACTCGCCAAGAAGATTAAGGAACTTATTGACACACAGTCATCGTTCACCGATTGGCTGAACAATGATAATGTGAAAGCCGATCTCAACGGCAAGTTATTCTTCCTGCTCGCCAAGAACGGCTATCCACCCACATACAGCGACGAAGTTTTCAACGAAGTCCTAGACCAAGTAGAAAACTATAAGGAGCATCAATCTGCTCCACGTTTATATCGTGTTAATTCTGACTATTATTCATCTATGGTTGCAGAACCGTAATAGAAATATCCTTATGAATATGATAGCACCATCAAAAGAACAAAGTAAGCGTTCTGCAGCACATGTTTTTGCTGCTTTTGAATATCAATGGAATTACTTTGTTCTGCAACTATTAGGCATAATTGATGACTCGACTACCGTAAGTTTTGAACGTCTTGATGATGTTGATAAACAGACGGGAGAGAGCATAACGCTGTATCAAATAAAACATAGCGTCCAAAAAAATGCTAATGGTGAAACAATAAACCTAAGTAATCGTGATACAGACTTATGGAAAACTATATCTATTTGGATGAAGCTTATTGACGAGCAACCGGATATGTTAAATAGCCACAAGTTTGTGTTGGTGACAAATAAAGCAATTTCTGAGAATGCTTTTGTGAAAGCTCTTGAAAAATTTGGAGCAAATCAGTCTATCGACGAATTAAAATCAGCTCTTATTTCCATTCAAGAATCCGAAAGAGGCAATAAAGATAAGACCGATACCACCAAGAAGAAAAGCGTTGATATTTCAGAGATTATTACGGAATTGTTAGGTAAGTTGTACCTGTCACAATTTTGTGCACGAATCTCTGTTTCTGAAACCTCGGATTTATTGAAAAAAGAAATAAAGAATTTAATGGCCACCCGCTTTGCTTTAAGAAACAACCGCATAGAATGGGTTTATGATCAACTTATGACAAAATTAAGGGACGACTCAGTGAAAAATATTGAGAATGGTGAACCTGTATCTTATGCTGGGACGATTTTTAAAGAGCAATACCAGAGTGTAATTGATATTGGACGTCAGAAAATTCATTTCAGAACGGACTACGACCTTAATGAATTTAATGGCAATCCCCGTGACTTGTTATTTATGAAACAATTATTTGTCATAGGTGATACAAGAGAGGAGAATGTAGATGAAATTGCTGAACGCACATTGTGTTGGTTATGCTTTAATAATAATCTTCATGAACATTGGGATGATAATGTAATCGTTCCAGATGATGTGAAACAATTAACCCAAAATGTATCTTCAGCATGGAGACGTTGTCACAACTCTAAACATAGAAGACTATCTCCAAATTGTACCGAGATAGAATTGTGTGAAGCCGGATGTGATACGGTTGATGAAATGAGAAAAGAACGATTTTCTTTAGTTGAAACTCCGTTAGAGCAATTCTTAAGCGAAGGGTGTATATATTACTACTCAAATTCTCCAACAAATATAATCCCCGAATTACCTTTAATTGGTTGGCATCGTGATTGGGAAGATAAATTTAAGAAGTCATGAACAGAGTCTACAATAATGAAGGAATAATTATGGCATGCATAGTCCGAATTCTCAGAGAAAGAGATATGGATATAGCTCTATTGTATCTTGTTAGTACAATCCTGATAGACCGTCAACTAAGTACAGGGTTGCATGGCTGCATGGATTTCAAGCAGCTTTCCAGTCGCATTAAAAATCAAGGACTAATATCTCGTAAATTAGATTCGTTTGGCCCATATTTCATAAATGCTATGATAATACTAACACAAAGCAAGATTATTGCTGTATCAGAAGGTGTACTGCGATTAATCGATCTATCCTTTCCTTCTGGAAAATTGAGTTCCAGAAGATTGGGTCGTATAATCAATAATGCAGATCATTTATTAGATATGTGCAAGGACTTATCAACCGAAGAAATTTATAACGATTTAAACGTACTCCTATGAATCTATATATTGAAAGCATAAAATTATGGTTCAAGGGTTTTAGTGAAGACGTCCTAAAGACGGTAACCTATCCATTCAAGCCCAATAAAATAAATGTTATTACAGGGGATTCTTCCACTGGCAAATCATCGATACTCGGAATTATTGATTATCTTTTCCTATCAGACAATCCTGTAATTGTAGAAAATATAGTTAATGAAAATGTGGAGTTCTATGGTATGCATTTATATCTTGATGGAATAAGTTACATCCTTATAAGAAAAGCTCCGTATCTTGGGAAAGGTTCGCAAGATGTATATTGGAAAAAACAGCAAGAATACCCAACGCCATATACCCCTACTCATACAGTTGGAGAGATGAGAACAATGCTTACGAGTATGTTCAATGTCCCGAAACATGATGTGAAGATTGGTCATAGAACATTTCCTATGACTTTCAGACATTTTTTACCATTTAATTATCTGACAGAGGATATTATATCATCAGCTAATACATATTTTGACACGGCTTTTTTTATGAGCCGAAGTTTTGATGCACACCTTGATTATGCCTTGGAGTATGTCAATGGCATTAGGTGTCATAATGGGAAAGAAGTAGAATCTGCAATTCAAAAGGCAGAAAGGGAATTGAACCAATATCAGCAGAAGCATCAAAAAGCACAAGCTGATGAAATAAAATATAAGGACAGTCTCATTTCTATTTATGAAGACGCATTGCGTCTTAACCTAGTCCCTGCCGACAATTTGTTTATTTGTGAAAATGCAAATGCAAATGAACTACAACATTATATTCAACGAACTATAAATGAATACGACAAACTCATCAAAAACGATGAAGATACAAATAAATTAGAGAGACTTAAAAAACAAAGGGATGAACTTAATTCTAAATTAAGTATCTACAACTCTCTACTTTCGGAGATGGGCAAACAGAAAGATGCAGGAATAAAGATTCAAGACAGCCTACGTCCTATTTCCTACATTAGAGAGCACATAGATGAGGTCATTCTGTGCTCTGAAACGACAGAACTTCTTGATTTGTTAGAAAATCAACTTATACAAATAAAGAAGTCAAGGATAGAAACGCCTAAATTGCCTATTGATTTCAATGCAAGGTATGAAGAATTAAAAAAAGAACTGAAAACTTGCGAAAATGAACTAAAACGATTAACGTTTCTCCGTAAAACTATTGTTAATCCTAAATGGCTTAACATGGCTCTAAGTCTTAAATATCGACTGAAAGATTTGAAGAAACCACAAGCAGATGCTTATCTACCAAATGTTGAGCAAGATATGCTGTCAGAAATTGAATCATTGAAAATTCAATTAAAACAGATGTATTTATTGCCTCATGATGTGAAAGAGGTATTGAACGAATATATAAACAAATATTTTCGTTCAACCAATGGCATTGTAGATTCTTATCCAGATTCTTCTATGCGTTATGACGATGAGGAGCGTAGAGTTTCGCTGTTGAAAAATGGGGAGGAGTATCCTATTAGAAATGTCGGCAGCAAATCAAACTATATGTTCCTACACTTATGTTTTTTTCTAGGTCTCCATCGCTCTATTCTGGCACATCAGTCCGAACAGGTTGGCTCATTTCTATTTATTGATCAACCAAGCATACCGTATTACGCTGATAAAAACACGCTTGATAACGATGACAAGAAACAGCTAATCAAAGCTTTCGGACTACTCAATGATTTTATGAAAGATATTGTATGCGGCGAAAGCAATCATTTTCAGATTATACTAATAGAACATGCTGACGAATCTTATTGGAAAGATTTAGAGTATTTCCATACTGCGGCAAAGTTTTCAAAATCAGAAAATGGAGGTCTAATTCCTAAATATATCTATGAATGATGGTAAATTTTAAGTTAGGTACACCAGTAATTGCCACTGTACAAAAAGTTGGAAATAAATCCAAAGAAGAAGGGATCGCATTTGCTTCTAAAGCAGACGATATGTCGTTTGCTTCTGAATTCATATCAACATTGGTGAAAAATACGTTTAAGTTTGACACATTTAGCCAATTTGATTCTATTGACTCTCTGGACATGAATCCGTCCTATAGATTTGTACGTAAGATATTTGAAAACAAAGATGATTTTGTCAAACAATCAAATAACCTTGCAAGGCACCTTTATGACCAAAGTATACATCCGCACATTAGTAATGGTGAGTTTTATGTAATTTATATTGACGGTTGCATTATTAACGATGAGACAGTTGATGCTATTTTGTTACTCAAAACAGAAGCAAAAGATAGTTTTTTAACCGTGTCCTATGAAAACGGAGAATACTCTATTAAATCGCAGCTGGGATTGAGTACAAAGCATTTGGACAAAGGGTGCATAATTTTCAATATCCAATCAGATAAAGGATATTTAATCTCAATAGTAGAAACATCAACCATCCGTCAAGATGGAAGATATTGGTCTAATAACTTCCTTTATATAAAGGACATAATTACAGATTTCCAGTATACAGAACGTATAGCGGACTTTTGTTCTACAGTGGTTCATCAGATTAGTAAAAAGATTCCAGAGAAATCTTTGGATTTAGCTAAGGCATCCAGAAAAATTACTCAAATACTGCAGAATGATGGTAGAGAAGTAAATACGAATGAATTGATTTCGTCATTAGCAATCGATGATGAGGTGACATCCATGCTGTCATCTTATAAAAAAGAATATGAGGAAAGGAAAGGGGAACTGCCAGAGATTTTTAAAATTGCACAAAATGCTACGAAAAGAAAAGCCATAACGAAAGCAAATATCCTAAGAATTGGTTCTGATTTTGAACTTAAAGTATTAGATTCATCTGCCATTATTGAACAGGGATATGATGATGAGAAGAAACAGAATTTTCTTAAGCTATATTACAGATAGGTATAAAAGAGCATATGACAATTGACGATATAAGGACATTAATTGCAGCAGATGAGTCACGGACTCTGGAACTGAAGAAAACAACCGGTGAACTGAAAGACGGGATGCACTCAGCGTGCGCCTTTCTCAACACAGAAGGTGGCTGGCTGATTTTTGGGGTCGCTCCGAGTTCGTTGAAGATAATCGGACAGGAGGTGACAGACAAGACTCAACAGGAGATTGCTCAGGCTTTGGCAGTGCTGGAACCTGCGGTAGATGTACGAGTGGCGTATGTTGATGTGCCAGAGCGCCCGGGCTACCAGATCATAGCTATGCACTTTGATGGATGGGTATGGGGTGAGCGTCCGCACACCTTCCATGGTTGCCCGTATTATAAGGTTGAGAGTACAACGAAGGTCATGCCGCAGGATATGTATGACGAGCGTATTCGGGCACATCAACCTCAACTGTACGCATGGGAACGACTTGCTGCTGACAGTGTGACTTTGGCAGATCTTAACGAGAATCTGATTCGTAATGGCATCCGTCGAGGTATTGATGGTGGTCGCATCCCAGAGTCTGCTTTATATGAACCTACTGGAGATATTCTCGCAAAATGGAAGCTATTAAAGAATGGCGTTCCGACTAATGGTGCTGTACTACTTTTCTCTGACAAAATAGACGAGTATCCACAGTTTACACTGAGGATGGCGCGGTTTGTAGGAATCGACAAAAATAGGTTCCGTGATAACCAACGAGCCGAAGGCAATTTCTTCCAACTCTTAGATGCCGGAGTTGCATTTTGCTTCAAACATCTTTCGCTCAGTGGGGTAATTACCAACCATAGTTTAGAGCGTGAAGAACAACTTGAAGTGCCCTATCATGCGTTGCGCGAAGCTCTAATCAATGCCCTTTGCCATCGGTATTGGGAAAGATATAATCTAACTATCAGTCTTGCCATCTATGATGACCGCATCGAGATAGCAAGTCCCGGCACGTTCCCTCCGCAGATAACTCCCGAAAATATCAAGAAACCTCATGAGTCATTTCCTCATAACCTAAAGGTGGCGGAGGCACTTTATCGTATGACTTATCTGGAAAACTGGGGTAGTGGTGCGAAACGTATTCTGGATGCTTGTAAGGCACAAGGAGTGGATGCACCCACTTGGGCTTCTGGTGGCGGTTTCGTGACCGTCACCTTCAAGCGACCTTACTTCAAGACAAACACTCTTAAAACTGACAGAGAGGATAACAGGACAAGTAAACAGGACAAGTACCGCTCAAGTACCGCTCAAGTACCGCTCAAGTACCGTCCAAGTACCGCTCAAGTTCAAGAAATAATTTTTTCAATGAGTGAAGACTATCTAACGATGAATGAAATAATGTCAAATATGGGATTCAAACATCGTACATCATTCCGAGAAAATTATTTCCTCCCTGCGTTGGAGGACGGTGCAATTGAACTGCAGTATCCAGAACAGCCAAAGCACCCAAAGCAAAAATATAGGCTCACGGAAGCGGCTAAAGAGTGGTTAAAGAATAATACCGATTCATCTAAATCGTAAAAGCAGCACCGCAGGTTTGAAAAGTTTTCCGACTTCGGAGGAAAACTCAGCCTCTTGCAAGGGCAAGGCGTTTTGAGCTGCTCGAAGTATTTTGAGCTGCCCAAAACATACCTTGCTGTGTTCAAGTGAACACAAGAATCCGTAAGAAACGGATTGATAAAAAAGCTTTCATAAGAGAACTACACCATACAAAGTCGCCTTTGAGTTTAGATGATAACACGTATGTATGGTCATACGTTAATACAACTGACCATAATAATACGTGACCAGTAATATGCTTTATCAGCCATATGTATAATTGATATGTCGTATGACTGATAATATGGCTAACTGATACGATTGATTTATAGTTCATTTTGATACACAAAGTAGCCGAACCTTTCAAATGCGATATAGGACAATGACTACAACGTCAGCGCAATATGCTGCCACTTTTGGAAAATCCATTGTCGGATAACGGATTATATATTCCTTTGCGGCAAAAGAAACAATAACAGTAAAGAATGATGTATATGGAAATCGTATCTATCGAAAGAAAGACATTTGAGGCGATGGTCGCCAAGTTCGACCGCTTCGTCCACCGTATGGAAGCCATCTGCCAGCGGCACGGCGAAAAGAAAATGAGTGAGTGGATGGACAATCAAGATGTGTGCCAGATGCTCAACATCAGTCCCCGCACATTGCAAACACTGCGGGATAACGGTACGCTTGCCTACTCGCAGATAAACCACAAGATATTTTACCGTCCCGAAGATGTGCAACGTATCGTTTCCGTTGTGGAGGACAGACGTAAGGAGGCGAAGTTCAAGGGCAAGACAAATTAACCACCATCTATAGTAATCCCACTAAATCCAAGTAACATGAATGAGTTAATCAACAAAGACAACGAGTGGATAATCCACTTCATGGGCAGTCTTGACCGACTGCTGGACAGCTACGAGCGTCTGACCGCCAACTATCGTCAGACATTGAGCGGTGAGCGTTTCTTTACTGACAAGGAAGTGTCAGCACGGTTGAAGGTAAGCCGAAGAACGCTTCAAGACTACCGCAACGAAGGAAGGATAGCCTATATCCAGTTGGGCGGCAAAATCCTTTACCGTGAATCGGACATCGAACGGATGTTGAATGACGGCTACCGCTCCGCCTTCCGACAGAGGGCAACTTGATTAGCTATCTGATTTTCTTGAAGGAGCGCAGTTTGCCGTCTGCCCTATAATTTGCGGCAGCAATAGACTTACAACAAAAAGAAAAAGGAACGGCTTACGGATGAAGTACCAAAACTCTGCTTCGTCTGTAAGTCGTTCCCCTTCTTTGTCTTTTGATTTCCCGTCAGTCGCTTGTTTCCGTTGCTGGATGCCCTTTCTGCGTATGGTTGGCAGAGGCAAGGTTTTCGGGCTGAATACGCTCCGCAGGAGGAAGATTCTGCCCGAAACGGCTCTGCCGCTTGACCTTGTCGCTACCATCTGAACCATGCGCTACCTTTGCATCCGAGCATCGGGAACAAGTGCCTGACGGGATGAACTCAATTATACCATCGGTTGCTTCTTCTGCCACAGGGAAGAAACAATGTTATCGAAGCCTCTTTCTTGGTGATGCAGATTTCATTTACTACAAACTTTCTGAACAGGATACTTTCTCGGCTGCATATCCTGAACGCAACGGCGACAACCATTTCAAAGTTGTAAACATCATAACTGATGCCGTCCGTCTGCCTGATATACTTCTGCGTTTCAACCTCGTTCAGTTCCTTGTTCTTGTAGATGGACTGAATCGCCTTGCGAACAACACTTGAAAATACTCCGAAAAAGTCGGCTATCTCGAATTGGGTCATCCATATAGGTGCAGAGGGAACACCCACCACTCCGTTTTTACTGATTGTGATTATTCCTCTTTCCATACTCATCCCATTACTTTAGCCATCATGTTCTTTACATTATTCATATCGCGCAGGATGGAGGAATCCAATACACGTGCATAATGTTGGGTCATCTTGATATTAGAGTGACCGAGCATCTTGGCCACATTCTCAATGCTCACACCGTTGGCGAGGCAGACAGAGGTTGCATACGAATGCCGAGCCGTATGTGTGGTCAAGGTCTTGTTTATCATGCATAAATCAGCAATCTCTTTCAGATAACTGTTCATTTTCTGATTGCAGGGAACAGGTAGCAACACATTTTTCTTTTGGCAAGTAGGATGTGTTGCGTATTTACGGAGAATGGCCATCGGGATGTCAAGCAGTGGGATGTTGCACATGTTCTTTGTTTTCTGGCGAGGCTTGCGAATCCAAAGATTCCCGTTTTGGTCTTCCACGATGTGTTCGGGAGCCAGTTGCTGCACATCTATGAAAGCTAACCCGGTGAAAGCGGCGAAAATAAAAACATCACGAACAACGGTGATGCGCTCCAATGAGAACTTCTTGTTGTATATGGTGAGTAGTTCATCCATTGTCAGGAACTCACGGATGACCTCCTTCTCGTGGAACTTGATGCCGATGAACGGGTCTTTGGTTATCCATTCGTTGGCAAGGGCGAGGTTGGTTATCTTCTTCAGACACTTCATGTAGCGGATAACGGTATTCTGCTGGCACTCTTTTTCTGTCTTGAGGTAAAACTCAAAGGCACGTACCAGTTCGCCATTGACCTCTGTCAAGGGTAAATCTTCTTTTCCGTATTTCTGCTTGATAAGTTCCGCCAGATAACGCTTGCAACTTTCATAGCGGCGGACGGTAATCAGAGCGTAGTCCTTGCCCACAAGTTCACGGCATTGGTCGTTGTGCTCCTGCATCGTGCCGATGATGGTGCGGATAACCTCGGGCTCTTTGTCCTGCCCGAAGAACTTTTCCTGCAACAGACGTGCATGGATGGGAATGCCTTCGCTTTCCAATTCGTTGAAGATGCCATGTAGTTTGATTCGGGCCTCTTCAATATAGGCATTCAAGTCGCAGGACTTGCGGCTTTTGCCTTTGGCGCACTCCTTCGCCTGATTCCACAAAGCCGGGTCGATACTCTTGCGGATGTTGGTTTACACTCGTGCACCGTTCACCGTGATGCGCATACACACGGAGGCTTCTCCGTTTTTCAGCAGTTTGGCTTTCTTGAGAAAGAAAAGCATTTTGAATGAGTCTCGTTTCATGTTCCTACAGTTTTATTCGTGGTACAAAAGTAGGAAACCATACACGCTTTCTTGATACGCAAAATGCTGCAAATCAGAGAGAAGGAATCTTATTCGGTAGAGATGTTTGCTCCACCTATTTTGCTCCACCTTTTGGAACACCAGAAACGGTAATATATTGCCGTTTTTTGCGTCCCGCCGGAAAACAAAAATCCCGATTTCGTTTGGAAATCAGGAGTTTGCTGTGAATTGCTTTTCTTCTAAGTGGTGCCACCAGGAATCGAACCGGGGACACAAGGATTTTCAGTCCTTTGCTCTACCAACTGAGCTATGGCACCTTGTGATTATTGGTTTAGTAATTTCTCACTTGCGGTTGCAAAGGTAGTGAAACTTTTGGATTCTGCAAGCCTTTCAGAAATAAAAAACACTGATAAAAAGTTAGTCGGCTTATTATCAGTGTTATATAGAATGAAAATATTTTGCTGTATGCTGAATATTTTATTTATCTTCTTTTAAAGGATTCCATCCCTGTGCTTTTAATTCAAACTCTTGTCCGTCGCGGGTGACCAAAGCACAGCCTAACTCCGGTTTAGTGATGTGGCCGATGAGGCGGATACCTTCCATTTGCGACACTTTCTCATGCTCGGCAATAGGTACGGTGAAGAGAAGCTCATAATCTTCGCCGCCATTCATAGCGCAAGTCGTAAGATTCATGTTGAATTCTTCTGCCATAACAGCAGTCTGATAGTCGATAGGGATATGTTCCTCGTAAACACGACAGCCGGCATTGCTCTGCTTGCAGATGTGCATAAGTTCTGATGATAAACCATCGGAAACATCCATCATGGAAGTCGGGATGATGTTGGCAGCAGCAAGTTTCTCGATAATGTCCTTACGGGCTTCAGGTTTCAGTTGACGTTCCAATAAGTATTCTTTGCCGGTGAAGTCCGGTTGCACGTCTTTTTCGCCTTTTAATACGCTCTTTTCACGTTCCAGGAGTTGAAGTCCCATGTAGGCTCCACCCAGGTCGCCGCTGACACAGATCAGGTCTGTTTCTTTAGCTCCGTTGCGATAGACTACTTTATCCTTATCCGCGTCACCTATGCAAGTAATACTGATGGTAAGTCCGGTAAGGGAAGAAGTCGTGTCACCACCTACAATATCGACATTATATTGCTGGCAAGCCAGGCGGATACCTGCATAAAGCTCGTCCATATCTTCTACGCTGAAACGTTTGGATACTCCGAGAGACACTGTTATTTGCCTGGGAGTGCCGTTCATGGCGTAAATGTCGGAGAAGTTGACTACGGCAGACTTATAGCCCAAGTGCTTCAAAGGAACATATGTCAGGTCAAAATGTACGCCTTCCATAAGTAAATCAGTGGTTACCAGTATTTGTTTCTCGGATGGGTAGGAGAGGACTGCGGCGTCGTCACCCACTCCATATTTACTGGATTCATTTTCCAGTTTGATTCCCTCGGTAAGACGGTCGATTAGACCGAACTCACCGAGAGTAGCTATTTCAGTTCTCATAAATCGGGTTTAATGTTTAGGCACGGTTGATTAGTTCACGCATGATAGTCGTCATTTTCGGTTGCGCGGCGTCAGCAGCTTTCTGGACTTCTTCGTGCGTTACTTCTACGATTTTCCCTTCTACTCCCAAGTCGGTAATAACGGAAATACCGAAAACCTTGATTCCGCAATGGTTAGCGACAATCACTTCAGGAACGGTAGACATACCTACGGCATCAGCACCTAAGATATGGAATAATTTATATTCAGCGGGAGTTTCGAAGGTAGGGCCTTGAGTGCCAATATATATACCATGTTGTACCTTGATACCTTTCTCTTTCGCAATTTCGTCAGCTTTACGGATAAGCTCTTTGCTGTACGCTTCGCTCATATCCGGGAAACGGGGACCATACGGAATGTTTTTTCCACGAAGCGGATGTTCGGGGAAGTAGTTGATATGATCGGTGATAATCATCAGGTCGCCGATTTCAAAGTCTGCATTCGTACCGCCACTGGCATTGGATACAAATAATGTCTTGATACCCAATTCGCGCATCACACGTACAGGGAAAGTTACTTCTTTCATCGAATAACCTTCGTAGTAGTGGAAACGGCCTTGCATAGCCATAATATCTTTATTGCCTAATTTACCGAAAATCAGCTTGCCGCTGTGACCTTCGACGGTAGACACCGGGAAGTTCGGGATATCCGAATACTTTATTTCGTACTTCTCGGTGATTTCGTTCGCTAAACTGCCAAGTCCGGTGCCAAGAATGATGGCTGTTTCGGGACTCGTGTGCATCTTCTCTTTAAGATAAGCTGCGGTTTCTTGTATTTTCTCTAACATAGTCAATAATATGTTGGTTAAATTTATCTTGTTGATTTTGTAATATTTCTATTTCAATGGGCAGAGCATAAATAAACGGTTTCAATTCTTCGTCCAATCCCGGATGATTAACCAAACGTGTCGCATCCTTCTCGGTTGTGATGACCAATCGTTTTTCGCCTGTTAATCTTTTGAACCGTTCCTTTATCTGCTGCATATCTCTGTGAGTAAAATCATGGTGGTCGCCAAAAGATAGTGTCTCTATCTGTTTTGCGCAACCGTCCAACCTTTCCATAATGGGAGCAGGTGATGCAATACCTGTCACTAATAATACCTCCGTAGCCGTTAATGAAGACAAAGAGATTTCTTTGCTTGCCGTAGCCATATTCGCATCAGCTTCTCTAACTTCCTGCCGGAATATAGGTTGCAGGTTTCCATAACGGAACGATGAGAAGAACAACTGCTGATACGGGTAAAGGTTCAGCCGTTTAGTGATAATATTGTAATCAATAGGTTTGATGTCCTGCGGACATTTGGTAACGATTATGATTTGTGCCCGGTTCTTTCCACTGACAGGCTCTCGTAAACGTCCTGCCGGAAGCA
Organism: Bacteroides sp. RTP21281st1_H5_RTP21281_210402; assembly: GCF_040918965.1. Taxonomy (NCBI): domain Bacteria; kingdom Pseudomonadati; phylum Bacteroidota; class Bacteroidia; order Bacteroidales; family Bacteroidaceae; genus Bacteroides; species Bacteroides sp. RTP21281st1_H5_RTP21281_210402. The sequence continues at coordinate 40,679 of NZ_JBCOWR010000002.1, read as the reverse complement.
GTGCATCATCACAGAAAAGGCGGTGATAATCAGTCAATAGAATACTTAATCCCGGTTTGACATAGCGATGCTGAAAAGCGTCATCCAGTAAGACGACATCTACAGCAGGCTTTTTCAAGGCAAGTAATTTCTCTATTCCATGGCAACGGTTTTCGTCAACAGCCAACGTGACGGACGGAAACTTAGTGTACATCTGATAAGGCTCGTCACCAATCGTCCTGGCAGTACTTTGGGGAGTAGCGAGCACATAACCTTGTGTACGCCGTTTGTATCCGCGACTTAGTACAGCCACCTGATATTTGTCATGAAGCAACTTTATCAAATATTCGGTATGAGGAGTTTTCCCTGTTCCGCCTACAGACAGATTACCAACACAGATGACAGGAACATCGAAACTCTTCGACCGGAACAATCCCCAGTCAAAGAGCTTATTTCTTATGATTACCACTGCTCCGTATAGCCACGAGACAGGATATAGCCATTTATGTATTTTGAAAAAGTGCTCGTCCATGCAGTACGGTTTATTTTATATTCAGTTCGAACGGAATGCGTGCCTGAATCATGGATTGTTCTTTTAAATTCTTCAGTAAGCCGAATTGTTGATAATACTCGCCCAATTTACTTTTCAGAAGTTGGGATTCAACATAATTAGTCGGCTTCGTATCGAGTAGAGAAGACAGAAAATCCTGTTTGGCCGGATAAGATACTACGGTGTATCCCTCAATACCCGCTTTTGCTACGGCAATATCCAACGCCTTGTCAATACCTCCGAGCTCATCTACCAAGCCTAACTCTTTGGCTGTTTCACCTGTCCACACACGTCCTTCGGCAATCTTTTCGATTGCTTCCTTTGTCATATGGCGTCCTTCGGCACATCTGCCTACGAATGTGTCATATCCCTGAGTAATCATCATTTGCAACAATGACTTCTCACCCTCATTGAAAGGACGCATAATATTTCCGAAATCTGAATATTTATTGGTTTTTACCACATCATAAGTCAGGCCTATTTTTTCTGTCAGGCCTTTTACATTCGGAATCATTCCGAAGATGCCGATAGAGCCGGTCAGCGTAGTGGGTTCGGCAACAATCGTATCGGCTACACAAGAGATATAATATCCTCCTGATGCCGCATAGTCACCCATGGAAACAATAACTGGCTTTTTCGCTTTCAACTCTTTTACTGCATGCCAGATTTGTTCCGAAGCAAAAGCACTTCCACCCGGAGAATTAACCCGGAGTACAACGGCCTTCACATCGTCATCTTCTTTCAACTTACGCAAATCACGGCTTACTTTAGGACCTACGATGCCTTCTTCGGAAGCCGAAGAACTGGGATAGTCTGTGATTTCACCGGATGCATAATAAACGGCAACGATATTGCCACTTTTATCTTTAGGAACATTCTTTCTTACATTAATCATATCTGCCAGTCCCAATACAGGAAGGCGGTCATCCTTGTCTATTTCCACCATCTCCTTGAGATAGTTGCGTACGTCATTGCGATAAATCAATGTATCAGCCAATCCGCATTTCACGCTTTCTTCTGCCGGATAGAACATTAACATGCGGTCTGCATAAGCATTGAGGGAATCGACTGAAAGACTACGGCTGGCAGCTACTCCTTCAGTCACTTGTCCCCAAATGGAATTGATGAAAACTGTTACTTGTTCGCGGTTAGCCGGGCTCATCTCAGTGGCGATGAACGGCTCAACAGCAGATTTATAGGTTCCTACTTTGAATACCTGCATCTCCACACCGATTTTCTGAAGAAGATCTTTATAGAAAAGAGGAGCGGAAGCGATACCCCGCCATTCGATCATGCCTTTAGGATTAAGCAGTACCTTATCGGCTACACTGGAAAGATAATAAAGCCCTTGGGTATAAGAGTCACCATAAGCAATGATGAATTTCCCGCTTTCCTTAAAGTCAAGCAATGCGTTACGAATCTCCTGTAAAGAAGCGTAGGATGCGCCCAATGAACTTGCCTGCAAATAAATCCCTTTGATGTTTTCATTCTCTTTGGCCTTTTTGATAGACGAAAGAATGTCGTCCAGTCCATATGTATTAGACCCGTCACCGAATAACTGGGATAAAATGCCCAACGGGTCTTCTTGCGTACGTTCCACTAACGTACCGTTCAAGTCGAGCATCATTACAGAATTCTTTTTTACTATCGTTTCTGTATCCGAAGCAGACATGATACCGAACAGCGTCACCATGCTGATAATAAATAATACAATACTTGACAAAATGATACCTGTCACCGTGGCAAGTGTGAATTTCAAGAAATCTTTCATTGTACTTATTGTTTTTTTGCGCCAGCTTATTATTAAGCTAACAAAGATAAATAATTGAGTTGATATTTATCCAATAAGTCGTACGATTTTTTGTTTTATCACAATGAATCTATATAAATCAGATCTTCTTTCGTTTAAGATTTAAGTATATTTGTCAATATGCAGTCGTCTTAAATGGGAAGAAATCTTTAATTTTGTGGCATGGTATGTGATGCGACATTAACTTAACACTATATTTGCATGAAAAGAAAAATCCCTTTGGTAACCACTGCTTTGGCAGGCTTATTCTTTTATTCTTCCTGCACCCCGACAGAAAAAACGGAAACGCAGGATTATACTCAATACGTTAATACCTTTATTGGTGCCGCTGATAATGGTCATACGTTTCCCGGTGCTTGTTATCCTTTCGGAATGGTGCAGACCAGTCCTGTGACAGGTGCGGTCGGTTGGAGATACTGTTCCGAATATGTTTATCAGGATACGTTGATTTGGGGATTCACCCAGACCCATCTGAACGGAACGGGATGCATGGATTTGGGAGATATTCTGGTAATGCCCGTCACTGGTACACGTGCCCGTGCATGGGATGCTTATCGTAGCCATTTCTCCAAAGATAAGGAAGCTGCCACTCCGGGTTATTATACGGTTGAACTTTCCGATCCTCAGGTGAAAGCGGAACTGACTGCTTCTATCCACGCGGCTCTGCATCGTTACACTTATCTTAAAGCCGATTCGGCTTCTGTCTTGATCGACTTGCAGCATGGGCCTGCATGGAGAGAAGAACAATACCATTCTCAAGTGAACAGTTGTGAAGTAAACTGGGAAGACGCGCAGACACTGACCGGACACGTCAATAACACTGTGTGGGTAGATCAGGACTATTTCTTTGTGATGAAGTTCAACCGCCCTGTTATAGATTCTCTTTATCTTCCGATGGGCGAAACAGAAAAAGGCAAACGTATCGTTGCCACTTTTGACATGCAGCCGGGAGAGGAACTGATGATGAAAGTAGCCTTTTCTACAACCAGTGTAGACGGAGCAAAAAAGAACCTGGAAGCCGAAATTCCTGCATGGGACTTTGACGGAGTGAAAACTGCCGCCCATAATGAATGGAATAACTATCTGAGCCGTATTGAAATAGAAGGTACTGACGATGAAAAGACCAATTTCTATACCTGTTTCTATCATGCACTGATTCAGCCGAACCAGATTTCAGATGTAGACGGTATGTATCGCAATGCTGCCGACTCCATTGTGAAGGCCGGAACAGGAACTTTCTACTCTACATTCTCTTTATGGGATACCTATCGTGCCGCTCATCCGTTCTATACATTAGTGATTCCCGAACGTGTGGATGGTTTTGTAAATTCGTTGATAGAGCAAGGTGAAGTACAAGGCTTCCTGCCTATTTGGGCGTTGTGGGGAAAAGAAAACTTCTGTATGATTGGCAATCATGGTGTATCGGTTATCGCTGAGGCTTACCGTAAAGGATTCCGTGGTTTTGATGCCGAACGTGCTTTCAATATGATAAAGAAAACACAAACGGTTTCTCATCTGTTGAAGTCCAATTGGGAAGTTTATACAAAATACGGATATTTCCCTACCGACCTGATAAAAGCGGAGTCGGTATCTTCTACTTTGGAATCAGTGTATGATGATTATGCCGCTGCCGACATGGCACGCCGTATGGGAAAAGAGGAAGATGCCGCTTATTTCGCAAAACGTGCGGATTATTATAAGAACCTCTTCGATTCGGAAACTCAATTTATGCGTCCGCGTAAGGCTGACGGAACTTGGAAAGCTCCGTTTAATCCAAGTGCGTTGGGACATTCCGAAAGTATTGGCGGTGACTATACTGAGGGGAATGCATGGCAATATACCTGGCATGTACAGCATGATGTGCCGGGATTAATCAGTCTGTTTGGCGGTGAAGAGCCTTTCTTGAACAAGTTGGATTCTTTGTTCACAGTTAAGCTCGAAGGTGAAAGCCTGTCGGATGTGACAGGTTTGATTGGGCAGTATGCTCACGGCAACGAACCGAGCCACCATGTCACTTATTTATATGCATTGGCCGGTCGTCCGGAACGTACGCAAGAGTTGGTTCGTGAAATCTTCGATACCCAATATAAGAATAAACCCGACGGACTTTGTGGCAACGATGACTGTGGTCAGATGTCAGCCTGGTATATGCTTAGCGCAATGGGATTCTATCCGGTAGATCCGGTGAGTGGGGAATATGTATTCGGTGCTCCTCAATTGCCGAAGATGGTATTGCATCTGGCTGATGGAAAGACTTTCACGGTTATTGCAGAGAACTTGTCTAAAGAACATCTGTATGTGGATAGCATAACACTGAATGGAGAACCTTACACGAAGAACTCAATATCACATGAAGATATTGTGAAGGGTGGGACGTTGGTGTATAAGATGAAGTAATTCTCAAGCATTCTCACTGCGATGAGAAAAAATACTCATTGCAGTGAGAACTTTTTCTCATACCTATGAGTATTTATTCTCATTGCAGTGAGAATAGTCCCTTGCCAGAACATACTGTGACGGCGCTTTTAGGATGACTTAGGAACGTTTTCTAGTTTATTATTGCATAATTCTACTCACTTCTATACGTTGTTTCTCAAGTTTCCCGTCATTATTGGTTCTATTACTGATTTCTTTGCAACGAATAGGGGCGCTCATTTCAAGTAAACGTAATATTTCATTCATAGACTCACCTTCAAAAGTTGCTTTATAGGAGTACTTGCCTAATTCAGGATCTTTCAGAATAAATTCCACATTATAAGTCTGTCCCAGGCGTTTGAATACATATTCCAGTGGATCATCCCTAAAAATGAGTATTCCATCTTTCCATGAACACCATTTATATGTATTGGTTTTGTTGACCTTATACAATGAAGTTGCCAGATTGTAATCAATTTTCTCTCCCGGTGAAAGGGAAATTGTCTTTTGTCTATCGAGAGTTACCGCTACTTTTCCTTTTACCAACGTTACTGCCGCTATATTATCAGGAGCATATGCATTAACATTGAATGCAGTGCCGGTAGCTTCTACTGCCAATCTTTTTGTTTTTACGATGAAAGGATGCTCTTTATCGGATTCTACTTCAAAATAAGCTTCGCCTTGCATGGAAACCACCCTTTCTTTACCTCTAAATTGGGCAGGATATTTCAGGGAACTTCCGGCATTCAGCCATACCTTCGAACCATCGGGGAGATTCACTACCGACCAAGTGCCGTAAGGAGTAAATAATTCCTGGTAAGTTTCTGCGATTAGAGGATCAGGCTTAAAATAAAGATAAGCGGATAATATCAGCAACGGGAGAAGCAAGATAGCTGCAATTTGCTGCCAGTAATATAGGAAAGACAACTTGGGACGAGCGGATACCGGTTGGCTTTTATGACGAATCTGTTCCATCACTTTTCTTTGTGCATTGTCCACGTCTATCTCTTCCGGGTTAAAAGCCGGATGGGTAACTTCCCATATGTTTTTTTGTACAAGAAAGCTTTTGTAGTTTTCGGGAGTAGCTGATACCCAGATCTCCAATTCCTTGATATCTTCTTGTGTCGCCTCTTTCGAGAGGTATTTGGAAATTATAATCTCTATGTCCGAATCTTTATGTATCATATGCATTTTTACCTTGTATATAATAGACGTTTCAGAAAGAAGAACCCACATCCATTAGTGGAAAAGAAAGAAAAAAAATAGTAGATAAAAATCTTTCAATAAAATACGAAGCTGTTTCAAGGCCTTACTGATACGTACTTCCACTGTTCTGACAGAGATATTCAGACGATCTGCAATTTCTTGATATTTAATGTTTTCCAACCGACTCATCTCAAAAACTTCCCTTTCCTGAGGCGGCAATTGTTCCAATGCATTTTTTAATTGTTGGCATAAATCGGAGTATAGAATGTAGTTCTCTGTCGTATCTATATTAATAGAGGGGGATTTAAGCTCATAGGCAATATGTTCGTCTATAATTCTTCGATGCCGCAATTCGTCCAGGCAATAATTCCGGACCGCTTTCAGCAAATATGCTTTTAGTGAGAGTTCTATTTCCAGTGTCTTCCGGTCATTCCATAATTTGAGAAATATATTTTGTACAATATCCTCACAGACTGATTTTTCCGGGATATATGTACCGCCAAACAACACCAGGTCTTTATAATAAGCACGGAATATTCGGGTAAAAGCCTGTCGGTCATCCTGTTTCAATGCTATAACCAGGAAACGATCATTGGCGGTATGTTGTTGGGTATCTGACATAGTATTGCAGTAGAAATTCTGTTGTTGGGGTAAAAATAGAAAGATTATTTGGGATAAACGATAGTTTGAAGAAAAAATAGTTCGGATAAAAAATAATGCGGTAAGAGATGTGGCTTTTATTTTTAGAAACGTCTTATTGGTAGAAACGAGAGAAACACACACTTTTATTAACCTTTAAATAATACAAGTCATGGGAAAAACATAATCAGTAAATTTAGCTTCTGACAACTGATAAAAAAAGGAAGGTCTGACTCACCTTCCTTTCCAAAGATTCAGTTATTCGTTAATCAACTTATTTGTAGAACCAATAACCAAACATGTAAAGGTATGAAACTTATTTCAATTAGGAAAATGAAAAAGAGAATTAATGTACCTGCGAATGTAAAAATGGGGAATTTTTGTGCAGTATGGCTGTTTTGTCTTGTCTTGCAAGCAATTAGTATGCCTGTTTGCGCACAGTCTGCCAAGATTACATTGCGATTGAAAAATGTGACCGTAGAGGAGGTTTTGACCAATATTGAAAAACAGACAAACTATCGTTTTCTGTACAATAAGGATATTGTCGATGTAAACCGTATAGTGGATATCTCCGTGAGAAATGAAAGGATGACTCAGGTATTGGATAAACTGTTTAAAGGTGAGGGAGTGTCTTACGTCATTGAAAAACGCCAAATTGTACTGAACAGAAATTCGTCTTGGCAACAGGGTAACAAACGAACGGTCAAGGTGACAGGAAAAGTAGTGGACGAATCGGGTGAGACGCTTCCGGGAGTAACCGTTATGATAGAAGGGGCTACACAAGGAACTATTACCGGTCTTGACGGCAGCTACCTGTTGCAAGTTCCGGAAGGTTCGACACTGAAATTTACTTCAATAGGCTATATCGCATATATACAGAAAATCACAGGGCCGATAACATTGAATGTGACGATGAAAGAAGATTCGAAACAATTGGATGAAGTTGTTGTGGTGGGGTATGGAACCCAAAAGAAGATAAACTTGACGGGAGCCGTTTCAACCATCAATGTTGAAAAAGAACTGGATTCCCGTCCTTTGACTAATCTTTCAATGGCATTGTCCGGGATGAGTGCAGGAGTGCAGACATTGCAATCGTCCGGTAAACCCAACAGTGATATGGCGACCATACGTATCCGTGGTATTGGAACATTGAACAATTCCAACCCTTTAGTATTGGTTGACGGGATGGAATTATCATTCAATGATATAAATCCCAATGACGTTGCTTCAATTTCCATCTTGAAAGATGCCGCTTCATGTGCTATCTATGGTAATCGTGGGGCGAATGGTGTTATAATGATTACCACAAAGGAAGGGAAAAAAGGCAAGACATCAGTGAATTATTCAGGAAAGTTTTCCTTGAACCAACCGTCAAATCTGATTCAACTTGTGAGCAATAGTGCCGATTATTTCGAATTAATGAACGAATCAGCCCGGAATATCGGGCAAAGTGATATTTTCAGCCATAACACGATAACAGAATGGAGAGAAGCGGCGAAAAATCCTAATGGTCTTGCAGAGTCCGGTTATCCTAACTATGTCTCTTATCCGAATACCGATTGGTATAAAGAACTGTTTCAGAATAAAATAATGAGCGAACATACGATTTCGGTTGTTGGTGCTTCCGACAATGTGAATTATAATTTTTCCGGTTCTTTCCTGGATAACCCGGGACTAATACAAGATACGGGGCTTCGGAAATATTACATACGCTCCAATATAACTGTGAAAGTGAAGGACTGGTTGCAGATAGGCAACCGTTCGCACGGTTATCATACAGACCAGGATCGGAATGAAGTGGATGCTTTTACAGGTGGAATACATGGGCAGAAGCTTCCACCGGATATTTATCCTGAATATGATGGAAAATTAGGACTTCCCGAAGCGGTAGAAGAAGATCCGACATCTTCCAACCCTCTTCATTTGTTAGCTTCTTCGGGTGGTTCTTTCAAATATGAACAGTTAAATACTTCTATGTTTGCAGATGCTACAATCCTCAAAGATTTTGTGTATCATGTTGAGTTTGACTATATGCGCTATCGCCATGATGCCGACTGGCTTTCCAGGCAAGTCGGGAGATATAGTTTTAGAAGAGACAAACAGGTGGAGCAACCTACAACTTTAGAGAATATGTCGAAAGCGGTTTATTCGGAAGAATCCAAAAGATGGCGCTTCGTACAGACATTGGATTGGACTAGAAGTTTTGGAAAACATGATTTGGGAGCACTTGCAGGCTATGAAGCCATACGTAACTGGGGATTTAATACGGATATGGCAAAACAAGGAGCTGCCGACGCAAGCTTGACAGACTTGTCTACATATACGGAATTGAGCAATATAACGGGAGCTACCTGGGAAAATACTTCCCGCTCTTTTTTCGGTCGTCTGACCTATGCTTATAAAAGCAGATACCTGTTTGAAGTAAATGCCCGTTACGACGGTTCCTCTCGTTTTGCGCCGGAAAGCCGTTGGGGATTTTTCCCGTCTTTCTCCGGTGGATGGCGTGTCTCGGAAGAATCATTCATGCAAGGTTCGCCTTTTGACAATCTGAAAGTACGTTTGTCGTGGGGAAAGTTAGGAAATAATAGTATTGGAGACTATGAATGGCAGGCTACTTATTCCGGAAGTAATTATATTTTTGGAGATAAACTGACCTCGGGATTGGCGCAGACCGTAATTGCTAATCAAAAATTGCGTTGGGAGAGTGTGACACAGGCTAATCTCGGATTGGATTTCGCTATATTGAGTAATAGGCTGGTTGGAGAATTTGATATTTACAATAAGGTTACCGATGGCATCCTTTACCGTCCGGGTGTTTATGCAACGATGGGAAACAAGACACCCGCCCGTCAAAATTATGCCGAGGTTACCAATAAGGGCGTTGAATTGACATTGAACTGGAACGACCGTGTCAATGAATGGTCCTATTCTCTCTCTGGGAATTTCTCTTATAATAAGAATTATGTCAGCAAATTTAAAGGAACTTTAAAGAATAGCTGGGAATATGACGGGAACGGCAATTATGTCTATAAGTCGAATCTGGGAGATGTGTCTGACGGCGGGGATAACAGGATAATCGAAGGACATATTATCAATGAATATTATCTGAAAGAGCCTTATAAGGGGGATGCCACTTATTTCTTCAATAACGGGTTGGTTAATCCTGCCGGAGGACCTAAAGACGGAATGATTCGTACGGAACAGGATATGCAGTGGTTGAAAGCGATGCAAGATCAAGGTTACGTATTCTATCCTAACCAAAAAATAGGAAAGGCTAATTTATGGTATGGCGATTATATTTATGCTGATATAAACGGGGACGGACTTTATGGAAATGACTATGATAAGAAATTTCAGAAAGTATCGTCAGTTCCGAAATATTATTATGGATTGCAGGGCGCGGTGTCATGGAAAGGATTTGATGTTTCCATGAATTGGCAGGGAGCGGCAGGCTTTTCCATTTATTGGTATTCGGTAGGACAAAATTCCACATCCACGATTTTGGGCTATGGATTATCGAAAGAACTTCAAAAAGACCATTATTTTTATGATCCGGAGAATCCCGACGACCCTCGTACCAATTTACATTCGAAGAACTCACGCCTGACGCTTAATCAAACCAATCAGGCAACAGAAGCGAGTACATTGCATCTCGAAAAAGGTAATTTCCTGAAACTGCGTAACCTGACTATTGGTTATACGCTTCCGCAAACATGGACACGGAAGTTTTATGCCAATAAAGTACGTGTCTATTTTTCAGGTGAAAACTTGTTGACTATAACCAAATTCTCAGGTATGGATCCGGAAATGCAGACTGGTATGGGATATGTTACAATGCGCCAGTTTGCGTTAGGTATTAATATTAATTTTTAATCTGTGCGACAATGAAAAAGACTATCTCGATTATTACACTTGGCGGCATATTAATGTTGTTTGTCTATGCTTGTTCTGCAGACTTTTTGGATACGAAACCGGCTAATGTCATATCTACAGCCGGAGTTTGGGATAACGCAGAGCTGGCAGTTCAAGTTGTGAATGGAGTATATAACGCTTTGCGGGCCGATTACGCGACCAATAGTGGCTATGACGGTGAGTTGCATTTTTATGATTATCGCTCCAGCATAATGGATATGGACCGTAACTGGATTTGGCATACACCGACGCTTTTCGGAGTAGCCACTCCTTCATCAACAGAATTTCTCTCAGCCTGGAAGCGTTATTATGAATTGATTCACAGAGCTAATGATGTAATAGCTAATATAGGAAAGACACCCGATATGAGTGACGGGAAGAAAGCGCAATATATTGCAGAGTGTAAGTTTCTTCGGGCGTATAATTATTATCGGATGAATATTTTATGGAAAGGAGTCCCGCTTTATTTGGAACCGGTGACAGCCGAGGAATGTATAAAAGGGCGTTCTACAGAACAGGAAATCTGGAATGCAGTGTTGGCTGATCTGACAGCTTGTGTCGAAGAACCGAACCTGCCTGCCAAGTATGCTGCCGGTAGCTCGGACTACGGACGGATCACAAAAGCTGCCGCCTATTCATTGCGGGGGAAAACTTATTTGTGGCTGAAACAATATGATAAGGCGGAAGATGATTTCAGGGCAATCACTAAGATGGGGTATTTATTATTCGGAGATTACAAAGCTCTTTTTAAGGAAGCTAACGAACGTTGTGATGAAATGATATTTACCATTCCTTGTATAGAAAACCCTTCCGGTTACGGGTCTGTTTTTAATTGGGCTTTTGGTAACCGGACAACGAGTGGTTCAGGGTGGAACAATTATCTGCCGAATCCTGCCTTTATAGACAGTTATGAGTGTGCGGACGGCAAACCGTTTGACTGGGATGATTATCTTCCCGGTTATTCTACGATGACTCCGAGAGAACGTTCCGTATTTTTCTTGCGGGATAACCTGACTGACGGGGAGATTAAAATAATGGGAAGTTATGGTGCTGATATGGAGCAATATCTTCCCAATGGAAATGAAGCGCGTATTAAGGCTGCTTATGCAGGCAGGGATCCGCGCCTGGCTATGAATGTGATAACCCCTTATTCCACATATCTGGGTGGTGTGACAGGCTCGGCAGTCTCATATACATTGCGCTGGCCATATCGGGGCTCTGACGATGCCGAACCTTATGATATCCGGACGGACACTAATGATAAGTTTTATTACTTGATCCGGAAGTTTGTGTATGAAGGTACGGAACATACGATAATGGAGCGTTCGCCGATTGATATTCCATTGATCCGTTATGCAGATGTGCTTCTGAATCTGGCTGAAGCACTGACAGAACAGGGAAAATGGGAAGAAGCCATACCCTATGTCAATGATGTCCGCGGCAGAGTAGGAGCACAGGCGTTGAATACCAACGATTATACCACAGTAAAAGGCTTGGACGATATGCGCCAACGTGTCCGTAAGGAGCGATATTGGGAATTGGCTTTTGAAGAATATATGTTCTTCGATGAACTCCGATGGGGAACATGGAAAGAGAAAAAGTTTTATGAAGGCAACGGGTTGATGGAAGTCTGGGGAAATACTACCTATTCTTATTTGTGGGGTGGTGATTATCTTTGGAAATGGGCGATACCTGCTTCGGAAATGGAAAAGAACTCAAATTTAGTACAAAATGATGGATGGAATAATTAATATGAAAACACATATGCTTATTATAATAAATTTATTAGCTACACTGATGTTTGTTGCATCATGTAAGCAAGATGCGGAGGGGTCTTTTTTCTTTAAGATAGAAGATGGATTACAAGAATGGCATGTGGAAGCAGAAGGCGGAGAGCAGGAATATACAGTAGAGGCTAATGCTCCATGGCAGATTGTGCATAAAGGGATAGGTACATGGGCTAAAGTTTCTCCTCGCAGAAGTGAGGGAGCGGGAAGTTTTCTGATAACAGTCAAGGAAAATGAAAGTGAGGAAGAACGTTCCGTGTCACTTGCCGTGCAGCTGGCAGGAAAGGATTATCCTGTCACTATCTCTATTACTCAGGAAGGCAAGCCTTCGGAGCCTGTTCCACCGGTAGAGGAAGATTATCCGATAGTGTATAATTCATTCCGTGTGCGTGACCCGTTTATTTTTGCGGATCCCATATCTGAAAAATATTATTTGCATGTTCATGCAGACGACGCGCTATATCCGACGGCAGCCAATCAGATTGCCGTGGCTGTTAGCCGTAATTTGCGTGATTGGCGGAAGGCCGGAATCAGCTTTGAAGCACCGGCAAGTTTTTGGGGAAAGACTGATTTCTGGGCTCCCGACCTTTATTATTATGAAGGCAAGTATTATATGTTTGCTACTTTCAGCGGGGCGGATGAAGTACGGGGAGCATCCGTATTGGTATCTGATAAACCGGAAGGGCCGTTTATTCCATTAGTCAACAGGCCGATTACTCCTAATGGATGGCAAGCATTGGATGCTGCACTTTTTGTTGATGAAAACAAGGATCCGTGGATTGTATTCAGCCATGAATGGACGCAAATCTCCGATGGAACTATTGTCGCGCAGAAATTGACAAAAGATTTGAAAGAAGCGGCTGACGAACCGGTGACCTTGTTTGCGGCAAGTGCGGCGCCTTGGGTTATTAGAAATTCGTATTATGTATCAGACGCTCCATTCCTGTACAGGGCAAACAATGGTGAACTTCTGATGCTATGGTCCAGTTTCTTGTTGGGAAAGGACGGGAACGGGCAATATACTATCGGCGTAGCCCGCTCTCAATCGGGAAATATTCTCGGACCTTGGATACAGGATCCTCAACCGTTAAATCCGGATGATAATGGGGGGCATGCCATGATTTTTAAAGATTTTGATGGAGTTTTACGCATCTCGTACCATTCTCCTAATACTCCGGGAGGCAGTGAACGGCTTACGATACATCGGATTGTTGATAATGACGGACAATTGTCTATTGATTTTTCCTCGGCATTAAGTAATTAAAACTGATATAGTATGAAGTACATAATTCTATATGGAATGTGTGTAATAGCTCAGATGCTATTATTCACAGGATGCGAAGATAAGGAACAGGCTTCTCCTTACTTGGCACTTGATAAGGATGAACTGAACCAGTCGTTTGCGGCTGCTGCAAGCACTAAGGAGATAACCCTGTTTTCTAATCTGGAAGTAACCACTGGCATATCTCCTGCGGAAGCGACAGCCTGGTGCCGGTTTAGTTTGAAGAACGTAACGGAAGACGAATCGGTTCTGACTATCAGTGTGGATGAAAATACAGTAAAGCAAGGAAGAAAAGCGACTATAACTCTCACTGCTCCTGATTATCGGAATGTAAAAGTCGATGTTATTCAGTCAGGCATCATCTTGCCTATAAGACTGACGGAATTTGAGCCGCAGAATGGTGGAAAGGGAGATATAGTAACGCTCAAAGGTGAAAACTTCGGAGATATAGCGGCCAATCTGCGTGTTTCTTTCGGAACTGCTGTTGCCGAAATCCTTTCAGCAAGTGATACGGAATTACAGGTGAAAGTGCCTAAAATAACGAATAGCGAGACTTGTAAGATAAGTGTGAAACTGGACAAAATGGAGGAAGCCTATACCGATGACTTTATGTACGAGAAACGTTGGTGGATAGAAAATCTGAAAGTGGATGTATTGCCTTCGGCAATTGCTGTTGACGACGCCGGAAAGAATATTCTCTTTTTACGCCGTTTTCCGGATGACCGGATTCCGGCTGAACTGGGACTTTATCGTTTGTCGGAAACAGGTGAAGTATCTTTCCTTGCCGGTTATGACCGTGTGGCGGGAGGATATGGCTTTACAAGTGTTGTTTATGATAATGTTTCCAAGAAGTTTTATACAATAGCTGAATGTGGTGGTACGGCAATCCAACTTATTGTAGTTGATCCGGCTAATAACTGGTCGACCGAGGTGAAAGCAGTCGAAGCAGGTATTGACGGCTATTGGGGTGTTGGATTGACTGCTAGTAAGGGTAAATTATATACCCGGCAGGGATGGACAAATACTGTTATAGAAATAGACCCTTCGGCATGGACTGCAAAAACAATAGGATTGGTCGAACGGCATGGCAGCCAGGAGTTTTCGACGGCTCTTGCTGTTGCTACCGGTACGAATAATTTGTATGTGCAAATCAGGTCGACGTCCGAACTGGCATATATTGATGTCACGACAGGCGAAGTTACTTGGCTGAACACTTCTACCGAGACTGGTTATTGGGACGGTGCGTTTGGCGAAGCCCGTTTCTTGAGGGGGGAACAGATGTGTTCGGACGATGAAGGTAATATTTATATTGTTGACCAAGACAATCATGCTATTCGTATGGTGAATGACACAGGAGTTTCGACTGTCATTGGCGGCAATGGTTCCGGTGCTGTAAATGGCGTTGGCAAAGATGCAAAATTATGTGCTCCTTCGGGATTATGCATGGATGCTAACGGGGTTATGTATATTGGAGACACATGGAATGCCAGTATCAGAAAAGCGGTTTTTGAGTAGTACTTTTATATTGTAGAATATTGAAATATAAAATCTTATGAGAAATATATTAGTAGCATTTTTTATTGGCGTTATATTGTTGGGTTCTTGTAATCAGACAACAACTCCTGTCCGTGAAGTCTGGACAAAAGAACAAGCTAATGAATGGTATAAACAATGGGGATGGCTTCGCGGCTGTGATTTCATTCCGAGTACGGCTATCAACCAACTGGAAATGTGGCAGGCGGATACTTTCGATCCGGTGACAATAGAACGCGAACTTGGTTGGGCGGCAGGAATCGGAATGAATTGTATGCGTGTATATTTACACCACTTGCTTTGGGAAACGGATAAGGAAGGATTTAAGAAACGTATCAATGAATATCTCGCTATTGCCGATAAACATCATATTTCTACCATCTTTGTCTTTTTGGACGATTGCTGGAATCCTGTTTACCAGGCAGGCAGACAACCGGAGCCACAACCGGGAGTGCATAATTCGGGCTGGGTTCGTGATCCGGGTGATCTGTATTATAAAGGCGATACGGCAGCTATACTTCCGGTATTGGAAAGTTATGTGAAAGATATTCTGGTTACCTTTAAGGATGACAAGAGAATCGTGTTATGGGATTTATATAACGAACCCGGTGGTTCGGGCAATTACAGGTATGGTGAAAAGAGTTTGTCTTTATTGCAGAAAATATTTACGTGGGGACGGACGGTTAATCCGTCACAACCTCTGTCTGCCGGAGTATGGGATATGAATTTGACCAATCTCAATAAATACCAGTTGGAAAACTCGGACGTGATTACTTATCATACGTATGAATCTTTGGATATGCACAAGCAACTGATAGATTCATTGAAACAATACGGGCGTCCGATGATTTGTACGGAATACATGGCACGAACTCAGAATAGTACTTTTCAGGATATTATGCCTATGTTGAAGGAGGAAAATATAGGTGCAATAAACTGGGGGCTGGTGGCAGGAAAAACAAATACGAACTTTGCATGGGAAACTCCATTACCTGATGTTGTTGAACCGCCATTATGGTTTCATGATATTTTCCGTAGTGATGGGACACCTTATTCGGAGGATGAAGTGGGTTGTATTCGTTCATTGACTAGATAATTTCCTAATGATGGCTGTAAGGAATATATAAATAATGATATCAGGGATATGCCTGTTTGTTTGTGGGAGAGTATTCTCGCACAAACAAACAGCTATCCTTAACATGGAAACTACCATGTTTCCGGAATCTATCCTAAGCAACTCATATTTCATTTAAAACCGTACTGAAATCGAACCATTTTGGGTATGAAGATTATTCTTTCACCTCCCAAGTATCAGTCCTAAAGGATGCCACCGGAATGCCATAGCGGCTATAAAGTGTCCCTTGCTCATAATTCCGGAAACAATAGCGGACAGCCACAGGAACAGGAACTTTCCCACAACTTACTTCAAGACGTCCTGTATATTTCTCAATCTGTGCAGTAGCAGGATAAAACACATGATCGCTCCCGGCCACCTCCACGCCGGAAATAGTAGCTCCCAATGGTGCAAGCCCTTCACTGCCACAATCAAAAGTCAAGTACGCTTTACCCTTGACCACCTCCATAGATTGATAGACAGGTGTGTCCGGAACAAAACCTTTCAACCCATAGCTCCCCGAAAGAGCTAGCAACGCCAACCTTTCGCCGACTTTACGTTTATGGGCCGGATGAATGCAATTACGATTACCGATATCCATTGTTACAACCATATTACTGTTTGGAATCTCTTTCAAGTTCAGCAATTGTGCCTCACGCAATAAAGCACTTCCTACCAGTTCCGCCCCCTCATATGCAAAAGGAGCAATCTGGACATAATAGAATGGCAATTCACCTTGCCCCCACGCTTCGCGCAACATTTTGACAAAAGTCGGCTGTAGCCTGCGATATAAATCCGGATCCTTACGATTGGATTCGCCCTGATACCAAAGAAAGCCCTTGATGGTATATTGCTCGACAGGAGCAATCATTGCATTGTAAAGCATACAAGGTTTGTACTTCGGTCGTTCAATGGACGTGGTGTCGTCAAGAAAACGAAGGTCGAACGCCTTAAACGGAGCTAATACTTCACGGCTCATCCAAGCCTGAATGGCGGTTCCGCCCCATGAAGAGACAATAATGCCAACCGGCATATCAAGTACTTTTTGGAGATAGTCTGCAAAAAAATAAGCAGTTGCACTCGCTTCAGATACCACTTCCGGAGTATTCTTCAACCATTGTGCCTGGCAATCTTTTTGTGGTTTCCGCGCTCCCGCCTGCCCGATTGTACAAATCCGTATCGGTCGTGAAGGTTTGGCGCGGACAATCATATCCACTGCATCAGCAATAGGCTGGTTGGCTTTTCCCATCAAAGGCATTTCCATATTCGACTGTCCGGCACATAGCCACACCTCACCAATCAGGACATCACGAAGCAGCAACTCTTCACCGTCACTTAAACTGATCGAGTAAGGTCCTCCCGCAGCGGGTGTCTTCAAACTCGTACGCCACATTCCCGCTTCATCCGCCCGAATCGTATAAAGCTTCTGATCCCAGGAAGGACGGATAGAAACCGTTTTCTTAGGAGACGCCATCCCCCATATTTGTACATCGGTTTGTTGTTGCAAAACCATGTTGTCTGTGAAGAGCGAAGAAAGTACCACCTTGGCAGGTGCACTTACTACGCTACATATAGCCAAAAGAAAAACAAGAAATCTCATATTCCGTCAGTTTATTTAATGATATAACTCTTTTTCTCTGCCCCTATTCCTTTCAGGGTCAGAGATTTCCATGTATCAGGAATTGCTCCTTTTCCGGCTACAATACCTTTATCCGTAATATCCAATCCACCGAATCCCATCAGTACCGACTGCAATACACCACCTGCCCCTGTCAGGAAATAAGGATTCGTACCACCGTCAAACTCGGCTATTACCCGGAATGGCGGATTCAGATTAGGAAGATAGGAATCTCTAAAGTAATGCCATGCGCGTTCACGGTCTCCCAAGCGGGTAAACAAAATAGAGTAAATGGACTTCGACATGGCAGGTGTCTTTTTTCTCGGAACAGTCTGTAGATAGTATTCCAAGTCCTTCCGTATCTGCTCTTTATCCGTAATAAGCTTTAACGGGAAAGCTAACAGGCAGACATCCGCCTGTTTGGTTATAGCTCCGTCATACGTATCATGTTCTGCCGTTACTCCATTGGCAAGTTTCCGGAAACGAAGTTTCTCCGCCACAGTCGTCCACATAGGGTCTGACTTTACATTCAACAGTTTGGCTGCTTTACAGGCAGCTTCCAAAGTGGATTTCGCGACACCGTTTGTATAAGCATTATTATTCACATTCTTTCCTCCTTGACGGTTTTGGTTCCATTCATCCGCTCCAATGACGTTCCTAATTTCATACTCTCCCGCTTCATTCGGTTCCGAACGGCTTACCCAGTATTCGGCAGCGGCACTAAGAATGGGAAATCCCTTTTGACGAAGCCATTCCACATCCTGCGTCACCGCATAATATTGCCAGGCTGCCATAGCTACATCTCCCGTAATATGATTCTCAAAAGGGCCGTAAATGTTGGTTACCGTATTAT
The DNA here is from genome assembly GCF_040918965.1 of Bacteroides sp. RTP21281st1_H5_RTP21281_210402. Lineage (NCBI taxonomy): Bacteria > Pseudomonadati > Bacteroidota > Bacteroidia > Bacteroidales > Bacteroidaceae > Bacteroides > Bacteroides sp. RTP21281st1_H5_RTP21281_210402. The sequence continues at coordinate 21,981 of NZ_JBCOWR010000002.1, read as the reverse complement.
CCTCATTTCCTTTATCACTGCTTTCCCACGGGTACATGGCTCCTTTATAACCATGCATGAAAGCGTTATGCCTGGCTGCATCCAAACGCTGATAACGGTATTCTATCATTGATTCCGCCAATTCAGGATGCAACAATAATAAAGCCGGAAAAATCCACGTGTCAGCATCCCAGAATACATGGCCGTTGTAACCGAAACCCGAAAGCCCCATCGGAGAACAGGACAATCCCGAACCTTCCCGCACAAAAGCATACGTGTGATAAAGCATACTGTGAATGTCTTGTTGTGACTGAAGATCGCCCTCAATCACAATATCGCTTTCCCAAAGCTGATCCCATGCAGCGATATGCTTACTCCATAATCGTTCCACACCTTCTACTGCTGCAAATGCAGTCAACCGTTCCACTTCATTCTTGACGTCGGCATGAGTAGCAGAGGAAAGTGTCGTTCCGATAATCGAAAAAGTGTAAGGCTGGCCAGCCTGCAAACGAACCGTAAACTCTTGTGTATGTACCCCGACTCCGCGTGCGCTCCGATGGCAGACTTCCGGACGGGGGAAAGAACCGTCGAAAACAAACGATGAACAAGCCCCGATTTCAAGTTCCCGGGTCGGAGATTTTGCGATCGACGTGCAGAAATCAATCGCTGTCTTTCCGTTGAAAATCCGGTTGAAAGACTCCTGCGGATTACGCAACGACTCATGCACCGTCAGTATATTCGCCACAGCTACTTCTATGTCTTCTTTCGGAATAATCCGCACACGCAGCAAACACGAATAAGGCAAATGACGTAATGACGTATATTGATACTCAACACGGGCAAGTGATTGATAATCAAATTCTCCACAAAACACTCCCTGACGCATATCCAAAGTCTGTTTATAACCGGATATCCGGGAAACTGTCACCGTAGAGCCGTTTATCTGCAATTCCGTATCGAGCATATTGATGCCATGCAAGAAATTATTCACTCTTCCCTTTCCATAGATGTCATAAAGTCCTCCTAACACGACACGGGAAATCTTCAAAGGATCGGGAGAAGAGACTAATCCTAGCATACCATTAGCTACTGTTATTCCGTAATATGACGAGGGTTCAATCTGTTCGGCAGTTATTTTCCAGGCATCTTGCGCAGACACATCGGTGACAGGCAATAACCCGCTCAACAGCAGTAATATTAAAAAGTTCCTTTTTCTCATTTTGTATACATTTTATACATCTTTTGTAAATGCACAGTCAGTCTTTTCTCATCGGAGCAAGGCAATACCTGCTCCGATGAAAAAAGAAACATGCTAACTAAAAGTTTGTATGAATAAAAAAACTAATACATATATCCGCTCTTACCCGGATTGCCGCCCATCTGCGACCAGGCATTGGCAGCATAACCTGTCGCTGCTCCTTCAACAGCAAACAGAGTCGGTTTTCCTTCCAGCATACCAGTCACATAGATTGTGCCGTCAGCAGATATGGTGGGCGACGATTTCAGTTCGGTTCCGAGCTGGAGTGAAGCGATAGCTTTTCCTGTAGCCGGTTCGAGTTTCACCAAGGAACCTTTTTCTGCATCATTATAGTAGATATACCCTTCATTATCTATAGCAGGAACGCCATAAGCAGTACCCGCTACTTCCGTTGCCCACAAAACGGAACCTGTAGAAGATATGGCAGTAATATATTTGTCGGTAGCTACATACACAACCCCATTTCCATCAACCACCAAGCCATAACCGGTTTGTTTATTTTCCCCTTTCACGGCAGTATACCATTCTGGAGTCGAAACTTGCCCCTTAGTAGTCTTCTTGGTATCATAGCAATAGACTAATGCTTTTGTCTCATTGGTAGATATGCGGGCTCCTAAATTAAAGCAAAGGATATATGCTTTTCCATCTGCACCAGTAGCGATCTGGCCGCCATTAGGCTGGTCATTCGGAGCATAATTCTGCTCATTGGTCGATTTGCTCCAACTATTGCCTTCCGGGAAGAATATGTGTGTACCATACGATCGTCCACTACTCTGACCCGTGTTGACAAGTATCCTGCCATCTTTCAATCCTACACAACCACCATAACTTCCGGAAGACGTTTTTTCCGAATATTTAAGTACCCCGGATACTTTATCATAAATACGGAAATGTTTTCCATCTGTACTTGGTGCCGAATTCGTAAGGATCATCACATATTGGTCCGTGACAACCGGAGCACCGAAAGGACGCATACTCGATTTTGCACCAATCGCTGTAAACCACATCTGCGTACCACCGTCTGCACCGCCTTTTATTGCATAGAGACTGGCAGACTTGGATGCATCCGCTCCCGCCTTAGTAGTATTGTCTCCGACAGCCACATACACCGTTCCGTCGGAATCCACCGTAGGAGTCGGGTGTTGATAGTCAGAACCTCGATTCGGTTCATTGTTCTGCCCACAGTCGAACCCCCAAGTCCGTTCACCGAGTTTCGTGAAGCAAACCAGGTTATAATTGCTGGAAGAAACATATACATACTGACCATCTGCGCTTGTTGCCGGAGAAGTGCCGTACACCACTCCCTGTTCATCATAAGAATGAGACCATAACACGCCAAGACTACCGGCCCCTTTGGCAATATCCATTGTGACAGTCTTCGTATCTTTCCTTTTTTTATTATCTGTCACAGTCAGCGATACGTTTATTTTTCCATGCGAACCGAAAGTAATTTTCGGATTCTCCTCTGTAGAAAGGATAGCGCCGAACGTCCATTCTCTTTTGACAATCTCACACCCTTCCGCCGCTTTCGATTGATCCGTAAAAGTAACTTCTTCTCCCGCCACAATTCGTTCGGGCAACCAGCTGAAGTCTGCCGTAGGGCGGACACCGTCATCTATTATTTTAATTGTCTTTTCAAAGATTGATTTCATTGCGCCGTGGTCTGAAGTGACAGTCAGACGAAAAAGGTAGTCTCCGCCTTCCTCCACGCTGAATGGTTCGGGAGCAGTCAGTTCGTAAGAGACTTTACCCATAAATTCCCATTTGCAGACTGCAATCTGGGCATTCTCCGCCGTCGACGTGTTTGTCAGGGTAATCAAGTCACCAATCTCATAGGATTCTTTATCTGTAGTGAATCCCGCCTGTACCCACGTCTCTTCATCAGGTGTACACCCAATCAACAGACCGATAGCAGCTACCAATAAATATATGATTCTTTTCATTGCGTTTCTGTAATTTTAGATGATCGTTTCATTACTTCACGTATTCCAATTTACCGATGATAGGATAATGATCAGAGATATAAGTTATATTCTGATAAACTTTATCTATTGTCTCGAACTTCAAAGCCTTAAAGCCTGTACAAAAGATATGATCTACAATATAAGGATTGGCGGTGCCGAAGCCTGTATAAGAGTATTTCGAGTCGGTGATGGGAGCCGATAAACGGACATTTGTCATGAATGTTTTAACCCCGTTAAAGATATCACTGTCAATCTGCTTGTTAAAGTCGGCAGTCAGCAACATCGGCAATCCTTCCGGATTGAGCTCGGACATTTTATTCACAATCACTTCCATCGACTTGCCCGGAGCAATGGTAGAGCCTACATCGATGTGAGTATTGACGAAGAAGAATTTCTTACCGGAAGCAATGTGCTTGAAAATAGCCCATGTCGCTATACGGGGAACGGTACTGTCCCAACCTTGAGAACCCGGTACATCCGGAGTTTCAGAAAGCCAGAAACAATCCCACTTGATTAGTTCAACAGCCTTTTTCCGATAAAAGATAGGAACAAACTCATCATTGTTGGCGTTGTTGGCACGGCGTCCCTTACCGACATATCCATAATCTTTCCAGTTCTCTTCCAGCCACTTCAGTTGTGGTGGCCGCGCTTCTTGCATACCGATCACTGTCGGTTTATGTTCTCCGATCATCGGTATAAAAGCTGCCGTACGGGCTTCCCATGACTTTTCTCCCGTATCTTTGGTATTATAATACCGGATATTGAACGACATGACTTTAATTTGGTTATCATTCAGTGACGGGTCTTCCTCTTTTACTGTTTCAGGGTCCTTATAAAATTCTGAATAATCAGGAGTAGTATTACTGCATCCGCCTAACGCTACAACATAGATAGCAATAACAGGCAATATCTGGTTAAATTTCATCATACTAAATCTTTAATATTTTAATTCCAATTGGGGTTCTGTGATAGTTTATATCCGGCACTCTCATAGTCGCGGATCACTTGTGCAGGAACAGGATAAAGATATTGGCGGTCGTCATCGTACCAGATGCGGTTTCCCGTACCGGGGTTATATCTCAAATCGTATCCGCCTGCGGCATTTGCTGTGGCATAAAGTCCTGTTTCATTCTTTACGTTCACCGTTTTGCAGTCTTTATTGGATGATTGCGTACCGTTATCGGTAAAGTAGCAATCAGGAGTTCCGTCACCATTCAGGTCAATATCCACATTCAATGCGCTGATGTGCATGCCAGTCCACGGTAGTTCCTCTATCAGTTCACCACATTTCCAACGACGCAAATCATTGAATCTCGTTCCTTCAGCCACCAACTCAATGGCACGTTCCCGACGGATTTCCAGTAAAACCGGATTAGTGATATTCGGATAAAAGACCTGCTGCAAATACGAATCAACAGTTGTAGGGAGTTTTTCCGTTCCGCCCGTGATTCCGGCACGTCGGCGCAAAGCGCCGATGGTAGTGTTCCAGTCAGCATCAGTAAGCCCACCCAGTTCGGCTTGTGCTTCGGCATAGTTGAGCAGCACTTCAGCGTAACGCAACAGGGGGATACTGTTGTTGTTCTTTTCATTGTTATCGTATTTCGTGTTATCAAGAGAATACTTAATCACATGATAACCGGTCAGGCAAACTGTCATATCGGCTACTACGGCTTTTCCGTCACGTTTGAAATCCAGTCCGCGGATGGTCTGTGCCAAACGCAGGTCACGGCTCTTCATCTCTTCCACAAAGTTTTTGGTTTCATAGCCTGTTTCGGCAGTGAACGGGGTACCGTCCAATTTCAGGTAAGTATTGACAAATGAACGAACCAGACTCCAGCCTTTACCGTACGACAGCGAGTTGTACCAGTAATTTTGAGTCCCGTAGATACCTGATGCGCTATTGGCACATACCGCCAGAATTACTTCGGAGGTAATGGGAGCTTCCAGATAGAACAAATCACGGTAGGCCCCTTTGGTACCTGTTGCCGTATTCAGCGAAAGTCCGCTGTTGTCCATCACCAGTTTGGCTGCACTGGCAGCATGGCGGTAAAGTTCTTCCGGAGTGATTTCCAGGCCTGTCAGTTTGTGATAACGACGATAGGCGGCTTCGAACAGGCACACACGTGATTTGAGTGCGGCTGCAGCCCATTTGGTGAGTGTGGAACTATTGACAGAAGAAGTTGCCTGAATATGTTCGTAAGCAAAATCGAGATCTTCGATCATATTCTTGATGATGACGTCCCGGCTGTCACGCTCTTTATACATGACATCGTATTGGTAAGACTGGATTTCACTGTCAAACCAGGGAACTTCACCATATTGAGTCAACTTGTCATAATAAAACCAGGCGCGGAACCAACGGGCGATCCCCAAGTAATTATCGCGAGTAGCTGCATCCACCGTACACTCCTTTGAGTGACAGCCATCAATAAAATAGTTAATGTTCCGCAAGGTTCCCCATGACCAGCTGGTAGCTGTTTCCGAATTGTACGCATTTTGCTGAATAAACACATTCGTCTGCCGGACAGCGGCAATATCGCACATCTCATCCTGCTGATAGCCTGTAGAAAGTGTAGGCAATGCCCGATAGAAGGAATAGGCATAAAGGCGCAATCCGGACTCGCTGCCGAAAACCATAGATTTGTCAGCCTCTACCTGCATCGTCTCCGTCAAATCGCAACTACCTAACAGCACCGTTGCACACAGAAGCAGGATATTACGTATAGTACTTAATCTTTTCATATCTTCTTTGTTTCTATTTAGTAAGTAATAGAGATTCCTAAACTTAGATTCCGCATCGTCGGATAGTTGAAACCGTCTCCTTTGTTACCGGAAGTCAGGTCATTATCCGAACCTTTCGTTATCACTGTCACATCGTAATCTTTCGTGTGACGATAGAGTGGAGACCACGACCATAAGTTCTCGCCCGAGAAATAGACGGATACTTTAGAGAAACCGGCTTTTGCTATCCATTTCTTTGGCAGATTGTAACCAAACTGCAAGTTCTTGAGCCGGAAGTAAGATACATCCTGCAAGTAGCGTGTATTGGCCGTACCTTTATATAAGGGATTGTAATAACCTGAATAACGCGGCAGATAGGCATCGGGGCGGTCTTTGGTCCAGTAGTTGTTCAAGTGCCACACCGGGACTTGGTTGTAAGGACGGTTATACTGTCCCCAGAAAGAACTCTCACCACTAGGATACCAGTCTTGTTTTCCCACACCGTCGAACATGGCTGACAGAAAGAAGTTATTCCAGTCGGCACTAAATGAGAAGGTATAGATGTAGCGCGGTTCGGAGTTTCCTATGATTTTCCGGTCGCCCGGTGAGTCTACCGTGTTGGCTCCGTTATCAATAGTACCTGTATTGTTCAAGTCCTCGAAACGCATATCACCGGGATAAGTGATGTAATTGACAGACGTCTGCATCAGGTTGTTTTTGTAACCCTTCCCGTCAAAAGCCGCATCGATTTCGTCCTGCGACTGGAACAGTCCGTTGCAAACAAATCCCCAAATTTCACCGATACGCTGACCTACATAATAATCATCCAAGTCACGTTTCGGATTATTATATTTGTCTATCACCGAATGATAATCAGCAAGGGTTGCTTTGAGGCCGAAGCTGAACGGTTTGCCTGCCAAACGGAACGAGTCGTTATATCCTAGAGACATTTCGTAACCATAGGTGCTCATGTCGGCATAGTTCCCTTTGGGCGATGATGCACCGAATGTATCGGGAAGCGTCGGTCCCACCGTATACATATTAACAGTTTTACGTACGTAATAATCTGCAGACAACGTAATCTTGTTGTTCCAGAATCCTAAATCGATACCGCCGTCAATGGTTCGTGAGGTTTCCCAACCGATATTGTCGGGAATTTGAGCGGGATTGAGCGTGTAGCGTAATTGTGCCTTACCGTCGAGATAACGGCCTTCGCTCGATGAGCCGGTAGTAGAATAAGTTTTCAATGTGAACTTCTCCAGATAAGAATATGGCTTCACATTACTATTACCCAGCGCACCATAAGAGACACGTAACTTTCCATTGGAGATAATAGCCGGATTTACCTTCCAGAACTTCTCTTCCGAGAAACGCCATGCTGCCGAAGCTGAAGGGAAAAATCCCCATTGCGAATTGTTGGGGAACTTCGAAGAACCGTCATAACGCCCGTTCACCTCAAATAGATAACGGTTATCATAGGAGTAATTCAACCGGAAGAATGCCCCGGCATACCGCCAACGGTTACCGTCACTCTTAATGGACATATTATCTCCCATAGCAAAGTTGATATTTTCCACATCAGGCATCAACAAGCCATTCCGCTCTGAAGAGATTGCCTTGTAGTCCTGCTGTTCGTAGTTATATCCCGCCAAAGCTTTCAGATAATGTTTTCCGGCAAATGTATTTTCATATTCGGCATATACATTGGTAGATATATAGGTGGTCTGTTGCACTTTCTCCAACATCTTATCATCCGTTTCCGGTACTCCGAGATATTTAATCACCCCTTCATAATCGCTATATGGAACGGCGGTCGTTTTCTTGTCTTCTATAAAATCTTTCGTACGGAAAGAGAAGTCTCCGGTGAAACGTAATTTGTTGTCCAGCATGGTTATATTTAGGGTAGTCGTATTTTTCAGCGTCTTCGTTGTACGTTTTATCCAGTTGTTACCCGTTACCAGTCCACCGACAGAACGTGCACCGGAGTGTGTCAAGGTGCCATCCGGATTGAAGATTGGTTCGGACGGATGCCCTTCCATATTGATGGCTTTCCAAACCAGACCTTCATTCTGTTCTACATAACCCAATGGTTGCGTATATTTATCATGAGTATAGTCTATGTTATTAGAAATTTTCAGCCAGTCGAACACCTGTGCACTGATTTTGGTACGCATATTCATAGTGCGGTAGGTATCCGAGTTATAATTGAACAGACCGTCGTAATCATATAAACGCGCAGAAGTGTAGTAACTGATTTTACCGTTCGAACCGCTAATGGATACATTATGCGACTGTGCAAACGTATGATCTTTGTAAAGCGCATCATAGTAATCCTCATTCCCGTAGTAAGTGTACTTTCCATCAGCTCCAACAGCTGCCTGCAATGTGTTTCCTGCCAACTTTCGCTGCCGGAAAGTCTCCAACCATTCTTTTGAGAAAGGTTGTGATTTATTGATGCTGGTAGGCTCTATCCCGCGGTAATTGTATTCCGCCTCGCGAAACAGATAAGCCCAGACATAACCATCATCAACAACGTCCGGCACAGAATACGGAGTCTCATAGGAGAAGTTCCCTGTATAATTGACCGTAAATTTATCTTTTTGTTTTGACGGATCTTTTGTTGTAATCAGGACAACCCCATACGGAGCACGTGAACCGTAGATGGCTGCCGAAGCCGCATCTTTCAATACGGACACGCTTTCTATATCGTTCGGATTCAGCATGGCAGGATCGCCTTCTACACCGTCTATCAATACCAACGCACTACCGCCTGCTCCGATAGACGTTACACCACGGATATTATACGAAGCCGATTGATTGGGCTTACCATCAACTAACGAAATATTCAGATTAGGGACAGCCCCTTGCAACATCTGCGTGACATTGGCTACCGGACGATTTTCAAATACGTCTGATGATACATTTTCTACCGCACCTGTCAAGTTTATCTTTTTTTGAGTACTGAACCCGACCACTACCACTTCGTCCAACGTCTGTGTATCATCTTTCAACATAACAGTGAGATAGTTTTTATTCTTCACGCTCACTTCTTGTGTCAGAAACCCCAGGTAGGATATTTGCACTATACTCCCTTCACTGACAGTCAACTGAAACTTACCGTCCATACCGGAGATTGTACCCGCCGTGCCATTTTTCTCTTTTATATTGGCTCCGATGACCGGTTCGCCCGACATGTCCTTCACTATTCCGCTAATAGTGTATTTCTTGGAGGATTGTTGTACAGACTGACTGTCTTTCTTCTTGATGATAATATCTTTTCCTTGGATAGTGTAGCTAACATCTTGTCCTGCCAAGACCTGTTCTACCACCTTTTCAATAGGTAAATCTTTGGCTAGCACTGTCACAATCTTTTTGGTATTCAGATCGCTTGCCGCAAATGCAAATGAATATCCGTTTTGCTTCTGTATTGTTTCAATAGCCTGCTTTACTGTTACGTTCTTCAACTGTAAGTTGATAAGCTGCGCAAATGAGCTTAGATAAGAGCATAGCAAGAGCAGGACCATGAAAAAGACTTTCTTCTTATTTTTCATAAGTCAATGGATAAATAATTGATAAATAGGATGAGAAGTTTAGGATTTTATTTATATTTGCCTAAGCTTTCATCAATTAAAGTCACTGTGGCTTTTTAAGATAGAAAGGCAAGAGGTCAGGGGATGGAAAAGGAACCTGACCTTTTTATGTTTCTATCAAGAGAGGTAAATCATGTTTTTTCTAAATGGCTTTTCATATTTCTTTAAGTTTTAAAGGTTTAACATCAGTTCATTAGGGAAGTGTGATCACAATATTTTTTCCATTCATGGTATAAGTCATTTTGTCTGTAGATGACAATACATCCATAATCTCTTGAATGCTTTGTTCTCTTTTACGGAAGTTTCCATAGAAACGAATCGTATTTAACGTGTCGTCTGCAACAGTTATTTTCACATCATAGCTTCTTTCCAGTTCTTTAATGATATCTGAAAGCAGCACTTCATCAAAGTAGAGACGGTCGTTTGTCCATTCGGCACTGTAAGCAGCTTTAGTACTTGAAATCAATAATTTGCCGGTTTTCTTGTCTAATAGGGCTTGCTGATCCGGGTGAAGTATCGTTTCCTTTTGTTGGGCGCTGAGAGCCACTTTACCTTCGAGCAGACAAACTTTCGCTTCCAGATCGTCCTGATAATTTCTGAAATTGAATTTGGTTCCTAATACCTTTACGTCCAGTTCGTCAGTATGTACTTTAAAAGGAATATGTTTATTCTTGGTTACTTCGAAATAAGCTTCTCCGGTAAGATTCAGTGTCCGTTCGTTGATGCCGAAGTCCTGGGCATAACTCATCTTCGAACCCGCATTCAGCCAGACCAGCGTTCCGTCCGGAAGATATAATTTGGTTTTTGAACCATACGGGGCTTCAATAGAGATCTGGGTCAACTGATTGCGGATAACACTCTTTCCACTCTGAAAAGCAATCGTTCCGCAAATAAAGACAACGATAATCATCGCGGCAGCATACATCCACGGGCGAAGTTGGAAAGCTTTACGTTGATTGATACCTTGTTGGGGAGTAGCCCCGATTTGTTTTAAGAATAGTTGATAGGCTTTGTCTTTGTTGAAGCTACTATCCTCCGTTTCGTCCGAAGCGGCTATCCATACTTCCTGCATATCGGAAAAATATTTTCTGTTTTCTTCCGAAGCATTCAGCCATTCCTGCAATGATTGCGTTTCTTCCGGTGTCAGGCTGTTTGTCAGATAACCGGTAATCCAATCGTTGGCTGTATCCGTATGTAGTGATTGTTCATTCATAAATAATGATTGCCTTTATATATACTACAGTTTTTTAGAATAAGAGGGTAGGATAAAAAGCGAGAAAAATGCATAAAAAAGTTCCAAGTTCTCTTTTTAGTACTACTAATGCGCTCTTTATGTGATATTTAACCGTATTGACGGAAATGCCGAGTTCCTGAGAAATTTCTTCGTAACTCATCTCCCGGAAGCGGCTCATTGTAAATACCTGCTTGCAGACAGGGGGAAGTTTTTGAATTGCTTCTTGAATTTTATCTTCCAATTCCTTTTTTAATAATGTACCCAGAGGTTGTTGATTGTCCGGAATGATATTTTGCAGTTGGATTCCTGCCCGTTCCATAGCAGAAAAGCGGATTTCCACTTCTTGTTGTTTGAGAGCCAGATAATTCAGGCATTTGTTGCGTACAGCTATAATTAAGTAATTACGTAGGGGAGGCACAAGTTCCAGATTCTCCCTAATCTCCCATAAGTGAAAAATAACATCACTGACTATACTTTCTGCTTGCGCCTTGTCCTTCAGCATATAATAACTAAGTTTGCAGAGGGCAACATAATGATAGTCATACAAGTACTTGTATGCATCATTGTCTCCTGCTTTCAGCTTTTTTATTATGATTTTTTCATCAACTGGATTCATGGTGTGCTTTTTCATCCCTGCAATATTCGGATAATATATTGAAAGATGCAAATTAATTGGCGGAAAAATACTCTCTCTCCATTTTCACTTTTGATATATTATTTCACAAACTAAAAACAGGATGCATGGGAATAAATATCGTTTTACGATTGAAATATAAATACATTAACCACTTGTTGTTTAAATAATTTTTTCATATTTTTGCAGGGAATTATTGAATATTTGTGAAAGACATGAGTAGTTTTGTAATAGTGAGAAGATGTTTGTTGTTTATATTTCTTCTCATGAGTAGTACTGTAAGCAAAGGACAAATTTATAAGTACATAGGACTGGAAGACGGTCTGAATAATCAGAAAATATACCATATTCAAAAAGACCGGCAAGGGTATATGTGGTTTCTGACCCAGGAGGGAATAGACCGTTATGACGGCAAACATATCAAGCATTACAACTTTTCGGACGATAACATGACGTTGGATTCACGGATTGCCTTGAACTGGCTCTATATGGACAACAAGAATGTGTTATGGGTAATCGGTCAGAAAGGTCGTATTTTCAGATATGATTCGCAGCATGATAACTTCGAACTGGTTTATGTACATCCGGAGCTGATCAGAAATAAGTCGCAGGCATTTCTGAATTACGGTTATTTGGACAAGAATGACCGTATTTGGCTATGCTGTAAAGATAGCGTAACCTGGTATAATATCCGTACCGGAACAACATCACATATGCCGGTTCCGGTTGAAGGGGAAATTGCTGCTATCGAACAGGCGGATGATAACCATTTCTTTATCGGTACGGGTAGTGGACTGTTTCGCATCGGGATAGAGGAAGGGGAATTAAAACAGATTCCTGATGAAACGGCGGAAAGTGTCGATACACCAGTACATGAACTCTATTACCATGCCGTTTCAAACCAACTCTTTGTGGGAACTTATAAGGAGGGAATACTTATATATGATATGGGTGGTACAGGAGAAATCATCCCCTGTCAGTCACCCAATAATGTGGAAGTCAATCAGATTGTAGCTTTGAACGCTCACGAGCTTCTGGTAGCTACAGGCGGAAAAGGTGTATATAAGCTGGATGTGAATACTTACATGAGTGAACCCTATATAACCGCCGATTATAGTAGTTATAACGGGATGAACGGAAACAATATCAATGATATCTATGTGGATGAAGAAGACCGTATCTGGCTTGCCAATTATCCTACCGGCATTACTATCCGTAACAACCGTTATGGGAGTTACGACTTGATAAAGCATTCCATTGGGAACAACCGTTCATTGGTGAATGATCAGGTTCATGACGTAATGGAGGATAGTGACGGTGACCTTTGGTTTGCAACCAGCAACGGCATCAGTCTTTATCAGACCGCTACAAAAGAATGGCGTTCTTTCTTCAGTTCCTTTGATTCGGTGCCGGATGATGAAAATCACATCTTTTTATCACTGTGTGAAGTCTCTCCGGGAGTGATATGGGCCGGTGGTTTTACGTCGGGCATTTACAAGATAGAGAAGAGGAAAGAGTTTAAGGTAAGTTATATTTCTCCGGCTGCTATGGCAGGAGTACGGCCCGATCAATATATATTTGACATTAAAAAAGATTCGAAGGGCGATATATGGTCAGGTGGGTATTATCATTTGAAACGTATCAATCTTGAGACTAAAAGTGTACGTCTATATCCGGGGGTAAGTTCTATTACTACTATCCAGGAGATGGATTCCCGGCAGATGTGGATTGGCACACGGATGGGACTCTATCTGCTTGACAAACAGACCGGAGCTTACCGGTACATTGACCTGCCCGTTGAATCTCTCTATATATGCGCGTTATATCAAAGAGAAGACGGTCTTTTGTATATTGGTACCCGTGGCGCCGGACTTATTGTTTATGACGTCCATAAGAAGAAATTTATTCATCAGTACCGGAGTGACAACTGCGCGTTACTCTCCGACAATATTTATACCATTCTTCCGCGTCAGGACAAGAGTTTTCTCATGGGTACAGAGAACGGCATTACCATTTATTCACCTGCGGAACACTCTTTCCGCAACTGGACACGGGAACAAGGATTGATGAGTGTCAATTTCAATGCCGGTTCCGCTACGACTTGTAGCAAAAGTACGCTCGTTTTCGGTGGCAATGACGGTGCTGTCAGGTTTCCGACAGATATACAGATACCGGAACCGCATTACTCACGTCTGTTACTGCGCGATTTTATGATAGCCTATCATCCCGTTTATCCGGGGGATAAAGGTTCACCTCTGGAGAAGGATATTGACGAAACCGACCGGCTTGAACTGGCCTACGGGCAAAACACGTTTTCTCTTGATGTAGCTTCCATCAATTATGATTATCCTTCCAACATTCTCTTTTCATGGAAGATAGACGGTTATCATAAAGAGTGGAGCCGTCCGAGCCAGGACAACCGGATTCTTGTCAGAAACCTGCCCCCCGGCAACTATACGTTGCAAATTCGTGCCATATCCAATGAAGAGAAGTATAAGACCTATGAGACAAGAAACATTCAGATTGTCATAACATCCCCGGCGTGGGCCAGTGTGTGGGCGATGGTGGGATATGCTCTTCTGTTGGTGCTGGTTATGGTTGCCATATTCCGTCTCATCATGCTGCACAAACAGAAGAAAGTGTCGGACGAGAAAACGCGGTTCTTCATTAATACGGCCCATGACATACGGACGCCGCTTACATTGATAAAGGCCCCGTTGGAGGAAGTCGTAGAAAATCGCATGGTGGCTGAGCAGGCGTTGCCGCATATGAATATGGCTCTCAAGAATGTGAACACATTACTTCAACTGACAACCAATCTGATAAATTTCGAGCGGATAGATGTCTATTCTTCCACACTCTATGTTGCCGAATATGAACTGAATACCTATATGAATGATGTTTGCTCCACTTTCCGCAAATATGCCGAAATGAAACATGTCAGGTTTGTTTACGAAAGCAATTTTGACTATCTGAATGTATGGTTTGATAGTGACAAGATGGGGTCTATCCTGAAGAATATCCTGTCAAATGCACTGAAATATACACCTGAGGACGGTAGCGTATGTATTTCTGCCTGCGAGGAAGGAAATACATGGAGTATTGAGGTGAAAGATACAGGAATCGGTATTCCTTCATGTGAACAGAAAAAATTGTTCAGGAATTGTTTTCGGGGTAGTAATGTCGTCAATCTGAAAGTGACAGGTAGCGGAATCGGACTGATGCTGGTATACAAACTGGTCAAGTTGCATAAAGGCAAGATCCAGATTCAGAGTACCGAACACCAAGGCACATGTGTACGGGTTACTTTCCCGAAAGGAAATACTCATCTCCATAAAGCAAAATTTATCTCTCCCAAGCCGTTGGAACAACGTCCGGAGACTATCATACCGGGCAGTACTTCCGAATTGCCGGCCATGGATACATCCCGCATCAACAGTTCCTTGCATCGCATCCTGATAGTGGAGGATAATGATGACTTGCGCAATTATCTGGTGGATATGCTTCATACAAGTTATAATATCCAGTCCTGCCCGAATGGAAAGGATGCCCTTGTCATTATACGGGAATTTGATCCGGATCTTGTCATATCCGATATAATGATGCCTGAGATGGGTGGAGATGAACTCTGCACAACTATAAAGGGGGATATTGAGATGTCTCATATCCCGGTCGTCTTGCTGACTGCACTGGGAGACGAGAAGCATATGCTCGAAGGACTGGAAATCGGAGCGGATGCCTACATTACCAAACCTTTCAGTGTAGGGATACTCAAGGCAACGATTAAGAACATACTTACGAATCGTACTTTGCTCCGTCAGGTGTATAATAGCATTCAAGATGAAGAACAGGATTTCCCGGTCAATTGCACTAATACTCTGGACTGGAAATTTATAGCTTCTGTCAAGGAATGTATAGAGAAAAATATGGGAGATCCGAACTTTAATGTGGAGATGCTCAGTAGCCGGCATCATATGAGTCGTACGAGCTTTTTCAACAAACTCAAGGCGTTGACCGGTTATGCTCCGGCCGATTATATCCGGATGATACGTTTGCAACATGCTGCACAGTTGTTGAAGCAAGATGAATATACAATAGCGGAGATTTCGGATATGGTCGGATTCTCGGATGCAAAATACTTCCGTGAGGTATTTAAAAAGTATTATGGCGTAAGTCCGAGCAAGTATGCGGAATCGGATAAGACACATCCGCAGCCTTCGGAACAAGACTGATAAACAACAAGCCCTGTAAGAATGACTGGTTCTCACAGGGCTTGTTTTTATGTCTTAATTTGGTAGAAAGGAGATTCTTTATAATAAATTGTTAGAGCCGAGTATAATCAACATGGTATATCCCAGTATCAGTCCGATGATTCCCATGATGATACCGACTTTCTCCATATCCTTTTGCTGAATCATGCCCGTGGCATGTGCCAGCGCGTTGGGAGGAGTACTGATAGGTAATATCATTGCCAGTGATGAACCGATTGCCACTCCAATCAACAACGTTTCTACCCCACCGAGTGAAGATAGGTTTTCACGCATACTGGTTCCCGCGATGGCAAGAATAGGAACAAGCAATGCGGCGGTAGCCGTATGTGAGATGAAGTTTGCCATAGCATAGCAAATCAGTCCGGAGCCGACAATCATCAGTACAGGAGGCCATGTGTTGAACGGAATAGCTTCAATCATATGTTTGGCAAGTCCTGTTTCCTGTAAGGCGACACCCAAAGCAAAGCCGCCTGCTACCATCCATAGCACACTCCAACTGATTTCTTCCAGATCGCGTTTGGTGATGACTCCCGTTACACAGAACACTGCTACAGGAATCATTGCCACTACATTGGAATTTACTCCCGTCACCTTGTCGAACATCCATAGTACGACCGTAATGGCAAAAGTGATATACACTACTATAGAACGCCAGTCTTTCTTTGCTTCGCCTTCGATTTTCAGTTCGATGGTTTTCTGTTTGAAAGGGAACAGACGTAAGAGGATAAACCACGCGATAAACAATACGATAATGGTGTAAGGCATCATGAAACTCATCCATTCTCCGAAGCCGATGTTCAGGTTCAAACCTTCCGGATCATTCAGGTATTTTAGAGCAATGGCGTTGGGAGGTGTACCGATGGGCGTTCCCATACCGCCTACGTTGGCGGCTACGGGAATAGCCATGGCAAGACCGATTTTTCCTTTACCGTCTGCCGGCAGAGCTTTCAGGACAGGGGTGAGGAAGGTGAGCATCATAGCCGCCGTGGCTGTGTTACTGAGGAACATTGAAAATGCGGCCGTAACAAGAATGAACCCTAATAATACATAACGTGACTGTGTTCCGAACGGGCGTAACATGACGCGTGCCAACAATACGTCCAGTCCGCTTTTAGTTGCTGCGATGGCAAGTATAAAACCACCAATGAACAACATTATGATAGGGTCGGCAAAACAGTGCATGATGGATTTGTATTTGACTGTCTGGCCCAGGTCTGCTGTCGGAATCCCTTGTGTGAAAAGCCACAGGCTGCTGTCCGATACGGTAAGCAGTAGTAAGACAACAATCAGCACGGAAGTAGTCCATGCGGGGATAGCTTCGAATACCCACATCAGAGTGGCGAAAATAAAAATGGAAATCAGTCTCTGTTCGATAACGGTCAGTCCGTCTATTCCGAATGTTTCAATAGGGAGAAGCCATAAAATAAGAGAAGTTACAATAGCTATGGTTAACTTTATGCATCGGGCTGCTGTCTGACTTTTTGCCAACCGTTTGGCTTTCTTTAAATCCTGATAAGCTTCCACCAGATGAAAGCCGTGAAAAATTTTGTACATGATATTAGTTTAAGATAAAATTAAAAAAACGGTGCAAAAATAGCTTTTTATTCTATATGTCATAATTGGGTGAAGAACTTTTTTTCGTAGGTCTGGCTTTTTAAAGCGTTTTTGGAGAGGTTTTATAGCAAGTTGCTAATTTATTATTTCTATTTTTGTACCGGATTGATAACAATTATGATTAAAACCATGAAAAAACTGACAGTCTTGCTAATGTGTGTGTTGTGTGCATTTATTGCACAAGCCCAAAAAACATTTACGCTGAGTTCTCCGGACGGGAAACTGCAAACTACTATTACAACGGGTGATAAACTGACTTATGACATCACCTGCAACGGACGGCAAATACTTGCCGCTTCTCCTATTTCAATGACATTGGATAATGGCGAAGTTTGGGGTGAAAAGGCGAAATTATCCGGCACTTCCCGGAAGAGTGTCGACCGGATGATACCTTCTCCTTTCTATCGTGCCAATGAATTGAGAGATTATTATAATGAACTGACATTGCGGTTCAAGAAAGACTGGAACGTAGAATTCCGTGCCTACGACGACGGCATTGTTTATCGTTTCATCAACCGCTCAAAGAAACCTTTCAAAGTGGTTGATGAAGAGGTGGACTATCGTTTCCCGAATGACATGACGGCTACCGTTCCTTACGTCAGGACTGGAAAAGACGGTGACTTTAACTCCCAATTCTATAATTCTTTTGAGAACACATATACCACGGATAAACTGTCAAAGCTGAATAAACAACGCCTGATGTTTCTGCCATTGGTGGTAGATGCCGGAGAAGGTGTGAAACTGTGTATCACAGAATCCGATTTGGAAAATTATCCGGGACTTTACCTGTCTGTTGCCGAAGGAGAGAACAGCCTGAAAGGGATATTCGCCCCTTACCCGAAACGGGCAGAACAGGGTGGACATAATAAACTCCAGATGCTCGTGAAAGAACGCGAAGCTTATATTGCCAAAGTCGATACCCCCCGGAGCTTTCCTTGGCGCATGGCCATCGTCACCACTGCGGACAAAGACCTTGCGGCAAGCAATCTCAGTTATCTTCTGGCAGCTCCTTCACGCCTGTCGGACATTTCGTGGATTAAACCCGGTAAGGTAGCTTGGGACTGGTGGAATGACTGGAACTTGGATGGCGTTGATTTCGTCACAGGCGTAAATAACGCGACTTATAAAGCCTATATTGATTTTGCAGCGTCAAAAGGAATTGAATATGTGATACTTGACGAAGGCTGGGCGGTAAATCTGAAAGCAGATTTGATGCAGGTTGTGAAAGAGATTGACTTGAAAGAACTCGTAGACTATGCCGCTTCCAAGAATGTAGGTATCATTCTTTGGGCAGGTTACTATGCTTTCGAACGTGATATGGAGAACGTCTGCCGTCATTATGCCGCCATGGGAGTGAAAGGTTTCAAAGTCGATTTCATGGATCGTGACGACCAGGAAATGACTGCCTTCAATTATCGGGCTGCTGAGATGTGCGCAAAATATAAGTTGATTCTCGATCTGCACGGAACACACAAACCGGCAGGTCTGAACCGTACTTACCCCAATGTGTTGAATTTTGAGGGAGTGAACGGTCTGGAACAGATGAAATGGAGTCCGGCTTCGCTCGACCAGGTGAAATATGATGTGATGATTCCTTTCATCCGCCAGGTTTCCGGCCCGATGGATTATACTCAAGGAGCTATGCGCAATGCATCAAAAGGTAATTATTATCCTTGCAACTCAGAACCGATGAGCCAGGGCACGCGCTGTCGTCAATTAGCTTTGTACGTAGTCTTTGAATCACCTTTCAATATGTTGTGTGATAATCCGGGCAACTATATGCGCGAACCGGAATCGACGGATTTCATCGCCGGGATTCCTACCGTATGGGGTGAGAGCATTGTTCTTGACGGTAAAATGGGAGAGTACATCGTGACTGCACGCCGGCAAGGAAATATATGGTATGTAGGTGGAATAACCGACTGGACTGCACGTGATATAGAAGTTGACTGCTCTTTCTTGGGGGATGATAAAACACACAACGCTACATTGTTCAAGGATGGTGTAAATGCTCATCGTGTAGGACGTGATTATAAACGTGAATCCCTTTCGATAAAGAAAAACAATAAATTAAAAATTCATCTGGCGCCCGGCGGTGGTTTTGCTCTTCAGATAAAATGATGAAATAAATTCGATGCTGTATCAGTTTAGCGACTTTGATACAGCATCGTTTTTTTATCAAGATAGTGCGGCAATGCCTGTTCCTATCAGATTCGCATTATTCATACTTTTTATATCGACTTCGATGTCTTCCAGGCCGGATAACCTGAAAAGTTCCCGCAGTTTCTCTGCAACGATAACGTTATAATCCCGACCTTTTCTGTGCTCACTCCAAAAAAGACTGCCTTCGGCAACCAGGCAAATCTTCCGTATATCTTTATTATACGATTTCAACAGCATGATAAGTCCGGTAAGTGAAGCTGCCACCAACTGTGCCGACCTGCCATAAATCCATTGCGCCACCTGTACATATACATCCTTATAAATATCCGGGTAATTCATGATGGCGGTAAGTTTCTGTGCGTCAAATTTCCCTTCAAACTCTTCTAATGGGAAAGTTGCCTTTAGGATATCCCCTAGATACATACCGGATACTGCTTTTTCAAAACGTTGTTTTCCCGGAGTGCCGGAGATAACATCAACAGTGTTGTCTACTGCCGTAAGGAATGGCGGATGGAAATTTCCGGATTCCAGGTTGACCGGAACCAATCCTTGAATATTGTCTGCCGGATTTAGTTTTTTTATTCTGTCGGCAGGAATAAAAGTCGCCATATTAGTGCCTGTCCCTACAATCAGACCTATATAGGCATCGTAACCATTATCGGTAAGTCCCGCAAATAAACTCGCTACGGTGTCATTGAGTACTTTTATATCCGTAAATTTGATTTTATTTCTTTTATTCAGATAGTCGAGTAGGGGCTTTCCTATGAATTCTCCAATCATCTCTTTAATGTCAACTCCCTTTGTCCAACGCAGCAGTTTGGCATCTCCATCCGGCGTGGATTCAGCCGGATAAGAAAAGCAATAACCGATAGGCATTTCTTCCTCTCGTTTTATTCCGATTATCATATCCGCCAACTCTTTGAATAACTCTTCACGAGTATAACCGGGTGATTTCATAATCGACATATCTTTCTTCCAACCATTGTTTGGATGGATAGCGGGTGTAGATTTTCTGAAATCAACGAGCGCCACCCGATAGTTTGTCCCACCTAAATCAAGCACTAACGACTTGCCGCTAATACCATTTGCTTTGGGAGTGATAAACGTAGGAATACATTGAATTTCAGCATTTTCAATGCTCAGTCCTTCTTCTACTTTTTCTTTGAATGAACGTGCTATCTCTTTGAGTTGCTCATTATCTAACTTAAAAATATTCTTCTCCATGATATTGACTTTTAGTGTATATGTTATCTTTATGCATGAATAACAACTGAAGATTGATTTTGCTCAATAGCGCCTACTAAAAACGAATTTTAAATTCATTTCTCATGTTCTCATAGCTCAAGTGACAACTGTCTGTAAATAAGTGATATGATTGAATGAGAAATGAAATCAGAAACGGCATTTCTCATTGTTTTTATGCTTTTTCATCTTAAAAATCATGTGTTTCTCATAGCTATTTCAACCATTTCTCATTGGCTTTAGCCTTATTTTCATAGTTTTTTTCTCTTTTTTATCGCATTTCTCATCCATTACCCTTGTATTTCTTTTCTGATTTTGCCGGCTCCCTGCCAACTTTCTGTCGATTCCCTGTTAACTTTCTGTCGATTCCTTGTCAACTCCCTATCAACTTCCTGTGTTTTATAGCTTGTTTTTATGCCGTTCACCTGTTGTCTCTATATTTTTGATTAATCATTGCTATGTTTTTCTATAGCCATCTGTCTTGTTCCACTCGAGTACACAGCTTTGTGCACTCGAGTGCCTAGGCATGTGCACTAGAGTGCACAAGCCTGTGTACTGGAGTGCAACGATAGAAATGCTTATAGAAAACAGGGCAGACGCATTATATTTATTACTATATTCTTATTTGCTATTTCTTTTCTATATTATTGGTTATTAATATATTATCATTTGTTTATGTCGATTATTTTACTTATCTTTATAAGATATTTTAAAACATAAACTAACATGAAAATTGGTATAATTGACCTTTGTAAACAAATAGAAGATCCTAGGATGAACCGCAAAAAAGTACATAAAATGGAAACCATTATCTATATATCCATTGCTGCTGTAATCTGTGGCGCCCAATCCTGGAATGAGATTGAGGAATTTGGCAATGCGAAAATTGCTTTTTTCAAAAGTCGCATACCTGACCTGGAGTTCATCCCCAGTCATGATACTTTTAATAGATTCTTCAGTATAATAAAGCCCGAGTATTTTGAGTTGATCTTTCGTAATTGGGTAAAACAAGTCTGTCAGGAGGTGAAAGGCGTTGTAGCTATAGATGGCAAGCTCATGCGTGGTCCAAGCCAATGTGATGGAGAGCATACTACGGGAAAAGAAGGATTCAAATTATGGATGGTTTCCGCCTGGTCTGCGGCTAATGGAATTTCTTTAGGTCAGGTAAAAGTAGACGATAAAAGCAATGAGATTACAGCTATTCCATTGTTGATTAACTCTTTGGAGCTAAGTGGTTGTATTGTTACAATTGACGCGATGGGATGTCAGAAAGATATAACCCGGACCATTATTGAGCGTGATGCAAATTAT
>NZ_JBCOWR010000001.1:679405-918105 GCF_040918965.1 Bacteroides sp. RTP21281st1_H5_RTP21281_210402 | reverse complement strand
ATTGATTTATAACTAAATAATAAAATATAAACAAGGCATATTTAAAAATAAAAAAGCACGGAATTTGACGAAGAACCATAAAAAATAAAATATATCTGTCATCTGTCACAGATTATAAACTAACCTGCAGATTATAAGTACTTAACGCTGTGACAGCACAAGGTGACAGCAGTGTGATAGCAATAATGCTGTCACCTGGAAAACAAAGACAAAATAAAGACGCTGTCCGAAAATGAATAGTATCAGCTATAAATGGATAAGTCGTTCAATTTATTATCTCCATACTTATGAGTTGTGTCCTGCCTTGAAACTAACAGTTTCAAGGTGCGAAACTTTAGTTTCATACGCTTGAAACTCTAGTTCCAATTGCTTGAAACCATTGGTTTCTTGCCGATGAAACTATAGTTTCTCCTAGCTGAAACTTTAGTTTCAAGCAGAGAAAAACTAATTTCTCCGTAATAGAGTGGTGACAATCCCATTTCTATCAGTTAAAGACCCACTTGATATATCAATAATTTTTTATATTAAAAACTTGTTTTCCTTGCCGGTTTCGGATATTATGACTAATTTAGCAGTCTCAACGATCACGAAGACGCTGACAAAACAATTTATTATCAAATTAATGAAAATTACTCAATTTCGTAAGAACGAAGATACGACAGCGCTCAGCGTAATGGATCTTGATATATTTGTAAATAAGATAAAGACAGAAATAAAATCCCGTCCTGTTTCTACATTCAGAGAGCATCTGCGATATACCCTTTCTGATGAACGGTGTATGTTTGCCGATAAACTTCCTCAAATAATTCCCGCCGCCGAATTCCGAAAAGTAAACGGTCAGAAACAGATGAAAAGCTACAACGGTATTGTAGAACTGACCATCGGCCCCTTGTCCAATAAATCGGAAATCGCTTTAGTGAAACAAAAAGCCTGCGAGCAACCGCAAACCCGTTGTGCTTTCATGGGTTCAAGTGGCAAAACGGTGAAAATATGGACTACCTTCACCCGGCCGGACAACTCCCTTCCCAAAACACGGGAAGAAGCGGAACTATTCCACGCCCACGCCTATCGACTAGCTGTGAAATGTTATCAGCCCCAAATCCCGTTCGATATACTTCCCAAAGAACCGACTCTGGAACAATATTCGCGTTTATCCCACGACCCAGACATCATCTACCGTCCGGATTCAGTCCAGTTTTATCTCTCCCAACCGTCATCAATGCCCGAAGAAACCACTTTCCGGGAAGCGGTTCAAGCAGAGAAATCTCCATTGACCCGTGCCGTACCGGGATATGATGCGGAAAATGCCTTCCTGATGCTTTTCGAAGCCGCTTTGCGGAAAGCATACGCCGATCTCAGGGAAGCGGGACTTGAATTGCGCGAAGATACATGGCATCCTTTAGTCGTCCAACTGGCTAAAAACTGTTTTGCTTCGGGACTTCTGCAAGAAGAAGTCGTGAAACGTACTGTTTTCCACTTCTATATGTATAAACAGGAAGCGCTTATCCGGCAAATGATTGGCAATATATATACCGAGTGCAAAGGTTTCGGCAAGAATATCAGCCTGAGTAAAGAGCAACAACTCGCTTTGCAAACCGAAGAATTCATGAAACGCCGCTATGAATTCCGCCATAACACCCAAATCGGCGAGGTGGAATATCGTGAAAGGCTTTCTTTCCGTTTCCGCTTCAATCCTCTCGACAAACGTGCACTGAACAGCATTGCCCTGGATGCGCAAATGGAAGGTATTCCGTTGTGGGACAGGGATATAAGCCGTTATATCTATTCCAATCGTGTACCTGTATTCAACCCCTTGGAAGATTTTCTCTACCGGCTTCCGGTATGGGACGGCAAAGATCGTATCCGTGCATTGGCAGCCACCGTTCCCTGTAAGAATCCGTATTGGATGGATTTGTTCCACCGTTGGTTCCTCAATATGGTTTCCCATTGGAAAGGAAGCAATAAAAAGTATGCAAACAGTGTTTCGCCCTTACTTGTCGGGCCGCAAGGGACACGCAAATCCACCTTTTGCCGGAGTATAATGCCCCCTTCCGAACGTTCCTACTATACCGACAGCATTGATTTCTCCCGAAAGAAAGATGCCGAACTTTACCTCAATCGTTTTGCGCTCATCAATATTGATGAATTTGATCAGGTGAGTTCGACGCAACAAGGTTTCCTGAAACATATTCTGCAAAAACCTGTGTTGAATGTGAAGAAACCTCATGGCAGTGCCGTGCTCGAAATGCGCCGTTATGCCTCATTCATAGCCACAAGTAATCAGAAAGACCTGTTGACCGACCCTTCCGGCAGCCGTCGTTTTATTTGCATCGAAGTGACCGGAGTAATTGATACCAACCGTCCGATAGACTATGAGCAGCTTTACGCACAAGCCATGTACGAATTGGAGCATGGCGAACGTTATTGGTTCGACCAGGAGGAAGAAAAGATTATGGTGGAAAACAACCGTGAATTTGAACTAGTTCCGCCGGAAGAACAACTTTTCTTCCGTTATTTCCGTGCTGCACAGGCTGAGGAAGGGGAGTGGCTGTCTCCTGCCGAGATTATGGAAGATATACAAAAAGGCAGTTCAATCCCGATGTCTGTCAAAAGGGTTAATTCCTTCGGAAGAATACTGAAAAAGCAAGAAATCCCTTCCAAACATACGCGTAGCGGTACACTCTATCATGTTGTAAGATTAATACCCTGCCGTCACCTCTTGCTGTCACAGTCTTATCGGTTCATTACTAAACTATTAACCCCTAAACTGTGACAGATGACAGCAACTCACCAAATATATTCTTCTGTGTAGCGTTGGTAAGTTGGTTCTTCTTTTATCCCTTTGTTACGGAATAGCTGTTTTATGTAGGCTTGGTCTTTAGGCATAAGCCCCCGTTCTCCGCGATAAAACCTGTAATATCCTGTTTTCCCATAGTGCCCCACCAATTGTATTCTGATACTGACCGCATCTTCATAAGGGATTCTGTCAAGCAACCGTTTAAGTCCCCACGCCATATGAACTTTGACAGCAGTCTTGAAGCATTCGCATTGGTTTCCATCCGCAGGATAACGTGCAGGATTAACGATGGAGATATAGAGGTAATCGGCTATTTTATCTTGCGTAACTACGTGGCGTAAGCATTTCGAGGCTTGCGGACATTGGTCGTTGAAACACCGGGAGAAATTGTAGGGGACAGACGGGCTGTCGGATTCTTCTTTCATCTTGTAGGGTTTATTTTATTTGTGAGATATTATTGTTAATACGTTAATTTACGGGAAAATATTCTTCACAAAAGTAGGGCTTTATTTTGGGAATGGGAAACGTTTGGACAAATATTACTGATATGCAAAGAATCTTTTATAGAGAAATTGTGTTGTGATGTATCAAAAAATCTCCATTTCTTTCTCATATTCTATATTTTTACCTATTTTTGTAGCTTCCGATAATATAGCCTTATCGGAAGTTACAAAAAAGACACACACATGAAACCGGAAGAAAAGGCTCGAATAATAATTGACCGTATGCTTAATGATGCGGGGTGGGAAGTAGTTGATAGAAATCATTATTCTCCTGAAGTATCTGCTATAGCAGTCGAAGAAGGCTTGCTGAAAGGTAATCGTGAAGCTGACTATTTACTTTTTTTAAATGGTAAAGCTGTTGGCGTATTGGAAGCAAAGAAAGAATCTGTGTCAATTTATTCTGAAATTGTGGCAGACCAGGCTGAAAAATATACTAGAGGTGTACCTCATTGGTGTCAGGCTTGGATGAATCCTTTACCTTTAGTTTATTTGTCAAATGGAAGGGAACTGTTATTCAGAGATACCCGTGAAGTTGATTCTGAATATATTTCTTTGAATAAAATTCATTCTCCTAAAGAAATAGTAAAACTATTAGGACTTAAAGATGATTTTGCAGGACTTCCAACTTTAAAAAGGAAAGGATTAAGGGATTGCCAGTATGAAGCAATAACAAAATTAGAAAATAGTTTTCGTAGCGGGCATGATCGTGCATTGATGGTTTTGGCTACGGGAGCGGGAAAGACTTATACCGCATGTTTGGCTGCCTATCGTTTGTTGGCTTTCACTTCAATGAAGAGGGTTTTGTTTCTTGTTGACCGTAATAATCTTGGAAAACAGGCAGAAGGAGAATTTGGAACATTCCGTTTGACAGAAAATGGTGATCCGTTTAATACCATATTTGGGGTAGAAAGATTGAAAACCGCGAAAATCCCAAATGATGCCAATGTTGTTATCTCTACTATACAGCGTTTATTTTCTTTATTGTCCGGAGACGATTTTATAGATGATGATAATGAAGCGGATTATGTTGTCGACGGTACTAGAAATATGAATTTGCCGGTTCATCCTAACTTGCCCCCGGATTACTTTGACTTGATAATTATTGATGAGTGTCATCGCTCTATTTATGGTAGTTGGCGAAGTGTGCTTGAATATTTTAGTTCTGCAAAAATGATTGGGTTAACAGCTACTCCTGCTGTTGAAACATTGGCTTTCTTTAATAACAACTTAATAGTGAACTACACTCTTGAAAAGTCAATAGTTGATGGTGTCAATGTTGATTATAGGGTGTTTCGTATTAAAACACAAGTAACCGAAGATGGCGGTGCAATTCGCGAGGGGGATAAAGTACGTAAAATAACCCGCTATACAGGTAAAACTGAAAATATCGAAACACAGGAAACGACTACTTATACAAGACAGGAACTGAATAGAAGTATTATTAATCCTGCTCAAATAAAGTTGATTTTAGAGACATATAGAGATTCGGTTTATACAGAAATGTTTAATGATCCCCAAAGGGAACCTAATTTTGACTATTTACCTAAGACATTAATATTTGCTTTGAATGATGCTCATGCAAGTAATATTGTTAAAATAGCGAAGGAAGTCTTTGGACGTGAAGATGATACGTTTGTGCAGAAAATCACTTATTCGGCTGGAGATAGTAATGAATTGATACGTCATTTTCGTAATGATAAGGACTTCCGTATTGCTGTAACTGTGACTTTGGTTGCTACTGGAACAGATGTGAAGCCTTTGGAAGTGGTGATGTTTATGCGTGATGTAGAGTCTGACTCTCTTTATACTCAGATGAAAGGTAGGGGAGTACGTACAATTGGTGATGAGCAACTTCGTAATGTTACTCCAAATGCTCATAGTAAAGATTTGTTTTTCTTAGTCGATGCAGTGGGAGTAACAGAACATGAGCATTATGTAACAACTTCTGGAGCGGGAAGCAATACTGAAACATTGTTGTCTTTAAGGCAACTTTTAGAGCGTATCTCTCATGGTGAACTGCCGGATGAACATCTGCGATTGTTGGCTAGCCGTCTGTCAAGAATACATAATAAGGCAAATGAAGAACAGAGGAATGAGTTTGTAAGATTGGCTGGTACAGATATGCGGGATATGGCATCTCGTATATATGAAGCTTTGGATAATAATCTGTTGCCGGAATATGTGAATATAAACGAACCGAATAACGAACGGAAAGGCTTGGTACGTCCTCTCGCTATTCATCCTGATGCCCGTGAATATCTGTGTATTCTGAATGCTGGATTTGTCACAATTTTAATGCCTGGTGAAGATACATTGATTGAGAAAGGATTTTCCATAGAGGAAGCTCACGACACGACTCAGGCGTTTGAACAATATGTAAATGAACATAGGGATGAGATAGAGGCTTTACGCATTATTTATAATAATAACGGAGAACCTATCACTTATGCAATGCTTAAGGATTTGGAGAACCGGATGAAAATGGAGAATTACAAGTTTAATCCTTCTCAATTATGGAATACATACTCTATTGTTAACCCTTCCAGGGTAGTACATTTTGGGACGAAAGAAGAAAAAGAAGCATTAACTAATATTATTCAGTTAGTCAGATATGCTTATCATCAGGTGACAGAACTTCGTAGCCTGTCATCAATGGCTGCTCAACGTTTTGAATTGTGGTGTGGGCAGATACAGCGTACAATGACTGATGCTCAAAAGAATACTATCCGTCAGATTGTGAACTATATTGTAGCGAATGGTTCTTGTACGATAAAAGAAATAAAGGAAGATGATAAAACGATAGCGCTTCAGATGATACGTAAGTTTGGTACTATAGCAGCGGTGAATGAGGCTATTGTTTCATTATCTCAGTTTTTAATTTATAATAGAAAAGTAGCATAATTAAAATGGCGAAATCAAATTCGAATGAGCAAGGTCTGACTAAAAAGGTCTGGACACTTGCCACTACGTTAGCGGGTCAAGGTATTGGATTTACCGATTATATAACCCAATTGACTTATTTGTTATTTCTGAAAATGGATGATGAAAACGTTAAATTGCTTGACGAAGAATCAGCCATACCTGAAGGATATCGTTGGGAAAATCTGATAGTATTAGATGGTCTTGACTTGATAGGTCAGTATGAAAATACATTGAAAATACTGAGTGAGCAGGATAATCTGATTGGTACTATCTATACGAAAGCTCAAAATAAAATAGATAAGCCTGTATATTTGAAGAAGGTCATAACAATGATTAATGAGGAGCAATGGCTTATAATGGATGGTGATGTTAAGGGGGCTATTTATGAAAGTATTTTAGAGAAGAATGGACAAGATAAAAAGAGTGGTGCAGGTCAGTATTTTACTCCTCGTTCTCTTATATCGGCAATGGTTGATGTAACTCGTCCTCAAATTGGGGAAACGGTTTGTGACCCGGCTTGTGGAACTGGTGGCTTTCTTTTGGCAGCTTATGACTACATGAAAAAACAATCACAAGACAAAGGCAAACGGGATTTTTTGCGGAATAAAGCTCTGCATGGTTCGGATAATACCCCTTTGGTTGTTACATTAGCTTCGATGAACTTGTATCTTCATGGTGTTGGTACTGACCGAAGTCCTATTATATGTCAGGACTCTTTAGAAAAAGAACCTGATATACTAGTGAATGTCATTCTTGCTAATCCGCCTTTCGGAACCCGTCCTTCCGGTTCTGTCGACATTAATCGAAGTGATTTTTATGTTGAAACGAAAAATAACCAATTGAATTTCTTACAACATATAATGCTTTCGCTTAAAACAGGCGGACGTGCAGCGGTCGTTTTGCCTGATAACGTACTATTTGAGGGGGGTGCTGGAGAAGTGATTCGTAAGAAACTACTTTCAGAATTTAATTTGCATACTATCTTGCGTTTACCGACAGGTATATTTTATGCTCAAGGTGTAAAAGCTAATGTCTTATTCTTTACAAAAGGTAGTAGTACGAAGGATATTTGGTTTTATGATTATCGTACAGATATAAAGCATACATTGGCTACTAATCCAATGCAACGGCATCATCTTGATGATTTTGTTTCGTGTTATCATGCGGAGGATATAAATGCTCGTGTAGAAACATATAATGCTGAGAATAATCCGAATGGGCGTTGGCGTAAATATACTTGTGATGAAATAATAACTCGTGACAAGACTAGCCTTGATGTATCTTGGATAAAACAGGGTGGAGATGAAGTAGACTATTCATTATCAGAATTGATGGATATTATTAAAGAGAAAAGTGACAACATAAGTAAAGCGGTGGCTGAACTTCAAAAATTAATGGCAAATATCGAGGGCTAATGGACACAAAGAAACTACGACAGAAAATATTAGACCTCGCTATTAGAGGAAAACTTGTCCCACAAGATCCAAATGATGAACCTGCATCTGTTTTACTTGAACGTATTAAGGAAGAGAAAGAACGTTTGATAAAGGAGGGAAAGATTAAGAAAAGTAAGAAAACAGTTTCTTCTGATACGCCACATTATGAGAATGTACCGTTTGAGGTGCCGGATAATTGGGTCTGGGCGACAATTGAAGAAATCTGTTCAAAGATTGGTTCAGGTAGTACACCAAGAGGAAGCAATTATGCTGTTGAGGGAATACCTTTCTTCCGTTCACAAAATGTATATAATGATAGACTCGTTTATGATGATATAAAGTACATTTCCGATGAAACGCATCAGAAAATGAAGGGCACTGAAGTGCTTGCTAACGACTTATTATTGAATATTACAGGTGGATCATTAGGAAGATGTGCCGTAGTTCCTGCTGATTTTAATCGTGGCAATGTTAGTCAGCATGTTTGTATAATGCGTCCGATTCTAATAGAGCCTGAATATTTTCATGCATTAATCTTATCGTCATACTTTTCTAAATCAATGAAGATTACGGGGAGTGGTCGTGAAGGATTACCAAAATACAGTTTAGAACAAATGACTTTCCCTTTACCACCTTTTGCCGAACAACATCGTATCGTAGCTGAAATAGAAAGGTGGTTCTCTTTGATTAACATCATTGAAAATGATAAATACGATTTACGAACTACAATCAAACAAGCCAAGAGCAAAATCCTTGGCCTTGCTATTCATGACAAACTTGTACCACAAGACCCGAATGATGAGCCAGCCATTGAACTGCTGAAGCGCATAAATCCCGACTTTACACCTTGTGATAACGGGCATTATACGCAGTTGCCTGATAGATGGACTATAGCTACACTCAAAGATTTATGTGAGAACATCAATGGCTTGTGGAAAGGAAAGAAAGAACCATTTGTTAATGTGGGGGTTATACGCAATGCAAATTTTACAAAAGACTTTAAGTTGGACTATACAAATATTGAGTTTATTGACGTAGAACAACGAACTTTTGCTAAACGCCATTTAATCAATGGCGATTTAATTGTAGAGAAATCAGGCGGCAGTGATAATAATCCTGTGGGAAGAACAATACTATATGAAGGAGAAAGCGGTGTCTTTTCATTCAGCAATTTTACAATGGTGTTAAGAATAAGGTATAATGATACCGTATTAAGTAAATACTTGTATTACTATATTCTAGCAAAATATCAGACTGGGGCTATGAGATTGATGCAAACACAAACTACGGGTTTGCACAACTTAATTCTTGATAAATTTTTATTGATGCCTATATGCTTACCTCCACTCTATGAGCAGAAACGAATAATAGACCGAATAGAAACGATTTTTACCACTTTAGATGCAATAATGGAGAGCCTATAAACTCTCCATTACTGTATCCAAAGACATAAACGCTTTATTTATAGCCTTTATAATCCTTTGTTGTTCCTTGTAAGGTGGAATAGGAACTTCTATCGCTTTGAATAATTTCTTGTTCAAGTGAGGAATGGCAGAACCAACCTTACTTTCTCGCAAGACTTTCCTATGCAAGTTGATAACTTGTAGTACATATTCTTCGTTCATATTTTCGTTGATAAGCAACTGTTTGAAAGTACTTCCTTGATAGCCGTCAATCGGAGTCCTAAATACCTCACCAGAGTTCTCGCCATCTACTAAAATCAAAAGTGAATTTGCAGTAATATATTTTCCAGAAGTCAAAGTTTTGGCATCACGCTCACCACGCAAATATTTGACATCAAGATTTATTCGTTCTATTCCTTTTTGCTTATCACCATCAATCAACGAACATAGTATGTGCATAGGAGCTACAGTCCAACAATCAGGTAAGTTCGTATAATGCCCGATATATTCTATTATATTGTTACCGTATTCATTATAAATCAATATAATATGGTAACAAAATTCAAAAGCTATCTCGCCAAAACTAATTTGGCAAAAAACACTGTTACATCGTATGTGTGGACAGTACAGTATTTCCTCAATCATTATGGAGAAGTAAACAAAAAGAACCTTTTAACATATAAAGGGTATCTGGTGGAGAACTTTAAACCGCAAACGGTAAACCTACGATTGCAAGGTATCAACAAGTATTTGGAATTTACAAAACAGGAGAAACTGAAGGTAAAGTTCGTTAAAGTGCAGCAGAAGAACTTTTTGGAAAATGTCATCAGCGATGCAGACTACAAATTTCTAAAAACACGCTTAAAGGCTGATGGTTATAATGAATGGTATTTTATCGTATGGTTTATGGCTGCCACAGGCGCACGTGTCAGCGAATTACTTCACATCAAAGCAGAGCATGTACAAATTGGTCATCTTGATCTTTACAGTAAAGGTGGAAAAATACGTCGTTTATATATTCCGAAAAATTTGCGTACAGAAGCCACAAAATGGCTCAAAGAAAAAAGTCTTATTTCCGGCTATATATTCCTGAACCGATTTGGGGAACGTATTACAACACGTGGCATAGCCCAACAACTGAAACATTTTGCGGGAAAATACGGAATGAATAAGGAAGTGGTTTATCCTCATTCATTCCGTCATCGTTTTGCCAAGAACTTCCTTGACCGATTCAATGACCTTGCTCTACTTGCTGACCTTATGGGACATGAAAGTATTGAAACTACTCGTATTTATCTCCGTCGAACAGCTAGTGAACAGCAAAAAATTGTGGACAAAGTAGTAAACTGGTAAGTTTTATCTATCCTTAGAAGTGTAATTAGTTACACTTCTAAGGATTTTTGAATATCATCAAGGAATGAAAAAAGTTCTTCTATCTTTTGAACGATGCGTTGTTGCTCGTTGATAGGGGGGAGTGGAAAATACATATCATTAAAGTCTGTAATATTAAATCCTGTTTGAGCCGTCCTTGAAATTTCTTTTAGTTTTCCTTGATATAGGTCAGATAAATAATAATAGTATGCATACTCCTTGTATATGAGATTTTCAAATTTAAAGATAACCTTTGCCATTGCCACATTATAAGCCCCTTGTTTAGCATGAAACACTTTTCCTAAAGAACCACCATAACGTGCTAATAATATATCTCCTTTTTCGGTCTGTTTTGAAGCAAGATTAATTGGGATATAAACAGGTACAGGAGACTCTCCATAATCTCTAATCTGATAAAGTCTAATGTAATTTGGTTTAGGTATAGTTTCAAAATAACTCTTCGCAGGTTGTGATCCTCCAGATATGTCTAAGATAGAATTATGACTACACCATACCCATGTCTTAGGTATTTTATAAGGTAACTTCCCACTATGCCCGTTATCACAAGGTATGAAGTCGGGATTTATACGCTTCAACAGCTCAATTGCTGGCTCTTCATTTGGGTCTTGCGGTACAAGTTTTCCGTGAATGGCAAGGATGAGTATTTTGCTTTTGGTTTGCTTGATGGTTGTTTGTAAATCAGCTTTGCCTTGTTCTATTTGGTCAATCAACGCAAACCATTTCTCTATTTCTACCACAATACGTTGTTGCTCGGCAATGGGTGGTAATGGTATCATTCCTTTGCACGCATCATTTGTGCTTAATCTTGGCATTTTAACACCGTAACCACATTGTTGCGTATAATCAAGGAAATATGCAGACCGCAACACATGGCACAAATAAAAATTGGAAATACCACAATATGAATTGAAAGGAATAATTTCCGTTGTACAATACCCAGTTTTAGGAGCAACCAACACCTTATTTAAATATGTGCGCAATTTGGAATATAATACATCTCCTTTGTCGAATTTGTAACGTACACCTTTGATGTTTCTTTCTTTTTTCGATAGCATTTGAATAATGGAAGCTGTATCTTTTTCTAAATCTTCAAGTTCTAGTATCCATTCGTCAGCGGCAATATCTATGACAGAAACATTATTGCAATCACCATAATTACTTATTTCTCCTAGTGTTGTCCATACCCATGAACTCGGCACCTCAAACGGTACATTCTCATAATGTGGCGTATGTGGTTTTAAAGTAATAAACAAAAGTGGTTTATTGCATGAGTATTATTCATAGCGACAATATTATTCTGTGTAATGTAGATAGTAGGTATATTTCAATAAAAAACACAGGTGTTTACTATATTAAAATAACTATTCTGTATCTTTGTGACTTAAAAAGTAATTCGCGGGTAGGTGATTTTGTTTTTATAAAGGTGTTTGTTCTGTTGTAGGGTGCTTTTGATTACATTGTTGAAAGAATTGAACATGATAAAATAAGGCATTGGAAGGTGAATTAATGAAGAAAAGTTTTAATACTATTTGAGTATGATTGACAGAAGACAGATATATCAAGATTTTCAAGCTGCTTTTCCGAAAGAGCATCTTGTAAAAATGACACTTACACAATATACAAATCTCGAAAGACAGAATTCGTTTTGTTATTGGGTTGAATCTAAAACATATGATTTAGGTTCTATTTGGGGTGGCTCTTCTTATAAGTTTGGTATTTATGAATATAGAAACAAACCCAATAAGAATGATTCTCGCATTGTTAGCAATGATAAGTATGCTTGGTATAACAAATATGATAAGCAGACTGCTGATGAAGCATTTTCTGTTGTCAGAAGTACAATAATTAAAATAGTGGAACATGCAAGCAAAGGTGAATTGGAAGCAATAGAAAAAATAGATGAGTTAGGTGACGCTTACAAATGGAAAATAGCATTTTTATATTCAGATGAGACTCTAATACCAGTATATAAGCGTGATATGTTGGTTAAGTTGGCTAGTTATTTTGGTATGTCTGTCACAAATAAAACTAAAATTTCTGATTTGCAAAGGTTCCTGATAGAACAGAAAGGCGAAAAAGACCTTTTCGAATTTTATGAGGAGTTACTAAATATTGTAAATGAATTAGATAGTTCAAATATGGAACATAAGATTTGGTTATACGCTCCGGGAGAAAATGCATCCAAGTGGGATGTATGTCTATCTCAAAATATAATGTGTATTGGTTGGGATGATATGGGTAACCTTTTGGAATACTCTTCTAAGAAAGAAATGGCAACTAAGTTGCAGGAGATATATGGAAAACCGGAGGCTTCATTTAAAAATGATAGTTTGGCATTATGGGAGTTTGCTCATGAGATGCAAGTGGGCGATATTGTTATAGTCAAGAAAGGTCAGAATCAAATAATAGGGCGGGGTATTGTGGAAAGTGACTATGCTTTTGATGATTCTTTTCCTGATTTTAAGCATATTCGTAAAATGCAATGGACGAATGTCGGAGAATGGGAGACAGTAGGTAAGAATGTCCAAAAAACTTTGACCGATATAACCAAACAGCCGGATTATGTGAAATCTTTGGAGAAGCTATTTGAAAATAAATCTCAAAAACAATATTGGTGGCTTGTGGCTAGTCCTAAGATATGGAGCTTTTCGAAAGCTCCGGTTGGGGAAATACAAGACTATACGCTTTATAATGATAGTGGAAACCAACGAAGGGTATTCCAAAATTTTATTGATGCAAAAGAAGGAGATGTTGTTATTGGCTATGAAGCTACTCCTGTTAAACAGGTGGTAGCTATTGCCGAAATAGCCAAATCTGCCGATGGACAAAAAATATATTTCAAAAAGACTGAAAGTTTATTGAATCCTGTTGATTATTCAGTTATAAAGGATATACCGGAATTAAGTGGTATGGAATTCCTGAAGAATAAGAACGGCTCGTTTTTCAAACTGACAAAAGACGAGTATAACATCTTGATGAAATTAATACGTGGCGGAAATCCTATGCATAATCCTCAATATTCCGAAACAAATTTTTTGGATAATGTATTTATAAAATCAGAAGAGTATAACAAATTGAGAAACCTGTTGTTGGCAAAGAAAAATGTCATATTACAAGGCGCTCCGGGTGTTGGTAAAACGTATTCGGCAAAACGTTTAGCTTATTCTATTATAGGAGAAGAAGATAGAACTAAAATAGAGTTCATTCAATTTCATCAGAATTATTCCTACGAGGATTTTGTGATGGGGTATAAGCCAAAAGAAGATGGTGGTTTTGAGCTTAGACGAGGGGTATTCTATAATTTCTGCCGGAAAGCCCAAAGTGATCCGGATAAGAAGTATTTCTTTATTATTGATGAAATTAATAGAGGAAATATGAGTAAGATTTTTGGTGAGTTACTGATGCTTATTGAAAACGATTATCGGGGCGAAAAACATCAAATCCGTCTTGCATACAATGATGAGTATTTTTCTGTACCGGAGAATCTTTATATCATAGGTATGATGAATACGGCAGACCGTAGCCTGGCTATGATTGACTACGCTTTGCGTCGTCGGTTCAGTTTCTTTGATATGGTGCCGGGATTTGATTCTGATGGTTTCAAAAAGTATCAGGAGAATCTTGATTGTGACGCCTTTAATAGGGTGATTGATGCCATCAAAGCTCTGAATGTTGAGATTGCTAAAGATGATTCACTCGGAAAAGGCTTTTGTATCGGTCATAGTTATTTCTGTAATCAGGAATCTATTGATAATATGTGGCTTGGAAATGTGATTGAATATGATATTGCCCCTATGTTACGCGAATATTGGTTTGACAATGATAAGAAATTCAAAGAAGAAACGGACAAATTATTGAGCTTGATAAAATGACAATAGACAAAGGTATATTCATTCGCAATATCTATTATATGTTGACTTATGCTTTTCAAGAGCTTAAGCAGAACAACTATGAAGAAATAGCAGGTGAAGAATTTGACGAGATTCATGATTTATTTGCTGAAATTCTAGTTCGTGGTATTTCGTATCAACTTAAGCAGGGGTTACATAAAGAATATATTTCCTGTCATGGTTCATTATCTACGTTGAAGGGTAAGCTTGATATAAATGGTACTATCAATAATTTGATGCGAAAACAACAGAAAATAGATTGTGAGTATGATGAATTATCAGAGAATAACAAGTTTAATCAGATATTAAAGACGACTGTTCAATTCTTGCTGAAACATCCGAAAGTCAAATCGGACAGGAAAGCTTCGTTGATGCGTCTTATGCTTTTCTTTAGCAATGTAGAAGTTATTGATATTCTGACAATAAACTGGACTATTATGCGCTTTGATAGAAATTGCAAGACTTATCAGATGCTTCTATATGTTTGTTATTTCATTCTCGACGGGATGTTAATGACTACGGAAAAGGGTACGTATAAAATGAGGGATTTCTCCGATGAACATATGTGCAGGCTTTACGAGAAGTTTGTTTTGGAATATTACCGAAAGCATTATCCGGAATTAAAAGCAAAGGCTACGCAAATAGACTGGAATATTGATAAAGAGCAGTCTACTTCCAGTATTCTTCCTATAATGCGGACGGATATAACGCTGACATTTAAAGAGAGAACATTGATTATTGATACCAAATATTATAGTAAATCAATGCAATGCCAATTTGACAAGAGAACTATTCATTCTAATAATCTGTATCAAATCCATTCTTATGTAATGAATTATGATGTTGATCATACTGGGAACGTGGATGGAATGTTGCTGTATGCCAAGACAGAAGAAGATATAACACCTGATGGACAGACGACATTTAGGGATGGGAATATCATATATTACCGGACACTTGATCTGAATCAGGATTTTGAGAATATCAAGAAACAATTGGATGGATTTCTAGTACATGGTCTATAACTATTATTGGTGTAATACTTCACATAACTTATCTACAACAACTTTCTTCTCATTACTACCAATAGTAGACAATCTCACCAACGGAATGCCGTACAACTCCAATATATGATCCTTTTTAACATCACGTTCCGCCTGCCTTGTCCCAGATTTATGATACATATAACCGTCCGTCTCAATAGCCAATACCGGTTGTTTGCTCACACGATTATAAATCAGAAAGTCGATATGGGTATTAATATTTGCAGCATATTTGCTCTCTTCAGCATTTAGCAGAGAATAGTCTTGAATCAACATATAAAGAGGTAAATGGCAAATGATATTCAAATGACTCATATTGATGTTCTCTTGCAGAATGTCTTCTATCAAGGCAAAGGTCAGATTCTCGGAATCATATTCAGATATTTTCTTATGTTTCTTTAAATAGGCGATTCGGGCATCCGTATATTGTTCGTATAGATAATCGAATATGGAATGAATCTTACTGGCGATGACTGTACCGTTATTGTATTCGATGTAGGCAATCAGGTCGCTGATATTACAATCTTTGGGCTGTTCGTTTCCTGATACGACCAGATAGAACTGCTGTTTGGCTCGGGAAACAGCGACATTCAGCAGATTCGGATCATCGGAAAAGGCGGTGATAGTGTCATCGACCGTAGTCATGATGATGGCATCCTTCTCCCTTCCCTGAAACTTATGGACTGTTGCTACATCAATACTTTCTTCAAGTGCGGATTTAACGGCATTTACCTGCTTGTTATATGGGGCAATGACACCTATCTCATCTGTTTCATAGGATAGGGCAGGTAACACTTCTTCTTTGATAACATCTATTTCCCGTTGATTCAGATGGCTGCGGGAATGGTTGCCTTTGGCGGTTCTTATGGCACGGATTACGTCCTTTTCTCCTTTATCACGTGTCATGATAACAAGGTTTCCGCCATAAAATTTTTGATTGCAGAAGTTGATGATTTTAGGGTGACACCGATAATGCTCCCGTAATAAAGTCTGTGGTACATTCGGAATCACTTTGCAGACAGATTGCAGGAAACTCATACGGGCACAATCATATTCAGCCTTAATCAGACATGCGTTAGCGATAAAGTCCAACTTTTCCTTATCTTCTTCCGTGACTACATTGGGGAGCTGCATGGTGTCTCCGACAATGATTGCATTTTTAGCGCATGACAATGCCAAAGCTCCTGTTTCTACCGAAACCTGTGAAGCTTCATCCATTATCAGATAATCATATACGGTATCCCGATGCAGGCTACTTACTGATGAAAATGTAGTGCTTAGTATAATCGGATACTCTTTCTGTACTTCCCGCCAATTATATTTCAAGTCTTCTAAAGTAAAGACCGTTTTGTCATGATTATTACCATAAGTATGGAATAACTTGTTTTTCAGATACTTCATCGATGCATCAGCCATTTGCTTAGCCATTTCGGATGCATCTTTGTTGGCAAGTTCCTTTTCTAATGTATCTATCTCAACTTTCAGTTCAGCGTGTTTTGTCCGGTAGAATAAGGTTTGGAAGTCTGCGATAATCGAGCTCATCTCCCGCTTATAGAAATTCTTGTCGGGGATTTTGCAAACCGTTTTGCTTTTGAATCTGAAGAACAGCCATTTCAACCGTTGTATAAAAGCTACGATTCCCCGGAAATTTGACGTCTGCTCTTTTTCCGTAAATTGCTGACATTCGTTCCATAAGTTCAGAAGAGTAGCAGAGCCGGAGTTTCCACGTAGTTTTATAGTAGATTCTTTAGTACCGAATTCTTGCAGGTAATGCTGCCATTCTATTTTCAGGGCTTGTATTTCCTGTCTTGCCATGGCAAGGCGTTCCTGTTTGGAAAATATGCTTTTGAGTTCTTCCGTCTGACGATGTATCTTATCGAGAAACAGGGGCTGGTCGGCTTCCACATCATGCCACGATTCGAAATTCTCCGGATATTGTTTCTCTTCTTCCTGAGTCTCTATGAATTTCTCTTTGTTGGCTGTGCTGCCGAGCAATGCGACGATAAATCCCATATCGTATTTGGATAACTTCTCAAGTATATTTACAATGGCGGAGTTATTGTTAGATACAACCTGAACAGTTTTGCCGCGTACCAGAATATTGGCGATAATATTCAGGATAGTCTGTGTCTTTCCGGTTCCCGGCGGGCCTTGTACAACGCTTATCTGGTTCTCAAAAGCTGTCTGGACTGCCTTTTGTTGGCTGGCATTACAACCGAAAGGGAAAATCAGAGTCGATGTGCTTTGAGCCTGCAATTTATACTTTTGAGGATTCAAATATGCGGCAATAGCCCTGTTATCCGCTATAAAGTTAACCTTTTCATATTGTTTAGCCAATAACTTCGTTCCGTCATCAGCTTTTAATCCGTTCACATCGGCAACTTTCTTCAAATATTCGAATACGCTTCTCGAACAAGGTTCTCCCAGACATGATTGGGTAATCTGCAAATCTTCTCCTTTATAATCATACTCTTTGCCGTTCTGAAAACGAATGTGCCAATAACTGTGTTTTCCGGCGTAAAAAACGTATAGAGCTTCAATATTTGATAAAGTTCTTCCTTTACTGACTATTTGATAATCATTGGGAGCAGGCTTCTCGGGAGAGGTTAACCAAAGAACATTTTCTTCTTTGTAGGTATAAGCACTCGAAGAATTACGGAATAGTATCTTATAGTTGCCACCATAGTTTTGGCAACTCTCTATCTCGGCAGTCTTGATTTGTCCTTTTATTATAATCAGATTTTCGGAAGTATCTATCATAGGCTTGTGTGCAGATGTTATAAGGCGTGCTGATGTCTTTGTTGTTTATTGATTATTTAGGACATAAAAGTAAGAGTATTTTTCAAAATATCAAAGAGCTGAAGTAAAAAAACAGTAAACTACTTTATTGTGCTTTTTATTACTGTAAAATAGAATGGGATTCTGTTTGAGATTATCGAACATGATAAAATATTTATGTTTTGCCAATGAAATCACTATCTTTGCAAGGTATATATTAATAGACAAGGAGAAGATTATGCTTGCATACACATATATTGAACACGGAAAATTTGAGTTGCTCGAGAAGCCGAAACCGGAAATAAAAGATTCACGGGATGCGATCGTACGCGTGACACTTGGCAGTATCTGTACTAGTGATCTTCATATCAAACATGGTAGCGTGCCGCGTGCAGTGCCCGGAACGACTGTTGGGCACGAAATGGTAGGTATCGTGGAAGAGGTGGGGAGTGATGTAACTTCAGTGAAGCCGGGAGATAGAGTGACTGTGAATGTGGAAACTTTCTGTGGGGAATGCTTCTTCTGTAAACGAGGATATGTGAATAACTGTACTGATTCCAATGGTGGTTGGGCTTTGGGCTGTCGTATTGATGGCGGTCAGGCGGAATATGTCAGAGTTCCTTATGCTGACCAAGGGTTGAACCGCATTCCTGATACGGTTAGCGATGAACAGGCTTTATTTGTCGGTGATGTGCTTGCGACAGGCTTTTGGGCTGCTCGTATCTCGGAGATTTCCGAAGATGATACTGTTCTTATTATCGGCGCCGGGCCTACCGGAATCTGCACTTTATTGTGTGTGATGCTGAAGAAACCACAACGTATTATTGTCTGTGAAAAGTCTCCTGAAAGAATACGGTTTGTTCGTGAACATTATCCTGATGTATGGGTGGTAGAACCTGAAAACTGCCAGGATTTTGTACTTCACAACAGTGAGCATGGTGGTGCTGATGTTGTGTTAGAAGTGGCTGGTAGTGAGGATACTTTTCGTTTGGCGTGGGAATGTGCCCGTCCCAATGCTATTGTGACTATCGTAGCCCTTTATGACGAACCACAACTTCTCCCTTTGCCTGATATGTATGGCAAGAATCTGATTTTTAAGACAGGTGGAGTGGATGGTTGTGACTGTGCGGAGATTCTAAATCTGATTGCAGAAGGCAAGATAGATACTACTCCTCTTATTACACATAGATTTCCACTTCATAAAATAGAGGAAGCCTATCGTATCTTTGAGAATAGACTGGACGGCGTCATTAAGGTAGCTATTTATAAATGACCTGTTCAGTGAATGAAATGCCCGTATGTTTAATTGAAAGTAATAAATAATAGTATGCCTATTATCGAAATATCATCTTTATCTCATCCCGGAGTTGAAGTATTCAGTACTCTTACTGAAATACAGTTGCGTAATCGCATCGAACCTGATAAGGGTATTTTTATCGTAGAAAGTCCAAAGGTTATCAGGAGAGCTTTGGATGCCGGTTATGAACCTTTGGCTATTTTGTGTGAACAGAGACATATTATCGGTGATGCCGCTGATATTATTGAACGTTGTGGTGAACTGCCTGTCTATACGGGTAGCAGAGAATTACTTGCCGAGCTAACCGGCTATGTTCTGACACGTGGTGTGCTTTGTGCCATGCGTCGTCCTGTGTCACGTAGCATGGAAGAAGTGTGTCAAGAAGCCCGGCGTATTGTTGTAATCGACAGTGTTGTTGATGCAACCAATATCGGCGCAATTTTCCGTTCGGCTGCAGCCCTTGGAATTGATGCCGTATTACTGACACGCAATTCTTGTGAACCGTTGAACCGGCGTGCGGTCAGAGTATCTATGGGAAGTGTTTTCTTTGTTCCATGGACTTGGATGAATGGCTCTCTCTCTGAACTGAGGAATTTAGGGTTTCGCACGGCTGCTATGGCACTCACGGACAACTCTATTTCTATTGATAATCCTATCCTGGCTGTTGAACCTAAACTAGCTATCGTGATGGGGAACGAGGGGGACGGACTTCCCTGTGAAACGATTGCCGAGGCTGACTATGTAGTCCGTATCCCTATGTCGCATGGCGTCGATTCGCTCAATGTAGCTGCTGCGGCCGCTGTGGCCTTTTGGCAACTTCGTGCTCCACAATCTTGAGATTAGTGTGTACCAAAGTTATAATAACCATATAGTTATTCTCCACTGATAGTTGCTACAATTCTCCGATTACCACCGTAATCCCGGAATTCACAGAGATAGATGCCTTGCCAAGTTCCGAGATTCAGCTTTCCATTGGTAATGGGTACTGTGACGGTTGTTCCTATAATGGAACTTTTTGCATGAGCCGGCATGTCGTCATCTCCCTCTAAAGTGTGTTGATAATATGGTTCACGTTCTTTTATCAAGTGGTTGAAGATACTTTCCATATCAACCCGAACATCAGGATCTGCATTTTCATTAATACTTAACCCGGCAGAAGTATGTTTGATAAATAAATGCAATAATCCGACTTTGGGCAATGGTGGCAAATTACGCAGTACTTCTCCCGTTATAAGATGAAATCCACGTTTGCGTGACTGCAATTCAAATTCTACTTGTTTCCACATATTATTATAGTTTCATATTTCAGGCACTGTACTTGTAGTCATATATTGATAAGTAAAAGTACGATTGATGTAAGAATTCTACTTACCGATGCAGCATACATAGCTGCTTGAATGATAGATTATTGCAATTTAATCGGTAGAAAAGTCGTTTTTGAGACCTCTGAGACTTGTTTTTGAGGCTGTTTTACACTCTTTTCTTAATGAATCAGAACCATGAGGAAATTTTGCATCCTCAATGAAGTTCACCTATCTTCTATCCGGCTACAAAGGTACAAAATTCCGTGATGTTTTCGCCTATAGTGTCAACTAAATGCAAGATATTCTCATGGATAATGTTTGCTGACCAAAAGAGTAAAAATCGGTTGAAGCCTTTTCTTCCCTCTGCTTGACTTAACTTTATTGCCCGTGTATATAATGACGGTCATTAAAGTCAAGTTGAGAGGTAGAGTCAAGTCTTTTTCTTTTGGCGAGCAAAATAGTTCTTTGATATGATGAGTGTATGATGAACAATTTGCATCGTTTGTAACGAATAACATATTGTTTGTAGGTGTATATGGTGCTTACAAACAGCATTATGGCATTTAGTTTTTGGAAGTTTTTGCTCAAAATAGATTATGTATATGGTTAATTATGCCAAGACGTGCATTTTTCTATGTGTAATACATCATTAAATAAATAAAAAG
Organism: Bacteroides sp. RTP21281st1_H5_RTP21281_210402; assembly: GCF_040918965.1. Lineage (NCBI taxonomy): Bacteria > Pseudomonadati > Bacteroidota > Bacteroidia > Bacteroidales > Bacteroidaceae > Bacteroides > Bacteroides sp. RTP21281st1_H5_RTP21281_210402. The sequence continues at coordinate 896,675 of NZ_JBCOWR010000001.1, read as the reverse complement.
TATTACCTTTGCATATTATATGATAGGTTGATTATAGCAAGGTCATTAACATAGTTGCTTTGCACCTTAAATTGATGTAGTAATGGCAAAGAATACAATGGGAACCAAGCTTCCTCGAAAATTGGATCAGAAGATGCAGATTGTGGGCGAGCAGATTAAGTTGGCTCGCTTACGTCGGAATCTGAGTGTGGCTCAGGTTGCTGAACGTGCCACCTGTTCACCGCTTACTGTGTCCCGAATAGAAAAAGGGATTCCTACAGTTGCAATAGGGATCTATCTACGTGTTTTGTACGCATTGCAACTTGACGATGATATTCTATTGCTTGCCAAAGAAGATAAAATGGGAAAAGCTTTGCAAGATTTGAGTTTGAAAACAAGAGAACGTGCATCCAAGAAAGAATAATCTATGAAAAAGTTGTATGTATATGCCGATTTCGATTGGCTCAAAGAAGTGGAACTCATAGGCGAATTGGGCTATGAGTCTCTTCGTGGTGCGGACAGCTATAGTTTTACGTTCAATAATGAATGGTTAAGGCAGCACAGCGATCTGTTTTTGAGTGACGACTTGAATAATTATCCCGGTCAGCAATACACGCAACCAGGTAAAGATATATTTGGTTGTTTCTCTGATGCCTTGCCCGACCGTTGGGGACGTACTTTGTTGTTGCGTCGTGAGCAAATTGTAGCGGCAGAAGAACAACGCCCCGTAAGGAGATTGTCATCTTTCGATTTCTTAACTGGTATCGATGATTTCTCTCGAATGGGTGGATTCCGTTTTAAGGAAGACCTCGATGGCGAATTTATCAATGTGAGTGAATCATTGAAAATTCCACCTTTGACGGATATTCGGGAACTGATTGCAGCCAGTGCCGAGATAGAGAAATGTGAAGAAAACAATATGCTCCCCGATAGAAAATGGATTGCACAACTTGTGCAACCGGGAACATCATTGGGCGGTGCGAGACCTAAAGCCAATGTCGTAGATGCAGATAAGACTCTTTATGTAGCCAAGTTCCCGTCTCGCAAGGATGACTATGATGTAGGACTTTGGGAGCATTTCAGTCATTTGCTTGCCACAAAAACAGGGATAAACGCTGCAAAAACAAAAGTGTTAGCAACTGGAGAAAAATATCATACATTGCTGTCACAACGCTTCGATAGAACCCAAGAAGGAAAACGCATTCATTTAGCATCTGCCATGACCTTATTGGGGCTGAGTGATGGTGACAATGCAACTACCAGGCATGGTTATCTGGATATAGTTGACTTTATTATTCAGAGCTGTACCGATGTGGAGCGAAACCTACAGGAACTATACCGTCGTGTGGCTTTCAATATATGCATAGGCAATAGTGACGACCATTTCCGCAATCATGGTTTCCTTTTGACTGCAAAAGGATGGATACTGTCTCCTGCATATGACATGAACCCCACGTTAAATGAGTATCAAAGTTTGCTTGTTTCATCAACTTCTAACAAAGCAGAGTTGAGTATTTTGCTGGATGCTTGCGAAGACTACATGCTAAACCGTAAAACGGCAGAAAAGATTATTTCGGAGGTGATTGAAGCTGTAAAAGGATGGCGCGAATTGGCAACACGATTAGGAATTTCCAAGAGAGAGATGGATATGTTTGCCGGAGTGTTGGATGAACGATGTAAGTGAGAATAACTGTTTCAGTGTGCCAAATTACCAAATAAAAACGCGCTAAATTTCCAAGAGATATGATGTTGATTTGTATGTAATTGAGTAGTGAAATGCGATTGAAGATTTGTATTATGCTGCGCGAACATAATGTTTGTGTAGCATAATTTTTTGAAAGGTGAAATTCATTGATGGAATGGATAAAAACAATACATGTGTTCTTTTGCATATCTTTATGCCAACTGTAGTCATTCCTTTAAACGATGTTTTTGTTGCTTATCTACTTGGCTATATGGGAAATTAGATGTATCTTTGTTTGCAATATAACGAGTATAATTTGAATACTGATGTCGAACAATCAACAAATAATGATGAATAGGATTAAGGCGGTACTGGCTGAAAGGCAACGAACCAATAGATGGTTGGCAACTCAAATGGGCAAATCAGAGAACACAATTTCAAGATGGTGTTCTAATAAATCGCAACCATCTATTATTCAATTGCAAGAAATAGCGAATTTGTTGGATGTTGACATTCGACAGTTGCTAACTACAACAAAAGATAATAATGACTTATGATGCTCTGCTTATGAAAAAAATCGGTATAGACATATTTTCAGGAGCAGGCGGATTAAGTCTGGGGGGGGTAATGGCGGGAATTAAGGTTCGCTATGCTATTGAGGTTAATCCTCACGCAGCCAAATCTTTTGAACTTAATCACAAAGGAGCAAAAGTAATATGTGGCGATATTCGGGATGTCAAAGCTACAGATTTCTTAAATAAAGACGAGGAAGTATTTATAATCATGGGAGGCCCTCCTTGTCAGGGATTTTCTATGTCAAATACGATGTCTCGCAATATGGACAATCCTAATAATTTATTGTTCAAAGAGTTTGTTCGTTTGGTCTCAGAAATAAAGCCTAGATGGTTTGTCCTTGAAAATGTTTGGGGAATGACTAAAATGAACAATGGAGAAACAATAGAAATGATAAAACATTGTTTTGAGGAGATAGAGCCAGGCTATAAGGTCAAATGGAAGGTTCTATGGGCTGATGAATATGGTGTTCCACAAAGACGGATGAGAATGTTTATGGTCGGAAACAACCAAGGAATTGACTTTGAGTTTCCAAAGCCTTTTGATTATAAAGTGAGTGTAGAAGAAGCTATTGGAGATTTACCTGTTTTACATAATGGTGATATGATAGATTCATTGCCTTACACTAAGTCAATAAAGGAATCTAGCCCTTATGCGCAACAGATGAGAAAAGGTTCAATAGAATCAAAGCAGAATTTTGTGTCAAAGAGTAACGACCTTGTGATGCAACGTTACAAATATATCGGTCAAGGTGAGAATTGGAGAGCTATTCCGGAGTCCTTGATGCGAAATTATTCAGACAAGACTCGTTGTCATAGTGGAATATATAAACGTCTGAAAGCAAATTGCCCTTCTGTTGTCATTTCAAACTATAGGAAGAGTATGCTAATTCATCCATATCAAGACAGAGGTTTATCGGTGAGGGAAGCGGCACGTTTACAAAGTTTTCCTGATACGTTTATCTTTCAAGGGCCTCATATGAGCATACAGCAACAGATAGGTAATGCGGTTCCTCCGTTATTGTCTAAAGCTGTGATGGCGCAGATTCTGGAATACGATTCATCATACAATAAGGAATAACTATGAGTACTTATAGACAAAGCATTCCACAAGCTGATACTCTTATGGGGGCTATGCGTTCAATGGGGTATTCTTTCGAAGCTGCTATTGCTGATATTATTGACAATGGTATTAGTGCAAATTGCAGCGTAGTCAAACTATTCTTTCCTTCAGAACCTATTGATGATCTTGTTGTGGGAATCTTAGATGATGGAGAAGGAATGTCTGCAGGCGTCCTTTTTGAAGCTATGAGGTATGGAAGTAGGGACTCTGAACTTGAAAGAAATGCAAATGATTTGGGACGATTCGGTTTAGGAATGAAATCTGCCTCTTTGTCTCAATGTAGAATTTTGACGGTTGTCAGTTTGCAGGAAGAAAAGATTAGTAGCTATTCTTGGGATTATAATTATATTCAAAATAGAAAAGAGTGGGTGGTGAAGGAGCTGTCACAAAATGAAATAAAAGCACTTCCTTATATTCACTCTCTCCTCGAATTGCCACATGGCACGCTTGTACTATGGCAGGATTTCGATGTGTTGGAGAAATCAAGTGGTGGAATGGTTTATGATGCTCTTGTTGAACTTAAAGAATCTGTAGCCAATAATATTGCTCTGATTTTTCATAACTTTCTTTCAGCAAAAGGTAAGGGGCAGATCAAGATGTACTTGAATAAAGGGAGAATAAAACCAATGGAGCCTTTCCTTGAATCACATTCTAAGACAACAACGAAGAAAGCACGTTCCATTGCTATTCGTGACAGTAAGGGTCAAGAACGGCAAATCTGGGTTAAACCATATATCTTGCCATTTGCAACAGATTTAAACGATGAATACAGAAAACTCATAGGAGGAGTAGAGACATTAAGAATCAAACAAGGTTTCTATGTTTATCGAAATAAGCGTTTGATAATTTGGGGAACTTGGTTTGGGATGAAACCGCGTGGTGAACTCACAAAAAATGCTAGAGTTAGAGTAGATATTCCGAATTCACTTGATGACATATGGAGTATTGATATAAAGAAACAAACAGCTTCTATTCCAAAGCAGATTCAGCGTCAATTGCGCCAAACAGTTATTGAAGCGATGGATATTTCTGTTAGGAAGCAAACCCATCGTGGTCGAAAAGAAAATGTTGAGGATATTGACTATATTTGGGATAGAATGGAAGGCAGAGGAAAGACTTTTTATTATCAAATCAATCGTGAGAGCAAAGTGTTCCAGATGGTGAGGGATAGAATGTCAGAAGAAGACTATACTCTGCTTGAGATGCTTTTGAAAGAAATTGAGCAAAACGTTCCGACTCAGCAGATTTACATTGACAAGTCTAATGATGCAATCAGTCAAGATGAACCAGATAATCGTGTCGATGAGATTTTCCAACTTGGGATTTATATGGTAAACTTGGCAAAATCTTTTAACAAGAAATCTATAATAGAGATTGTTTCTGATCTGATGAAATCAGAGCCATTCTGCAAATATAAAGTTGTTGAGGAAAAACTTTTAGATAACTACAAGGATGAAATTAACAAACGAAGCATATAATAAGATTCTACTCATAATTTCCGCACGTTTGGAACTTATGAAGGAACTGTCGGGCTTTGTTCCATCTTTGGAAAATATTAAGCCTGCGATTGAAGACGCAATAGCCTTCTCTGGTATTGATTGTGATGAGGAAGACAAAAATAAATTGTTGGAAGAAATAGAATACCGAGAGAAAATCACTCATGTATTGGGCGATATTATTTATGATGATTATGAACAAAAGAAGTGGTATTTCAATGATAAAGTAGATGACAGCTATTTTTGGGAGAGATATTATCGTTATTTAAAAGAACACACTTCAATTGACGACAAAAGTATTAATCTTTTGCACGAAAAGACATTGCCTGACATAATGAATTGTTTATACAATCCAAAGGAAGAATTTGAAGGTAAACGTTTGAAGAGGGGCTTAATAATTGGTGATGTACAGTCTGGTAAAACCGCTACATATTCAGGTCTGATTTGTAAAGCTGCTGATGCAGGATATAAAGTTGTTATTCTTCTAGCTGGTATAACAGAAAGTCTTCGTCAGCAAACACAAGAACGTATTGATGAAAGTGTTGTTGGGTACACTATTCGTAAGGTTGAAAAACATATTCGCGAGGGGAAGGTAGGAGTTGGTAAAGACAACAAGCAACGTAGAGCTACTTCTTTTACTACATGTGTAAAAGATTTTGTTAAAGGAAGTAATTTGATTTCAACGACTTTATCGGAGCATAATTCTCTGGTCCTTTTTGTCGTTAAAAAAAATGTATCAGTTCTGACAAAATTGCATGATTGGTTGAAAAACCAGAATATGGATGTTCGTACAAATAGTATAAACCATCCAATGCTTCTTATTGACGATGAGGCAGACAATGCATCGGTTAATACAAAAAAAGATAATACAGATCCAACTAAGACAAACGCTATAATTCGTAAGATTTGCAATCTTTTTCAGACTGCGAATTATATTGGTTTTACTGCTACTCCATTTGCAAATGTTTTTATAGATCCGGATTCGGTGGACAGTATGAAGAATGCAGATTTGTTTCCAGAGCATTTCATATATACGTTACCGACCCCTTCCTCATATATTGGTGCCGATAAAATTTTTTATGAGGATAAAGAGTACTATCGCAATTTACGTTTTATAACTGATGTTGAAGAACCAGACTACACTTCAGATGAATATAGGACTGATTTACACGAAAATATAGAAGAACTTAATTCTGGGACATTCTACTCTCGTCACAAAAAAGAATGGAATGGAGTCTTGCCAAATTCGCTGAAGGAGTCCGTATATTGTTATTATCTGGCAAATGTTATTCGAGATTTAAGAGGACATGCCTCTAAACCAAGAAGTATGTTGGTTAATATGTCTCGTTTCATAAGGGTGCAACAGGTGATTAAGGAACATATTGAAGAAATACAGAACAACTTTATTCAAATACTAAAATACAACTTTGACGAAGATACCTCAAAGAATGCTCATCTGTCACTGTATAAAGAACTGAAACGACTTTGGAAAAAACATTTTGATAATATTACTGATATCTGTTTTATTGATGTTATAAAAAAGAAGAATTTATTAGGTGCTGTGTTCGATATTGAAGCTGATGTTCCAAAGATGGAAATTATCGTTGTTAATGGTAGTAGCGCAAGCAAATTAGATTACAAATCTAATCCTTCGTTGAGAGTAATTGCTATTGGAGGACTTGCTCTTTCGCGAGGTCTCACATTAGAGGGCTTGCTTGTAAGCTATTTCTATCGAAACACTGCAACATTTGATGTGTTGATGCAGATGGGGCGTTGGTTTGGTTATCGACCTGGTTATGCTGATTTGTTCCAAATATGGACAAGTCAAGCAAGTGCAACTTGGTATAGAGAAATAGCGACAGCCACCACCGAATTGAAAGCAGATATTAAGAAAATGTTTGAGCAACATCTTACTCCTAAAGATTTCGGCATTAAAGTTCGTGACTATTGCGACGAATTACAGATAACAGCCAACAATAAGATGCGGACTGCGTACGAATTGTTGATGATGGAATCCTACTATGGAAATATCTGTGATACCCCTTACCTTAGTGTCAAGGCGGAACATAATGAAGAGAATTGGAATCAAGTAAAATGTTTTACTGCCCACCTGTTTGAAAATGATTATAAATTTGGTTTCGCGAATGTCGACAAATACAAAGATGAGGATGTATGCTCAGATATTGATAAATCTAGATATTTTTCTGATGTGTCCAAAGAATTGGTGGTAGACTTCCTGTCTAATATAAAATGTTCATTAGTTAACATGAAATTTAACCGGCAAAACTTAATTGATTTTATTTGCGACAAAGAAACAGAAGGAGTAGATAAATGGGATATTGTTTTCGAAGGTGGTGATGGGCAGACCTTTTATGACATACCAGGACTTGAAATGATACGTTGTCCGAAACGTCAGATTGAGGAACATGATCATGTAATTCAAATTTCGAGTCGTCGTAGGATTCTTGGTTTACGAGAAGGAAAGTTCTGCTTAAGTCAAGATGAGATAGATTTGGCAGAAAAACGATGCAGAGAAGTTTGGGCGAGAGAAGGTTCTGAGTTTGGAGGACGGCATATTCCTATTAAAGCATATTTTGAGCATCTTCCACACAGAAAACCTGTATTGATAATTATGCTCATCGAACCGGTAGAGCCAGAAAATATTGAAGCCAACAAGAATGCCTTAAAATTCATAGAGAAACTTAATGGCAATAAAATGATAGCTTTTGCTATTGGTTTCCCTGGATTAAAAGAAACAGGTAAAACCAAGAAATATAAAGTTAATAAAACATATTATCAGCTTAACATGCTTGATGAACCAGACGAAATAGAAGAGGATGAAGAATAAATTATCTACAACATTCTCGCAAGGATTCCAAAGCGGAGCTTTTATCCGTGTTGGTGAAAACCGCGACCTCAGTCTTTTTGTAGGAAAGGATGAGAAAGGAAACTATGCCTTTGATTTTAGAGGTACATACGTTCCAGTTAGAATAGCTCAGTCGGATGTGATTACAGTACAGCAGGGAAAGAGTGGCGAGAATTATATTCTTCGCTTTTCACTCTGTAATTCAGAGTTGCTGGAATATTTTAGTACGTTTTGCCAGGATTTGCTCGATTCTACGGAAGCTATTAAGGACGATGAAGATGCTTATAAAACACTTTGTTCAAGATATTTCTCATGGAAAAAATTGTTCCGACCAAATAATGGTGGAATGAATGACAATGAGGTAATGGGGTTGATAGGCGAACTGCTTTTTATGCAGGATTATATGATTCCTCACTATGGTGTGGATATGGCATTAGATAGCTGGATGGGTCCAGAAAAGACCCATAAGGATTATTCTACAGAGAGTGTTTGGTATGAGATAAAGGCAATAAGTGCAGGCAAAGATTCTGTAAAGATTTCATCACTTGAGCAACTGGATGGAGATGACGAGGGCTATCTTGCTATTTATTGTTTGGAAAAGATGAGTCCAACATTCAGTGGTATAAAATTGAATGTACTGGTTCAAAACCTAATGGCAAAAATGGGGACAGCTCAAAATAGAGAGACTTTCATGTCTAAACTGAGTATGTACGCATTCGATTTCTCTCCAGAATACGACAAATTCGTATTTACGAATGTGGGATTCTCAATGTACAATGTAAGCAACGATTTCCCTCGCTTATGCAGAAAAAACATACCGAATGCAATAAACAGAATTCAGTACGAGATTTTTCTTTCTGAATTAGAAGAATATAAACTTTAAATCCGTTACACTATGGAGATTGAAGAATATAGAGCGCAATTTATTGATCAGCTTAGATTTGATGCCGATCACGAAGGAACAGAACCGGAAACTCAGTTTATTCTAAAAACATTAGAAGAACTGGAATCTATCGGGGAATTTAATGATCCGATGCCGATGTCTATTGAAATGAGAGGCAAGCGTGGTCGTATCATGGCTTTTGATGCTTATGCTTACGACGAAGCTGACAGTGCACTCATATTGATTGCAAGTGATTTTACCAATGAGCGTGATGCCGTAAACACGTTGACCAATACCCGCATCATGGATTTGTATACTCACATGTGCAATTTCCTTGACGAAGTTGTCAACGGCAAGATGAGTGACTATTGTGACGATTCTGATCCTGCCATTATTTTAGCAAAAGAATTTCGAAAGAAAATTGGCAAAGGACTGTTGGACACAGAGATTCTTCGCTTCAAGTTTTATATTATTTCTAACTCGATTCTTAGTAAGCAGGTGAAGAGTGTCTCTCAAGAAGATTTTCTTGAGAGACCGGTAGAGTTAAATATCTGGACGCTGGAACGGCTGTTCCAAACATTTATGTCCGATGCAAGTGAGATTGTTGAGTTTGATACAAAAGATTTTGATTGCGAGGGGATTCAATATCTAAAAGCAGATTTAGGAGATAGTAGCGACTATGATGCATATCTTGGAATTGTTCCAGGAAAGTTCTTGGCAGATATCTATTTGAAATATGGGAGTAAATTATTGCAAGGCAATGTGCGGGCTTTCCTGAGTGTTCGTGGTAAGGTAAACAAGGGTATCCGAAATACTATCATTAATAGTCCAGAGAATTTCTTTACCTATAATAACGGCATTGCTATTGTTGCCCGTTCAATAGGTTTTTCTGCAGATAACACTCGAATTACTCATTTTAAGGATTTACAAATTATAAATGGTGGTCAGACAACCGCTTCGTTAGCTAATGCAATTATTCGCAAAGAGGACAAAAAAGGCATGGACAATTTGTTTGTTCCGATGAAGCTGACTGTGCTGAATGTGGACAATGATATGTCGGAGGAAGAGGTTGAACGTTATAACAATATTACTAAAACAATCTCAAAATGCGCTAATTGCCAAAATCCTGTTTCGGATGCCGATTTTTTCTCTAATCACCCATTCCATGTAATGATGGAGAAACTATCGCAAAAGGTTCTTGCTCCTCCTGTTGCAGGTAAACCATATCAGACTCGTTGGTTCTACGAGCGTTCTCGTGGAAAATGGGAACAGGAACAAATGAAACTTACACAAGCGCAACGAAAAACCTTCTGCGAGAAAAGTCCGAAAAATCAGGTTGTCAAGAAGGAAAAGCTGGCGAAATGTTTGAATACTATTCGTATGAATCCTCACCAGGTTTGTCAAAGCTCTGCCATCAACTTCAATCGTTTTGCGGATTATGTTGAAGAACTTTATGATAAATCAAAGGATAGTATTAATGAGGTGTTCTTTAAGAAAGGAATCTGCTCCGTCATTATGTTTGATGAATTGGACGTAATGATCAATAAGTCAGAATGGTATCCTAAAGGAGGAGATAAAGCTCAGATTGTGCCATACACAATTGCAAAACTGATATCAATTTTGCCAAAGGATGCCGATCTTGACTGGGTTACGATTTGGAATAAACAGACACTGTATCCGGCTCTTGCAAATGAGTTGATTCGTTTAGCTTTTGATACACAGAAGTTTTTGACAAAACAAGCTGGTGGAGGCCTTGTTAGAACGATATCCAGAACGCTTGCAGTTTGGGATGACTATAAGAAAGTTCCGTTTGAACTCTCTGACGAATTTATTAAATCCCTTGTTTCCCAAAAGGAGATTAAAACAACAGAAGCTGCTGCTAAACGAGCGCACAAATTCAATTCAAACATTGAAGCAAGCGTTGAGATATTTAATTTGGGTGCTGACTATTGGATGAGGGTTTATAACGAACTTTTAAAAGAAAATGTTCTCTCGTACGGAGACCTTGATTTTATTAAGTCTATTGCAACTAGATTTATAGCTAAAATGGTTCTTCCTTCGTCTGCCCAATGTAAGAGACTCTTGAAGATTGTCAGCAATGTTGAAGATAAGGGATATGTAATGCCGTAAATAATGTAAAATGAATTTAGAAGAATATTTTGAAACAAAAAGCAGTCAGGATTTTCCATCCGAAAAAGACTATGTTGCTATATATCGCACTTTTAAACAGTTTATGAATTCAGAGATCCATAATGAAGTTAAAGCGATTACTACAAGACTGGATAATACTGTGTATCTAAATGATCACAGTGCTAATCATGTAAAAATGGTTATGGTTAAAGTATCTTCCATACTGAAAGATTGTTCATACCTTACTCCATATGAATGCTTTATACTATTGGTCGCGATTCAAATTCATGATGCGGGACATATCTTTAATGGCAGAGACGGTCATGAAAAATCTGGCAGATATCTTCTGGAAAATTTAAACGTTGATACAATTGAGAGAAAAATTATTGGGGATATAGCTAAAGCGCATTCAGGCAAAAATGATCCGATTGGGAATTTGCCATACAAGACCTCTATCTCGGGGCATGATGTGAGAATCCGTGAACTAGCAGCTTTGTTAAGATTTGGTGATGAACTTGCGGATGAAAACAGTCGTGCGTCTTCTTACTTGCTAAAAAAGGACTTAATACCTGAGGATAGCAAATTGTATCATGCTTTCTCTGAAAGTTTGTACAACTTCAATCCAGATAAAGACAGTCATTGTATTCAGATGGGCTTTTCTCTCACTAAGAATCAAGTTCAAAATAGATATAAGAAAGGTGAGTCTTCTATTTATTTGTTGGATGAAATATATACAAGAACATTCAAGACATTCCAGGAATGTTTGTACTATAATCGTTTTGTTAGCTATGAGTATCAATTCCATTCGATTATTATTTCTATAGAATTTATAGATGAAGGGTTTGAACCTTTCTTTGATACAATATCTTATCGTATAGAGGAAAAGGGATATCCAACGTTATCAATAAATAATGTTTTTGAGTATTGTGGGGCACAATTAGAACGAAGTAACAACAAATTAACAGGTGATTATGTTCATCAATGTGTAAATAGTTCATTATGAAAGAAAATCCATTTGAAATAAAGACTCCAGAACAGAACTCCGCTCAGGATGTTGTCGATTTATTTGTTGATGTTTTTCCTGACTTTTATCAAGTATTAGAAAAAGGACATACATTTATTAATGGTCCAAGAGGTTCAGGTAAAAGTATGATGTTCCGCTACATACAACCAGATTGTCAGTGTTTAGCCAAGCATTGCCAAATATCTGAGCTGGATTATTTTGCTGTATACGTTCCTATAAAACTAACAAATATAAATATTCCTGACTTGGCGCGCCTTGAGACTCATGCCGAAATTATATTAAATGAGCACTTGTTAACGACATACGTAATGTCTAATGTGTATAAGTCGGTTGGATGTTATTTGGGGAATATATTAAATGATTATAAAGAGCAGATATGGCAATATTATAATACTGATTTTCGGGATGTTCTTTCTTACTGCGGTGTTAACAACATTGTTGAATTACCAAACGATACAGACAAGGATGGACTAACAATGATGGAGTTAATGGCAAAAGAGGTAGAACGGATAAATCGTTCCTGTCGAATCTATTGCAATAAAATAGCTTTGTCAAAAGATACTTCTATTCCATATGATGGACCAATTGTTGATTTCATAGATTTTATGAAACCACTACTTGTGTCTTTAAAATCTTTACCATTTTTCCCTCAAGATAAACCTTTGTATATTTTGATTGACGATGCTGGCTATCTAAATGTGGCTCAAACAAAGGTGTTGAACACTTGGGTGTCATATCGCACAACAAAAGACATATGTTTTAAGATCTCTACCCAGTTAGATTATAAAACACATTTGACGAATAACGAGAAAAGAATAGACGCACCTCATGATTATTCTGAGATAAACATTTCTACAGTTTATTCAAGTAGTAAAAGTAAGTATAATGAACGACTTCAAGAAATTGTTAAGAAAAGACTAAAGAGATATTTGAACCTTGATATTGAGACAAAAGATTTCTTTCCAGAGGATAAAGAACAAGAGCTAAAGATTCAAGAGATATATAATCAGATGTTGATAGATTATGCAGATCCTGAGAAAAAATATGCAGGTGGGGATGCAGCAAGACGCTATGCAAGACCTGAATATATAACACGGTTGCAACAGAATCATAAAGCAGGCTCTACATATAGCTATGCTGGTTTTGATCAACTTGTAGCTGTGTCTTCCGGTATTATTCGACATTTCTTAGCTCCTGCGCAAGAAATGTATTCGTTAGCAATTACAGAACTTGGAGCAAATGAAGATAATATTACCAGCATCAAACCTTCTATTCAAGATGAAGTTATAAAAAAATACTCCAACAACTATTTGGTTGGTGAGTTTGAAAAACTTAAAAAAGATATTGACAATAATAACACTAGGCAAATACAATTGGAAAAATTATATCGAATGATAGACTCTTTGGGACAATTATTTCATTTGCAGCTTACTTCTAACTCCTCAGAAAGAAGAGTGTTCTCTGTAGCAATTACAGATACTCCAGATGACGAAATGAATGAAATAATTGACATGGGAGAACAGCTGGGTTATTTCCATAAAAGTACAATTGGAAATAAAACAGGTACTGGAAGAAATCGCTTAATCATATTAAGTAGAATTTTGGCACCTCATTTCAAGTTGGATGCTACAAGTTTTGCCGGTTACAAATTTATGGATAGCGCCAAATTGAGAATGGCAATGATTGATACTAAGAGATTTTTAGCACAGTTTAAATTTACCGAAGATGACAGTTCTTCGGCTACTCAATTACTATTGTTTGACGGTAATAATCCTATTTAAGATATGAAAAAAATATTAATAAACAGTATAGATAAAGAGATAGTTAACGATTCTTTGTTTATTTGTAGTTCAAGTTTTGAGAAAAGATGTTTAATAATACCTAATGAGATTTCCAAGAATGAATCTATTGAGGCTGTTATTTGCTACTTTCCAAATAACTATACAGAAACAGAGAAGAATGCTGAGAGTTTAAAAGAACTATTCATAGGACGATCTTCTATCATAGAACTCTCTCTTGAGAATCCGTTGGATAATTATGATAATTTGTTTGATGCAATAACAACAAGCAAAAAAGAACACCTATATGTTGATGTATCAACATTTACTAGAGAAACATTGTTGATAATAATAAAAATCTTATCCTCTTCAATAGTTGAATTTACTGATATACATCTGTGTTATTGTCCGTCGAGTAGATACTCATCCTATGAAGAGGGTACTTCGTTACCTTGGCTTAGTAAAGGGGTAAGGACAATACGTTCTGTTGTTGGCTATTCTGGCGATATGTCACCAATAAAGGATTTGTTACTAATTATATTAGTCGGTTTTGAATATGAACGTGCTCAAACATTGATAGAGGTTTTCGAGCCTAGTAAGTTATATTTAGGTATGGCTTCGCCAACAGAAAGTCATAATGAATCTCTAAGCGAAATTAATCGTTCGAATTTCGAAAAATTACTTGAAAAAAATTCTCGAGCTTCAAATTTTCAATTCTCATGTAAAAATCTGGAGCAAAATATCAAAGAAATTGGTAAGATTGTTGACGAGAATAGGAAAGATTATAATATAGTAATCAGTCCAATGAACAATAAACTATCAACTCTTTCTATAGCGGCTATTGCCCAGAAATATCCTGATGTGCAAATTTGTTACGCTTTAGCAAATCAGTATAATACTGAATCCTATTCGAATCCGGAAGATTATATATATATGCTACCAATCGATGAAATAATAAAAAAGTGAAATGAAAATCATCAATAAACGTTGCATAAATTAGGGACATTATTTTGTGCAATATCTTTCAAGTAGCATTCGTCAAATACAATGAACGTTGTCCGGATGAACAAGCCGAAAAAATGGCTAATTTGACAAAATATGGTACTTACAATACGAAACATATATGGATGTTAAGGTACGGGATGTCCTTTGAAGATATTGAATTGTTAGAAGACTATATTGAATCAATTGATGAACGAGGAATAATAGTAACGCAAGAATTCTCGAATCTTCCACAAAAAGTAAAGGGATGTATCGATAGATTTGTAGAATAATAGATAACTGTCAGTAATATGTTAATAAATGGATAAATTGACCAAGGAACAGCGTCATCGTTGCATGTCTGCGATAAAGGGCAAGAACACGAAACCGGAATTATTGGTGAGAAAGTTCTTGTTCGGCCGTGGCTTTCGGTATAGGCTGAATCACCCACGGCTTCCAGGACATCCCGATTTGGTTTTACGTAAATACAGAACTGTTATTTTCGTAAATGGTTGCTTTTGGCACGGTCACGAAGGATGCAAATACTACGTTCTACCAAAGACAAATGTTGAGTTTTGGAAGAATAAAATTGAGCGTAATCGGAGTAGAGATATAGAGGAACGGCAACTGCTAACTTCGATGGGGTGGCATTGTATTACCATTTGGGAATGTCAGTTGAAACCGAAAGTCCGCCAACAGACTTTAGAGGCTTTAGAATACACGCTTTACCATATTTATCTTGAGGATAGAAGAATCAAATCATATGAGACAACTGAAGAAGAATATAGCATGGTGGCAGAACCCATTGAAAGTTATGGCAAATCGAAATGAATAATTGCGAAGGTGATAATTTAAATTATGGCAAAGAATATAGAAATACGAAATAGTACAGCTGAGTTTCTTATCTTCATGTTTGAAGGCAAAGAGGATGGGATTCAAGTGATGTATAAAGATGAGACCATTTGGGCAACACAAAAGGCGATGGCGCAGCTTTTTGATTGCTCCACTGACAATATTAGTCTGCACTTAAAAAACATATTCGCATCCGGAGAACTTGTCAAAGATTCAGTTACCGAGAAAAACTCGGCAACTGCCGCAGACGGGAAAAATTATCAAACAATGTTCTATAATCTTGATGCCATTATCAGTGTCGGGTATCGCGTCAATTCTGTTCGTGCCACACAGTTCCGTCAGTGGTGTACGTTTGTACTCCGTCAGTTTGCCATCCGTGGATATGTACTTGATCATAAGCGAATGGAGAACGGGGCTTTCTTAGGTGTAGATTATTTTGAACATTTGCTTGCCGAAATAAGGGAGATAAGGCTGAGTGAGCGTCGTTTTTATCAGAAACTGACCGATATTTATGCTACGGCTATAGACTATAACAAAGATGCTCCGACAACTCGTCTTTTCTTCAAAAAGGTACAGAACAAAATGCACTATGCTGTGCATGGGCATACTGCTGCGGAGTTGATAGTCGAACGAGCTGATGCGAATAAGGAACACATGGGATTGACCACTTGGGAAAACGCTCCGAATGGAAAAATTGTCAAAACAGATGTGTCTGTAGCAAAGAACTATTTGCGAGAAAAAGAATTAGAAGAAATGGGTAGGATAGTCAATGCGTCCCTTGATATGGCAGAAAGTATGGCTATGCGTCATATACCTATGACAATGGAAGATTGGGCAAAGCGAATAGACAAATTCATTAATTTATTTGAGAGCCCGATATTACAGGATAGCGGAAAGGTTTCTGCCGAATATGCCAAAGAGTTTGCTGAATCAGAGTTTGAAAAGTACAGGATCATTCAAGACCGTCTTTTTCAATCTGACTTTGATAGATTTGAAGATAATAGTCTTCCTGCATTAGATATTGAATAATTATAATGTCATTTTGAGGTTGGCAAAATCGCCTTTGGGATATGGCAGATTCATGTCGTTAAATTGTCAAGTGTTCGGACAATAGTTCTGTTTTCATCATTTAGTATCTGCATTTATGGTGACCGACGTTACTCCAGTATACCACTTAAAAGCAAGAAAAGAGTTCACATAAGAGTTCATAAAAGAACCAGTAGGGTTCATAAAAGAGTTCGTAAAAGCACTACTGAAATACACTCCAAAACCGCAATAATGCCAAATCTAGCTTGCAGAGGATTGGCAAAGTCTCACGAGCGATTTATTGCTTGGGGTATTGAGTTACCCTAACTCAATAAGATTTGTATAATGGGCAAGCCCTGTGAGCAATTAAGTATACAAATTTCGTTTTTGCGATGGCTGGCGAAAAGATAAAAGGCTCAAATAACGCCTTTTTATCACCAATTAGCTTGCTGAGAGATTTGGCACTCTCAAACGACCTATTGGTCGCTTGGGGTATTAGGCTCCCCATACAAGATAATGTCTGTACAACGGGCAAGCCCAATCAATGGCAACGACCGATTCCGTGGATTATTATGAAACCAGTCGTTGCACTTAGACTTTGACTTATATACGAATGGACACTTTTAGAATAAAGTCAAGTGGAGAGTCAATAATGGTAATCCGGCATGAACCGATAAATGCCACGGCTTTCCTGAACCACCATCCGTTTGTTCGTGAGAAACTTAATTATCTTCACAATCTTGTTGTGATTAAATTTCGTTCCTGCCAGTTCGTAGGCAGTGGTCAGTTCTTCTTCCAAAGCCTTGGTTTTGACTTTGTTCTGTGTCGATGTAAAGGATGCGGTTCTTTCCTTCAGGGAAGTCCGTTGTGTAGTTAAGAATTTCCTTCCCTGACAAAGCTGCTGCCACCATAGTGGAAACATTGAAAGTCTTTTTGCTTTTAGCCTTGCCTATGGATGCACTGAAATTTCCCAATGTCCCGATAGGTACTCCGTCTATTTTCAGAACTTCCGGCTCCTGTTCGTACTCCTTTTCCAAACTGAGCATGGTATCTTGCCATCTTGTAGCGACCTGAGCAAGATTTTCAATGGGTGCTACCGTTTCCATACTCACCAGCTTTTAGGATTGGCTTTGCGACGTGTAGTTGCAAGCATTCGGGCGTGTTCTTCCTCTATGCTTATAGGCGTTTCTCCTTTTCTTCCGCTTTCCAACCATTTGTCCAATTCATCACGATAGACAAACAAGTGTTTTCCTTGTTTGATGATTGGAATACCACCATGTTTGGCTTTGTAATAAAAGGATGATTTCGAGATACCTAAGTATTCGCAGACTTCATCAACGGTCATTGGGACATGGGTATCCTTTTTTGCCTCGTTATGCTGCTGATGAAGTTTTTCTATCAGCAGATTCTCCATACTTGAGATTCTCTCGCAGAGTTCGCCTACCACTTCCGGTAGGTCATTGAAGGTTAATTTGTTTCTTTGCATGATATAACATTGTTTTTGTTAAACATGCTGCAAACCAACACAATGATGTAATGCTGACAACTATCAGAAGGCAATAATATTTCAGTCTGTGTTGAATAACCCTAATCGGTTGAATTTTCTTTTTATTCTTGGGCTTCTTTCATACATTTGAAGTGATAATCTCCGGTTTTAGGAATATCAAGGGCTATTTTGCAAACTCCGCATGTTCGGAGATTTTTAGCCAGATATTTAATCGAAGCATCTTTTAGTTCATGTGGGAATATAGTATGTATGAATGTTGCTCTATCTATAAGAGAAATGCTCAATCTCTCCCCGATGTTCCATACGAAATGCATCAGGTCGATAGAACGGAGAGAATTATCTACTTTTGAACGGATTGGCTTGTATAAATTAGATTGTCCGTACGCAAAATACTCTATGTTTTCATGCAGAATTTCAAGATCTTCTTTTGAGAGAAATTCCGTCATTACAAATGTGGTATATTCATGAATGACACGCTTAATGTCTGCCTGCCTTTCGGCTTTTTTACGTTCAATTTCAGCCACACGTACCTCATAATTATCCATATAATCTTGTTTTGCAACACTTTCTGCAACTAAAATTGCCGGATTTATATCCTTGTCCTTTGGACACTCCGGATCAATCTCCTTAATTTGTTCGGGTAGAGGTCTTACTTGCTTGCCAAAAGACAAACTCAATTCATTTTTTGTAATGAATTGGAAAAAGAAACGCTGAAGTACTCCACAGGCAAGTATCATTGCCGTGATATATAAAATAACTGGAGTGGAATACTCCATCATGTCGATATGGCAATTAAGATATAAATAGGAGTCTGTTGCCCAATAAAGGATGACACTTGCTGAAAGTATGAAACTGGTTCTTTGTGGTGTGATTTTAATACTATTCGTCATAAAGTGATACTATTTGAATTCTACAATAAAACAAATGTATATGTAGATTTCCAAATAGTTGCTGTTTGTAATAGATAATCGTTCAGAATTTAAGAAAAAAATATGCTCAGAGTATGATTTGATGCAAAATATCATACTCTGAGCTATAAAAACGGGATTATTTGGACCTTAACTCTTACTTGCGGATTAAAGAGATCCTGTTGCTGGCTTCACGCTTGTTGCTGTCCACAACTTTCATGTACCGTTGTGTCGTGGTGATACTTCTATGTGCCATATTACTTTGAATGGTACGTATGTCTGTGCCGGCTGCTCCTTGAAGTGTTGCATATGTTCTTCGGTAGGAGTGGAAAGTGATATTCTTGGTAATACCGGCTTCGCGAATCCACTCTTTCATGGGTTGCTGTGTCCAACTTCGTTTCAATCCTTTAAATACTAATCCGGTTTTTTCCGGAGAATAGCCGATTAATTGCAGGGCTTCGTCACTGATTGGAATGATGTCCTCTGTTTTGGTCTTTTGGGTAATTGTATGGACACATTTTCCTCCAGCTGCAAAGTCAATGATTTCATGCCATTGCAACGATAGTATGTCGCTGATTCTAAGACTGGTCAGACATGAAAACAATGCCGCTGTTTTCAGAATTGGCTTTTTGCAAGGTGTTTCTGCCAATTTGTATAGTTCTTCCACACTTAGATAATCTTTTGGAGTATCTTCTGTTTCGATTTTATCCAAAAAATCATTGATATTGGTTTTGATTAGCCGATTGCGATAAAGGATTTTCAAAAGTCCCCGGAATGTTGACCAATAGCCGGAAGCAGAGTTCTTTGAAATGCGACCGTCACGCCTGAGTTGCTTGGCATTTAGCAGATACTCACGAAACTTATTGCAAAGGTCAATATCAATTTCTTCAAAAGTACATTTGCCATGAACGAAGTTGTAGAAATGGTGGTACACAAATTCCCACTTTTGGTCATGCTTGCGAAGCTGCTTGCGGTAGTATTCCAGAAAATCCGCTTTGAGTTTGTGCCTGTCAAAGAAATCATACCTGTCATTAACGATAGATTCAAAGCGTCGGCATCGGATGGCTTCCGCCTTTTCCGACATAGTTGCATTGAAGTTGCGTTCACGTTCATTCTTAGGATTGGCATAAATATAAATGTTCAATCCTTCGTGACGGATGGTTTTCATTGTTTCCTGGTCACGATACCCCGGATAATAATCTAGATAGAAAGACAGCATCCCATGTTTCAAAGGACGTGTTCTCAATGTTACTGTTTTACATTCTAACATAGTTACAATTAGTATTAGTTTATACTTGATTTGCTGCAAATGTCCGGAATGGCTTGACACAGACAATGCTCATTCTTAGAATCATTTTCTGGTCTGCATAAATTCAGGATTAGTCTTATTTTCGGGCTCCCATTACATGGTCAAATTCCACTTTCAGGAATCTCACGAAACGACCTTTCTTTTCACGTTTGATTTCGTGGAACTGCAGAATGCCATAGACAGAATCCCGTGTGAGATTGTATCTCTTCATGGCTTCCTGCACGGTGTAGTATTCCGAAGCATTATCTTCGGCAGTCTGCTTGGATAGGTCAAAATGTAGCTTTGAGTAGAATATCTGACCGTGTTCTTTCTTGGACGGGATGTTGTTGCGATAGACATGGGAGCGGATGGCAACCCGACTCATACCATACTTTTGTTCTATCTCTTCGGGAGTGTACCATTCGGTCAGATCATTATCTGTCTTGTATTTGGCAAAAGCAGCATCAATATGCTTTTTGCTGTAATAGTTGAACTGACGGATTTTTACTTTTGGTACATTATGCTCCCGTGTATAAGTCCATACCCATTTGGTGTTGACCTTGTATTTTTGGGCAATTTCTTCAGCAGTGTAATATTCAGCAATATCAAATTCGACTTTTGACATCACACGTTCATAAGGTTTAGATTTAAGCAAAAGTTCTATATCAGCTCTTCGAATAAAAGACATTCGTGAACTAATCCGACTTGCTCTCAACTTATCCTCTTTGACTAATTTGTAGATGTACTGACGAGAAACTCCCATCAATTTAGCTGCTTGTGAAAAGGTAAAGTACTCTTGATTTTCCAGCATCTTCTTTACCTCCAACAATTCTTGACTCTGAATGAGCTCCATTCTTCGCTCTTTCATTCGATGTTTGTAGCCTCGTTTAGAACATTGAGGACTACAATAATTGGTGGTGGTTTTCTGAGCTATAAAAGGTTTACCACACCATTGACAAATTCTTTTTACTTCCATGTTGTTTTCTCCATATTTTTAGTGAAACCATAAAGATTTAATTTCTCTTTTTGTCTCTCTACGTAAACCATTGTTCACCCATGTCGCCAAATGCGTCACTGTGACATCGGGGACAAACCCCAATTTGTTTCGCGGTAGAAATACGGTAGAAAAATATGGTGAACAACACTATCCAATCGCTATGAACTGGATTTTGGATAAATAAAAAAGCCGCTGAATTTCAGCGACTTCATTATAGTTGATTCTAATTCGTTGCGGTTAATTGCGATATATCATTTCCCGACGCAAAAATGCTGAAAGATATTTTGAAGCACCATATCATTCGTAACTTCCCCTGCAATATCAGAAATGAAGAAAATGCACTCGCGTATGTCCTGCGAAAGAAAATCACCTGAAATATGTGAATCAAGCCCATCTTGCACTCTGTGAATAGCTTCTAAGGCTTTGCTTAATGCTTCGTAATGTCTTACATTAGTTACGATTATATCATTCTGTGTTACCATAGGTAAATGCGCAGCACTAATAAGCATTTTTTGTAATTCACTCGTATTCTCTCTCTGTTTGGCTGAAATAAAAATATGCTCTGTTGACTCTTTTGGGAAATCTTTCAATAAAGCTGATAAATCTTCATTTTGATTTTCTTCAATTAAATCAGCCTTATTGAATACTACAATCAGATGTTTTCCTTCACAACGTGGAACTATCTTTTCTGATAACTGTTCAATTTGTGATGCGGCATTCACTGAATCCACCATCCAAAGAACAATTTCCGCCTGATCCAGCTTTTGGAAGGTGCGTTCGATGCCCAGGCTTTCAATCGTATCATTAGTCTCCCGGATTCCGGCGGTATCAATGAATCGGAAAGTGATTCCACCGATATTCATAGTATCTTCAATCACATCACGGGTCGTTCCGTGAATATCGCTGACGATTGCTTTATCTTCATTCAATAAAACATTCAATAAAGTCGATTTTCCTGCATTCGTTTCACCAATGATAGCCACGGGAACGCCATTCTTGATAGCATTACCTACGCTAAACGAATGAACCAGGCGGGAGATGACCAGTTCTATTTCGTCAGCCAATTTCCGCAATGCCGAACGGTCGGCAAATTCAACATCTTCCTCGCTGAAATCCAGTTCCAGTTCAATCATCGAGGTGAAGTTCAGTAGCTTGTTGCGTAAGTCGGTCAGTTCCTTGCTAAAGCCACCCCGCATTTGGCTCATAGCCAGTCGGTGAGTGGCGGCGGATGAAGAAGCAATCAGGTCTGCTACGGCTTCTGCCTGGCTTAAATCCATTTTGCCATTGAGGAATGCACGCTGCGTATACTCTCCCGGTTGAGCCATGCGGCAGCCATTCTTAATAAGCAGTTGCATCACTTGCTGAAGAATATAAGAAGAACCATGACAAGTGATTTCCGTGCTATCTTCTCCTGTGTATGAATGAGGAGCACGGAAAAGGCTGACAAGCACTTCGTCGATAATCTCGTTACCGTCGTAGATACGTCCGAAAGTCAAAGTGTATGGTTTCTGCTCACTAAGTAACTTGCCGGCTTTGGCCGGTTTGAAGATGAGGCTGGTGATGGAAATAGCTTCCGGGCCGGAAACACGGATGCTTCCGATAGCGCCGCCCTGGGCGGTGGCAATAGCACAGATAGTATCTTGGTTCATTGTATTTCTTTTTGGATAGTGCAAAGATAGTTGTTTCTGAATAAAAAATAGAATGAAAGGAAGGATAGAATCTTATATTGGTTGATTAAATGTCCAAAAGGAAAACAACATTCCGACTGTTGTTGTGTTATTAAAGTAATAATAACACCCTAAAAAATGTTGGAATATGAAAAAAGTAAAGAAGGTTGTCCTTATAGGCGCGAGTGGTTTTGTAGGTTCGGCCATACTGAATGAGGCTCTGAACCGTGGCTTTGAAGTGACTGCCGTGGTTCGTCATCCTGAAAAGATAAAGATAGAAAATGAAAATCTGAAAGTAGTGAAGGCGGATGTGTCTTCGCTCGATGAGGTGGCTGAAGTTTGCAAAGGAGCAGATGCCGTTATCAGTGCATTCAATCCGGGATGGAGCAATCCTAATATATATGATGAGACAATCAAAGTCTATCTGACTATTATTGATGGGGTAAAGAAGGCAGGAATTAACCGTTTTCTGATGGTTGGCGGTGCCGGTTCTTTATTCATTGCTCCGGGGTTGCGGTTGATGGATTCCGGTGAAGTTCCTGAAAATATTTTACCGGGAGTGAAAGCATTGGGAGAATTCTATCTGAATTTCCTGAAGAAAGAAAAAGAGGTAGACTGGGTGTTTTTCTCTCCGGCAGCAGATATGCGACCGGGGGTACGTACCGGACGCTACCGTCTTGGCAAAGATGATATGATTGTAGATATTGTAGGAAACAGCCATATCTCCGTAGAGGATTATGCTGCTGCAATGATTGACGAACTGGAGCATCCGAAGCATCATCAGGAGAGGTTCACAATTGGATATTGATAAGAGAATAAATTAGAAAAAACGGCTTGAATCAACATGATATACATGTAAGATTCAAGCCTTTTTTTTTATTTGGACACTGTCAAATTCAGATAAGTCTGTTTTAGATTCTGTCAAGAACAGTCTTAATCAGCGTATCAATCGTATTCTTATATCCGGTATTGGCTTCCTTAATCAGCCGGTTGGCAATCACCATGCAGACAGTCATCGCCTTATGTCCCATTAACCGGCTAAGTCCTGCCAAAGCCGAACTTTCCATCTCGAAGTTAGTAATCTTGAAACCTTTGTATTCGAATGTTTCAATTTTGTCATTCTGTTTCGGGTCTGCCAACGGGACACGAAGCTCACGTCCTTGCGGGCCGAAGAAACCACCGGCAGCAATCGTAACACCACGCACCATATCATCTTTGGCAATCCGGTCAATCAGTTCTTCGCTGGCATCAATCACATAAGGAGCAGGGGCACACATATTTCCCGACCAACCCATATGATTAAGGAAAGCACGTTCAAACGGCAAATCACATACCTCATTGCGTCCGGCATAGAAATTCAACAACCCGTCAAAGCCGATGGACTTCTGCGAACAAACGAATGTACCTACCGGAGTATTAGGCTGTAAACCACCACACGTGCCGATACGTACCAATTCCAATGGACGGAAATGATCCTTCTCTTCCCGAGTGTTAAAGTCGATATTGGCGAGAGCATCCAGTTCATTCATGACAATGTCGATATTATCGCAACCGATTCCGGTAGAAACCACCGTAATCCGCTTTCCTTTATACGTACCCGTGATAGTTTTGAATTCGCGGCTTTCCACTTCACATTCTTTGTTTTCGAAATGAGAAGCTACGAGAGCTACACGTCCGGGGTCGCCTACCAGGATTACTTTATCTGCCAGCCATTCGGGCTTTACGTGAAGATGGAATACAGAACCGTCTTCGTTGATAATCAATTCAGAGGATGGAAAGTACTTTTTCATGTTATTGAAAGGTTTTAGTTTTACAATATGATTGTATCTATAAATAGAAACGCCGGAACCGGATTTAAGTTCAGAAGAAGCATCTTTCTTTTTCCGTAGAAAAGGGAGAATACGTCTTGGAACTGAAATGAAACCGGGTTCCGGCGTTTGTAGTAACTTATTTACTTAGCGGCTGATTGCCTGTATTGCCTGCTGTCGGTTTGGCAATCGTTTCGCGCATCGAGGTATCCGCTTCGATATTCTTCATCCGGTAGTAATCCATGATACCCAGATTACCGCTGCGGAAGGCTTCTGCCATTGCTTTAGGTACTTCCGCTTCCGCTTCGATTACTTTCGCGCGGGCTTCCTGTGCTTTCGCTTTCATTTCCTGCTCGGAAGCGACAGCCATTGCACGGCGTTCCTCGGCTTTTGCCTGGGCGATATTCTTGTCCGCGTTTGCCTGGTCAATCTGCAAGGCAGCACCGATGTTCTTACCTATGTCGATGTCCGCAATATCAATAGACAGAATCTCGAAAGCAGTTCCTGCATCCAACCCTTTACGAAGTACGAGTTTGGAGATAGAATCCGGATTTTCGAGTACCGACTTATGATTTTCCGAAGAACCGATGGACGAAACGATACCTTCACCTACACGGGCGAGAATCGTATCTTCACCTGCACCACCGACCAACTGGCGAATGTTGGCACGTACCGTAACACGGGCCTTGGCAATCAACTGGATACCGTCTTTGGCAACAGCCGTTACAGGCGGAGTGTCAATCACTTTCGGATTAACAGACATCTGTACGGCTTCGAATACGTCACGTCCCGCCAGGTCGATGGCCGTAGCCATTTGGAAAGGCAGTTCGATATTCGCTTTCGACGCGGATACCAGTGCGTGGACGACTTTCTCAACGTGTCCGCCGGCCAGGTAGTGGGCTTCCAGTTCATCACGGGTGATGTTTTTCAAACCGGCTTTGTGGGCTTCAATCATGCCCGGCACGATGATATACGGCGGAACATTACGGATACGCATTAGAAATAACTGTATCAGTGAGATATGCACTCCCGATACTTTGGCCGACAGCCAAAGGAAGAAAGGCACGTAATGGAAAAATATTATCAGGAAGATAATACCTCCGGCTATCAGAAAGATAGGCAAGTAAAAAGATGATTCCATTGATAGATTGTATTAGTGAATATTATTTTTTGTGTTTCTCAACCATGATTGTTCCGTCGCTGATGCGGTTGACGATGATCGGGGTCTTTTCATCCAGGAAACCGTCTATTGATTTGACTTCAACGATTTTGTTGTTGATTTCCGCATAACCGATTTGTGCGAGACGGGTAGTACTGATACCTGTGTCACCGACTTTCACACTTTGTTCAGCGCTACGGTCTACCTTTGAGTCAATGTCTTTTTTCAAAGCCAGTTTATCCAGCATCTTCGATCGCATAAACCAGACCAGTGACCCTATACAAGCGACGGCCGATATACCCAAAGTGGCAAATCCTCCTGCCATTCCTATATTGGCAAATGCGTAGTAGTTGGCATAAAGGATGCAAACCAATGCCGAAATTCCCGCCAGGCTGATGCCCGGGATAACAAACAGTTCTACAAGAAACAGTATGACTGCGGCAATAATGAGAACGGTGATAATGAGTATATCCATAGTTCAGTGTTATTAATTTATTTCGTTTTTTCTGCGTTACGTACATTGGTTTCCAGAGCATCCAGTTCGCCTGACATTTGCAATATGCGTTTTTCCAGGTCGAGGATGGCAGGAGCGATTCTTTCTTTTCCCTGCTTGTTGCTTGTGGAATATTGCTGGCGCAAGCTGTTCAGCTTTTCTTCTTGTTGCTGAAAGTCTTTCTCCATCTGCCGGTAGCGTTGGAAAAGCTGTTTGGCCTTGGCGGACTTGAAATCATTCATCAGATAATACGTTGTGTTATCATCAATGACAAATTCAAAATCAACGATACGGCGTTCTTTTGGTTTGTGGCTGATAGCAGCTTCCAGGCGTTGCAATGCTTCGCTGACTGCCTGCTTGTCCTTCCAAGTTTCTTTCAATGAATGGATTTGTGCCAGGCGGATAATTTGCTTCTGATCCATCGCTTCGTAATTATACGTCTGCTTTGAATTATTCGGGATGAATACATAGATACAGACTTTGCCTTCCGGTTGGAAGCGGTCGGAAGCAAACCAACCCAGATTATTATACTCGTCAATGACATACATATAATCATTGTACGGGGAATTGAACGGCATACCCACATTTTCCGGGACGAGATAAGTGTCGTTATTCGTGTTGTAGCGGGTGACGAAAATATCATATCCACCCAGTCCTTCACCGTCACTTGCATAATAAATGGTGATACCGTCTGACATTACATACGGATAATTGGCGTTTCCTGAAGCATTGATACTGCCGGGTAGCGGTCGTCCGTTGCTCCATTCGTTCATCAGTTTATTCTTCGAGAATATGTCCAGGTTACCTCTTTCACCTTTCTCGCTGTAATAGATTTTATTTCCGATTTCGGTTTCGTAGACAGTCCCTTCATGCTCCCCTTCTGTCTGGAAGAATTCGTTGAACGTGAACAGCTTGCCTGATTCTTCGCTGATTTTATAAGCATTCAGAAAAGTAGCTTTATCCACAACGAAGCTGTCGATAATGCAAACATCTTCCACACCTTTCAGCATACGAAGATCTGCTTTGCTCTTTTCCAACAGCCCTTCCGCTTCTTCTGTCGGTCTTTTACGCTTCTTCAAGTCGGCGATGTATTCTTCAAAACATTCTACTGCGTCTTCAAAGCGATAAGTCTCGCTGTATGCCTGTCCCAAATAGAGCTGACCGCTGGCTACGCGTTTCTTAACTGCCATTTCGAGAGGTTTTACCGCTTCCCCGGCTTCTCCGGTTTTCAGGCAACATACGCCGTACCAATAATTATAATTCCCGTTGGAAGGTTGGGATTTTGCATACTTTTTGAACACAGGCTTGGCTTTTTCGTAATCACCTTTTGTAAATAAGGTGCGTGCCTGTTCAAGTGTTTGCGCGGAAACTTCACAAAGGAAGAGACTGCAAAATAAAAATAGAATATATTTCCCTTTCATCGTTTTTATCGTTTATGAGTGACGGATTGTTTTGAAAGTACTGCTACTTTCGGGCATCTGTCAATTTTTCAATTGTTCAAAAGTACAAATTTATTAGAAATAAACCCTTTTTCAGAGATTCTATTATGTTAATTCTTCTTTAAATCATTCTTTTCGCTTACTTTTGCAGCCGATTTTTGAATATATGGCACAATTTACAGAAGAAGAGAAAACCATTCGCCGCATTGACAAGCGGTTCAGCAAAGGAGTGGTGCAATATGGACTGATAGAAGAAGGTGATAAAATTCTCATCGGATTGTCGGGCGGGAAAGATTCGTTGGCGCTTGTAGAACTGTTGGGCAAACGCGCACGCATCTACAAACCTCGTTTTTCTGTCGTTGCCGTCCATGTGGTGATGCGGAATATTCCTTATCAGAGTGATACTGAGTATTTGAAAGCGCATTGTGAAGCCTGTGGAGTGCCTTTTCTTCAATACGAAACTTCATTTGACCTTTCTACGGATACGCGCAAGTCTCCCTGTTTTCTCTGTTCGTGGAATCGGCGTAAAGCCTTGTTTACGGTTGCCAAGGAACAGGGGTGCAATAAAATTGCTTTGGGGCATCATATGGATGATATTCTGGAAACATTGCTGATGAATATCACTTATCAGGGTGCGTTCAGTACTATGCCGCCCCGGTTGGTGATGAAGAAATTTGATATGACGATCATCCGTCCGATGTGCATGGTTCACGAATCGGATTTGATAGAATTGGCGGCTTTGCGTGACTACCGGAAGCAAGTGAAAAACTGTCCTTACGAATCGCAGTCCAGCCGGAGCGATATGAAAGGTGTTTTGCGGCAACTGGAAGCGATGAACCCGGAAGCCCGATATAGCCTTTGGGGGAGCATGACGAATGTACAGGAAGAATTATTACCGGATAAAATAGATTAAAACAGATAAATTAGAATAGATTGTTATGAAAGGAATATATACAATTTTGTTGCTCATCGTGTCTAATGTATTTATGACATTTGCCTGGTACGGACATCTGAAGATGAAACAGGAATATAGCTGGTTCGCAGCTCTTCCGTTGATAGGTGTGATTGCTTTCAGTTGGGCGATTGCTTTTTTTGAATACTCATGTCAAATACCGGCGAACCGTATCGGATTTATCGGTAACGGCGGCCCGTTTTCGTTGATGCAGTTGAAAGTGATTCAGGAAGTGATAACTCTTGTCATCTTTACAGTGTTTACAACTGTGTTTTTCAAAGGTGAAACGTTGCATTGGAATCATTTGGCGGCTTTCGTTTGTTTGATTGCGGCGGTGTATTTTGTGTTTATGAAATAAATGAAAAGAGTTATATTTTACAGGTATTCAAATAGCATTTATTAATGCCCGCTTAGGTTAGATAGTTCGTTCTCCACTTTCTTCACATAAAGCTTATCCGTTCATTCACAACTACTTCCTGTGAATGAACGGCATTATTTTCACTCTTCACCATCCTTCACCCTCTTCACCAGATACATATTCCCCAACCTTGTATGCTGTCGGCTGATACCTGCTGCGGTCAGGATTTGTGCCAATTGGATAGGAGTGCAGTTGCGAAGTACGGCCGGAAACTTCTTTTTTAATTCCTGATGGATAATAGCGGCGGAGAGCGATAGGCAATCCGGTTCATCCATCGCGGCAGGCACGTATGTGTTGCGCACAATATCTTCTATGGGGTTGACATGATAATATGCGCTGTTATGACGTTGCAAGGCATGTTCTTCCTCTTTGCTGAACCAGTGGCGGGCTCCTGCAAGTAGTTCCTCTTTCAGTTGGGCATAGATTTGTGAATGCTCTATTCCGGTGCAGTCTATATCATGCTCCACTTCAATACAGATGAATCTGCGGCTACCCGTCGGGTCACGGAGCAGGTCGGTACGGTTACTTGTTCCGATGAAAGAAGCGATACGTGGGAGCGACCGGAAATTTTTCTGATAGGCTTTGCATATGTTGAGGCTGGACATTTGCATCAGATTTTTCAGTAACGGCATCTTTTGCGCTCCGTATTTGTCAAATTCGTCCATATTTAGTAATCCCATCTCGGCAAGGAGACGTTCGGGGTTACCCTGCGCGGTTAGTTTCAGATTATCCGAGTAATAACGGGCTAGTTGCGGCGGCATCAGCATACGGCAGAAGGTGGACTTATGACGTCCCTGTTCTTCGCTGATAAGTATCGGGGCTACGCTGTTTGCCTGTGTCTGATTTATCCCCAACCATTGGGCGGCAAGACCGAGCATCCAGGTGTGGAAACTTTTAATCCATATTGGAGCGTCGGATACCCGCTTCGCTAAGGGTTTCAACCGATCCGCCCCGTCCCACGTTGGTAGCTCATTCATATAGAGCCGGAATGGGTGGTAACTTTCCACTTGGGTGGAGTAGATATATCTTTGAAGGTCTTTGTCCCAGCAGTTGATTCCTTCTTTATGGGCTTCCAGGCAGAAGGTGTTCAGTTCCCGCTTGTCTATACGACAGAAAGGGATATTCCGTTGACCAAATGGACGGAATTCGGTTTCTTCGGTGAGCAAGTTGTAGCGGAAGTCATATTGTACTTTCAAAAAGTCAATCACTTGTTGCGTCAGGAGAACGGGTTGCTTATGTGTTTCATGCCTATGTGCTTCCTGTTCATGTTTATCTTGTTCATGTGTTTCTTGCATTTGCGGTTCGTCTTTTTGGCCGCTCGTTGAAACGATGACGTTTGGCGATTCTTTCATCAATACCCGTATCCTTTTTGCCAGGCGTTTTGAGTTATATTCTAATGTCTTCATATTTTTCTTTTTTGTTAAATAAATAAATGTTGCTTTTTCGACCGGTTGATGCTGCTAAGGTATAACATGAAATATGGGGTTTGCAAGTATTTAACAAAGAAAATGTTTATTTTCTTCTGAAACGAAAAACATGCTTTCTTATGCTGATATGTCGTTACTTTGTCGTATCTTTAGTGCTTGTTTGAGGAAAGCCGATTGGAGTTGTCCGGTCGGCTGACTATAGTTGACTGAACAGCCGATTCCAGTTGTCCGAGTAGCCGATTACAGTCGTCCTATGATGAAGTTACACATTTTAATTGATAAGAAGTAATGGCTATTGTGTTTGATTGGTATGAAAATCCTAACGCATCTTCGGAAGAAGGAGAGGCAGCGTTGCATCCCCGTATCTTTATGAATGGTAAGGTGGATACGGATATGCTTTGTTACAAGATTCATGATTACAGTTCGTTGACTGTGGGTGATGTAAAGAATGTGCTCGACAACCTGTCGAAGATTCTCGGCGAGTCGTTGCGTGAGGGAAAAGAAGTGCATATTGAGGGAATCGGTTATTTTTATCCCACTTTGGCGGCTACGGGGAAAGTGACCCGCAGCACTCCGCATAAAACGAATAAAGTGACTTTCAAAACCGTCCGTTTCCGTCCTGACAGTAATCTGAAAGGGCATTTTGTTGGCGTCCGTGCCAGTCAGTCCAAGTACGTCCGTCATTCGGAGAAGGTTTCGGAAGTGGAGATTGACATGCTGTTGAAAGAATATTTTGCCGGACATCAGATGATGACCCGTCGTGATTTTCAAGAGATATGCGGCTTGGCTCGTACTACTGCCAAAACGCATTTAGTCCGTCTGCGTGGAGAAGGAAAACTTGTGAATATCGGCTTGCGTAGTCAACCGATGTATGTACCTGCTCCCGGTTATTATGGGGTGTCGAGAGATGCGGCACATCCTTCACGATAAGTCGTGTTTCTGCGATGGTAAGCGTTTTCGCGATGATGCCCGGTCGTGAAGGATGTGAAAAAGGCTTTTTATTCGGGTTATCACACGAAATAGTTGATAACTTGAGAGTTATCCTCATGTGAAGAGAATGAAAGAGAAGAAGCGGACTTTATTTCGCTATGTACTTTTTCATTCCTTCCGTGTAGTAAGTCTTGAACTCTCCGTTTTCTCCGCTGTATATAAAGTAAGCGTCGATTTCCGGGTTTGCCTTGCAGAAAGTTTCCGCTTTTTCCAGTCCCATTACCATGAATGCGGTAGCCAGGGCGTCGGCGGTCATGCAGTCCTTGGCGATTACGGTAGAGGACAAGATGCTGTGCTGTACCGGATAACCCGTTCTCGGATCGATGGTATGCGCATATTTCTTGCCGTCTTTATAGTAATAGTTGCGGTAATTTCCTGAGGTTGCCAACCCTAAATCAGAAATTTCAAGTATCGTTTGCAAGTCCTGGTTTACGGCTAGCGAATCGTCGACGGGCTTGTTGATTCCAATGCGCCATAGTCCGTCGGAAGGATTTTTGCCTTTCACCACTACCTCGCCGCCGATATCTACCATATAATTTTTTATACCTTTCCGGTCGAGCAGGCGTGCTACTACATCTACCGAATACCCTTTGGCAACTGCACTGCAACTCAACATGATACGGGAATCTTGTTTGACAACCTCCCCATTCTCCAGTTTCACCTTTTCATAACCGGTGATTTGCAACAGGCTGTCTATCATTAATGAGTCGGGGAAAGCGCCTTTCTTGAAACCAAATCCCCAGGCGTTGGCAAGAGGGGCTATCGTGATGTCGAAAGCGCCTTCGGTTTCGCGGGAGATTTCCATCGAACGGTTGAAGCAATTTTGAAAGAAGCTGTCGGTAACCAATTCTTCGTTACGGTTTACACGGCTAATGACAGAACTGTCGTTAAATGGCGATAGAGAATTGTCAAAGCGTTGCAGTTCCGCTTCGATTTCCGGCTTTAAGTCGCCCTCGTGCTGATAGGTGATTTTATATACGGTTCCGAATACCAGACCTTTGATGCTATTGTAGTTGGATTGCTGATTGCGTCTGGCTAATATCCAGATAGTTGCCAGAATCAGGAAAGCCAGCCAAAGGAAACTCTTCTTTGTTTTCATATGCTCTTTTGTTTGATGGGAAAACTCTTTTTATTGGAAAAACAGATGCTCGATTAATATTTTCGTTCCGATGATGACCAGAATAATGCCGCCCCATAATTCCGCTTTCAACTTCCGGGCAAGTCCGCAACCGCATTGAATGCCGAAGATAAGCCCGAACATGGACATGACAAATGAGACGAAGCCTATGATAAGGATAGGGGAGAGGATTTCGCTGTAGTCCTGAACTCCTAAAAAGGCGAATGAAATGCCGACTGCCAATGCGTCGATACTTGTTGCTATTGCCATAGTGAATACCACTTTCAGGCTTGCCGGATTGAATAATTGACAGCACTCTTCTTCCTTGAAAGACTCCCAAATCATCCGACCACCGAGGAAAGCAAGAATCGCGAAAGCAATCCAATGGTCTACGCTTTCTATAAGATGGCTGAAACTTTTGGCAAACATCCATCCGATAAAAGGCATGATGGCCTGAAAGAGTCCGAAGGCAAAAGCCATGACCAGCATAGGTTTCCATCGGGTGCGTTTCAAAATAATGCCGCTTGCAATCGAAACAGCGAAACAATCCATCGCCAAACCTA
The DNA here is from genome assembly GCF_040918965.1 of Bacteroides sp. RTP21281st1_H5_RTP21281_210402. Lineage (NCBI taxonomy): Bacteria > Pseudomonadati > Bacteroidota > Bacteroidia > Bacteroidales > Bacteroidaceae > Bacteroides > Bacteroides sp. RTP21281st1_H5_RTP21281_210402. The sequence continues at coordinate 863,548 of NZ_JBCOWR010000001.1, read as the reverse complement.
TGGCAAGCAACCAAATCTCTAGTCCTGTCATTATATTCTAAAGAGGCAGTTTGTAAATGAGGGAATAGGTGATTCCCATATTGTTCGATTTAAATTTTCCGTAGCCGGGCACATACCACGGGTCGCCGTACTCTCCGGTAGAAGCGCTTGTCTTGTACTTCATGCGTATCGACCAACCCATATTGAAATTCTTGTAAATACGTACTTTAACGCCTAAGACGATTTCCAGCCATTGTACCGAGCCTTTCATTCCCAAGTGGCTGAAAGGGACGCTTCCGCCCCAGTAATCATCTTCCAGACTCGGATTGCCTATGACGTCTCCCCAAATAGGGTCACCTGCCGGCATGGTGGATACATCGTATTTGAAGGAACTGAATGCGTAACGAAGGCCTGCATACAGGTAGCTGTTCTTTTCTTTCTTCTTTGCCATGGTGTTGTAGTCCACACCGATCCGGAAGAACGGGGCAGCTTTGCTCTTATAGTGGATACCCGTTTCGCTCCAGGTGTCTGTTCCACCCATACCGAATTCTATGGTAGGGATGAATTTGTTTTTGAGGTTGACTGCCACGCTGATTTCGGAACTCATGAAGTCGCTACCAAGAAGTTTGCTTCCCGGGCCGTATAAGTCCACGCCAATGTATGTACCATTGTAAAAAGGAATGGTATCTACTTCGGCAACCTTATTCTTTTTCTGATCTCTTTTGGGTGTATGGGTCGGGCGTTGTTGCTGCGCTAACAACGGGAGTCCGATACAAAAGAGCAGAAGCAGGCTAGTCAGTCGTATCCGGTGTGCGGTCACGATATTTAAAGAATATCTGTAGATTCTCAATTTCATTACTATTGGCTTCTTTATTTCTAAAATAGATAGAGTCTATTTTCTCCGAACTATTGGCTCTGTTTCCGAACTTGGTGCTGATGATATTTTGTTTCATCATATATCCGCATTCCATTGACTGGAAATAGGGCGTGTTCTGCTGTACGATATATAGGGTATCTACATCGTCAGGATTGTCTACCGGATTGTATTGGAGAATAAACACGGTAGAATCGCTGGTATAACGTAACGGCAGCATTATCTTATGCACTTTTTTCTCGTTGTTGAGAATGATTGAGTCCGTCCCCAATGCTTTGATTGTCAGTGAGTCAAGTGTGTCGTTTAACACCTTGGTCGGGTCAAGGCTCTTGTCTATGGTCTTGAATGTGCAATACATCATCGGGCGTCCCGCCAACGAACAATCGTTCTCGTCCGAGCATGAACTATGGATGCTCACAGCGGCACCGACGATTATCAATAGGAGAAAGATACGAACTAAATTCTTCATAGTCAATTATTGAATGTGAATCAAATTTTCTTTTCTATCTGATAGTTGTTCCGTTCCGGCGCATTGCGCGAGATTAATTCGCCAAGGAATCCGGCAAGGAATAATTGTGTACCTATAATCATTGCCGTGAGTGACAAATAAAAATAGGGAGAGTCGGTCACCAATCGGTAGGGCAGACCGTTGGACATGGCATATAGTTTGCTGGCGCCTACGATGATGACAGAAATCATTCCGACGAGAAACATCAAAGAACCCAGCAATCCGAAGAAATGCATCGGCTTGATTCCGAATTTGGAAAGGAACCAAAGGGAGAGCAAGTCCAGATAGCCGTTGACAAAGCGGTTGAGCCCGAATTTGGTAGTGCCGTACTTGCGTGCCTGGTGATGTACCACCTTTTCACCGATTTTTTTGAATCCGGCGTTCTTTGCCAAGTAGGGGATATAGCGGTGCATTTCACCGTACACTTCGATGTGTTTTACTACATCTTTGCGATATGCTTTCAGTCCGCAGTTAAAATCGTGCAGGTTTTTGATACCCGAGACTTTGCGTGCAGTGGCGTTGAATAACTTGGTTGGCAGTGTTTTCGATAATGGATCATATCTTTTTTGCTTCCAACCGGATACGAGGTCGTAACCATCTTCGGTTATCATCCGGTAGAGTTCGGGAATTTCGTCCGGGCTATCTTGCAGGTCTGCATCCATCGTGATAACCACGTCACCCTGGGCTTCGGCGAATCCGCAGTAGAGTGCGGGAGATTTGCCATAGTTGCGGCGGAATTTGATACCTTTTACGTGTTCTGATTGCGTCTTGAGCTTTTCTATCACTTCCCATGAGTGGTCGGTGCTTCCGTCGTTAACGAAAATCACTTCGAATGAGAATCCGTTGGCTTGCATTACCCGTTCTATCCAAGCGTAGAGTTCGGGTAGTGACTCTTCTTCATTGAATAATGGGACTACAACTGATATATCCATCTTTTTATTACTAAATTACGAATTACAAATTACGATTGCGAAGGTTCGTTGTTCTCAGGTTTTGCTCTTTTCATCACCATTAATGCGGTAGGGATGGCAAGGAGGCTTCCCCAGAATACATCCCATGATAATAGTTGCATGGTGATATTTATGGAATTGAGTGAACGGACACTGTCTATCGTCTCTTTTATAATCTCTTTGCTTTCAATCAGGGCGGGGGTGTTTGCCATCAGTTCGTCCCATAGTTGTGTATAAGAATTGATGATAAAGCCGTGGTCGATAAACTGGAAATAGATGTAATGGGCTACAGCTACCAGCAAGGAGGCAAACATATACATAAATATAGTAAAAAGGACAGCATGCGAAAACTGGATGCTTCCTCCGCATATCTTATCCCGATACATCTTCGTATAGTGGTAGCCGATGAACGGTACGGCCAATGTCAGGATTATAAATAAGAAAGAAAAGAAAGGGATACGAAACCCTAGTGGGAATAGTATGAATTTCAATATCCAATAGGCTCCCATATACGTGCCAAAGTGCATGGCATATTTCTGTAAATAGCTTCTGTTTTCTGTCATCTTCATTTATAAATTGCGCACAAAGGTACGAATAATATCGGTTGGTAGGGGAAATATGGTTGTTAAAGTTAATAAAGCAATAAAAGTTGCTACCCGGGATTTTTTTTGTACTTTTAATTGCTTGAAATGTAGTCTGTTAGTCTTTTTGTGTGAAAAAAGTTATCCATATCTATTGCAGGATTCATAAAAATGCCTACCTTTGCAACCGCAAAACGGGTAAGTCCTATACGGCCAGCTCCCTTCGAATCCTCCAGGGCTTGATCGCAGCAAAGGTAGTTGGTTGTAGCGGCGCGATATAGTTAGCTTACCCACCCGCCTCTTTAGCTCAGTTGGCCAGAGCACGTGATTTGTAATCTCGGGGTCGTTGGTTCGAATCCGACAAGAGGCTCAAAAATTGGATATACAGCCAGTTCACGAAGGAAAAAGCATTCAGGTATTTGCCTGAATGCTTTTCTTTTTTTATATTTGTACATTAGCGAAATATACATTAGCGAAATGTACAGTTCCGAAATGACCAGTTCGGAACTACGTATTTCGGAAGTATGTAAATCGTTACTAAATTGAGGAATATGAAAAATAATGGTTATCAGTAATTTAGTTGAAGATTAGTGGATGATTTTAAAAAGGTATTGTAAAGAGGACGGCAATGCATCCTCTTTATAAGTGATTGTTTTCTTTCTTATTTCATTTACGTATTCAAGTTCCACTATTCTTCTGACTTAGAATGTGCCGGATAGGAGCGAAGCAAATGCGTCACATTGGAGAGATGCTGATGCAATATTCCTTGAATTTGCTTGATAATGTTGCTATTGCCGGATAGAAAAACAATGAATTGTAGTTGAGAGGCAATTTCCTGGTTGGTCTGTTTGCGTACTTTGCTGTCTATGTCGTTTTGCATCAGATAAATGCCTAATGCTTTTTGGATGTTCGCTATTCCTTTCTCCCATTCGTGGTCGCCTAGCGTTTGGATAAAGCTGTAATATTGTTTAAGTTTGCTGCATAGCTTCTTTAATATGGTGTACTCCTTATCAATAGAGGGGTGGTTGTCTGTTGAACGTATCATTGTAGACATTTGTAAATAATACGTTTTCATTTCTTTTTCAGAGCGGAATTGGGATAAGATGTACTGGTTCATGATTCCTGATACCTCTTCCTGAACGTTTTTTGTTTGACTGTTTTCCATAATCTTAAAATTTAAAAGATGAATAATAGATTGATGGGAGGGTGGAAGAGCTAAAAAAGAAAGCGGTTTCGCCTGTCCCATTGTCTAACATACACAACGGCAGGTTTAGAGGTGCATTAACACTCCCTATGGGGGTGCGAAACCGCCATATAGGAACTTACGTACGAGCATAAATGCCCGCCGTAAAAAATAGGCAGGTTCCCCCCTGCCGTTGTTAATAAGTTAGACGTTACAAATGTAGTTATTATTTTTTTTAATCTATCAAATAAGTAGAGAAATAATTATGCAAAAAAGAGAGGATGGATTACAATTGAATCCACCCTCTCTCATTTTTATAAAAGGAATCTATTTACTTAATTCTCTTATATCCATACACAGCCAAATCACCAAGCTCTTCTTCAATGCGAAGTAACTGATTATACTTGGCCATACGGTCAGAACGGCTCAAAGAACCAGTCTTGATTTGTCCGCTGTTGGTAGCTACTGCGATGTCGGCGATAGTAGCGTCTTCCGTTTCACCGGAACGGTGAGAAGTGACGGTAGTATAGCCGTGGCGGTGAGCCATTTCGATAGCGTTCAATGTCTCAGTCAAAGAACCGATTTGGTTTACTTTAATAAGGATAGAGTTGGCGCAACCTTTTTCGATACCCATTGCAAGGAAATCGACGTTTGTCACGAACAGGTCGTCACCTACCAACTGGCAGCGGTCACCGATACGTTCAGTGAGTTTCTTCCAGCCGTCCCAGTCATTTTCACTCATACCGTCTTCGATAGAGTCAATAGGATATTTGTTGATTAACTCTTCCAAATAGTCGATTTGTTCCTCGGCGGTACGTTTCTTGCCTTTTTCGCCTTCAAACTTGGTATAGTCGTAAATACCGTCATGGTAGAATTCCGAAGAAGCGCAGTCCATACCGATCATTACGTCTTTGCCCGGTTCGTATCCTGCTGCTTTGATAGCGGCGAGAATAGAATTCAAAGCGTCTTCCGTACCTTCCAGGTTAGGAGCAAAACCGCCTTCGTCACCTACGGCGGTGCTAAGTCCGCGGTCTTTCAATACTTTCTTCAATGCATGGAATACTTCAGCACCCATGCGCAAACCTTCTCTGAAAGAGGGAGCACCTACCGGGCGAATCATAAATTCCTGGAATGCGATAGGAGCGTCACTATGTGAACCACCATTGATGATATTCATCATTGGTACAGGCATTACATACGTATTTGTTCCACCGATATAGCGGTATAAAGGAAGGTCTAAATAGTTGGCGGCAGCTTTGGCTACGGCAAGAGAAACACCAAGGATAGCGTTAGCACCCAAGTTGGATTTGGTCTTGGTGCCATCCAATGCCAACATAGCGTAGTCGATTCCTCTCTGGTTGAGTGAAGACATTCCGACCAATTTCGGAGCAATGACTTTATTTACATTGTCAACCGCTTTTTGTACACCTTTTCCACCATAGCGTTGCTTGTCACCATCGCGAAGCTCCAATGCTTCGTGTTCACCTGTGGAAGCACCCGACGGCACTGACGCGCGTCCCATAATGCCTGATTCCAATACTACGTCAACTTCTACTGTGGGGTTACCTCTTGAGTCGAGAATTTCTCGAGCTACAATTTTTTCAATTTTCATCGTTTCTATTGTTTTTGAATAAGATTTTTGCAAAAGTACGGACTTGACGGGGAGTGGGAAATCACTATAAATAGGTATTCTTTTTGTTCCTGTTCCCTATATGTCATTAGTTCACGTCCTTATACTATAACAACGGGACGATGCTTTTTGTTTGAACGTAATGAAGGAAATGTGAAGTGACAGGGGCTTCCTGTTTGAAATTTGTTCGGCATTATGGGGAATTCTTTTTACGTATGTTTTCCGAAGGAGGTTTGGTTGCAGTGATTGGAGTAGAGTATATCGAAGAGGATTGTAATAGAATATGATTGAGGGATAAATTTCTGCAACTATGGCAGATTATTCATCGAACTTCGTTATATTTGCAATGTATACTCGTTGGTTAAATCGGAATATGGCAAACTTCAATTCATATATAGACAATTTGGATATGACTTTCTGGCATGGAATCTGTCTGCAAAACGGAATGGTAAAGCATTACCGGAAAGGAGAGGTCTTTGTTTGGCAGGGAGATGTCATCAAGTATTTTGGGATTATCAGGAAGGGATATTTCAAATATACGATAACGGACACTGAAGGCCACGAACATATTACAGGGTTTGTATTCAGCAATGGCCTGGTGGGTGATTTTCTAAGTACCGTAAATAAGGAATCTGTTAAGACCAATATCATTGCAGCGACAGATGCGGAGGTGATACAATGCCCCGCCAGCGTACTGAAACGCCAGCTTGAGCATTCGCCGGCACTGCGTCGGGCTCTGACAGAAGGCTTGTTTCGTCAAGCTTATATGCAGTACTTGGATTTGTATAGCTCGTCGCCCAAAGCGCGTTATCTTGCTCTGCTGAAGCGATGTCCGGATATATTGCAAAACATTACTCTCAAAGAAATGGCCTCTTATCTGCAAATAACGCCTACACATCTGAGCCGTATCCGGAAAGAACTGACATTCACCAATAATACATTGGAATAAAATTCTCCGCTCCTATCTTCAGCTAATATATTTTTTCCTTTTTCTGAATTTTATGTTATGCTTGCAGTTCTCAACCTATGTTGAGAATCATTTGTCTGCTATGCCTTAATTTTGCATTCATCATTTAAATATAGACTCGTATGAAACCTTTAAGAATCACCCGCTTTCTACTGATTGCTATGGCGGCATTCTGTGTATGGACGTTCAACTCTTGCCAAGTTGTAGAATTAGTAATCAGTGGTACAACTTATTATGAAACGGAAATTACTACGAAAGACAATCAACTGATTGCCGGACAAATAGGCGGCCAACGTTCTTCTAACCTGCCTTCCGGAGCCAAAACCATCAGTATCAAGACAGAAGAAGGACGAAAAAAAGTCAAGAGTGAGGAAATCAAATACATGACGCTGGCGCGTAAGAATCATCCGGAAAAACGGCAGACATTAGTATATGCAGAATTCAAGATGCCATATACAAAGAAGGGCGAACAGAAATTTCGCACATTCAAGAATTGGCAGATATTGAACAGTGTAGGCGACCATCTTCTCATAACTGCGTACGGACACACTTACAGCCTCGCTAAAGATGGAGCTTTAATTATCACTTACAGTAGAGACGAGGGAATACAATATTGTATTCAGCGTCAGAGCGATGATTGTCCGATACTTATCGGAAGAAGCATCTCCAGCCGGTCGTATATGCGCAAACAGTGGCAGGCATACCTTGCTGATGATCCTGTATTATGTGAGAAGATAGCGAAGAAGGAGATTGACGCATTTGATTTTACCGCTATCACCGAACAATATAATCCTGTAGGTAAATGACTTTCGGGTATTTCTTCCTGCTTGTTGCAATACTCTTCTCGCCATGCTTATGTCATAATGTATCGGCTCAGGAAAGTAATCTCAAAGACGGGTCAGCACTTTACAGTATAGGATTTGGCTATGAATGGATGTCGGACGCTTATTCTTCCCATGGATTTGCGCTTGATGTACGCGCCCGTTTCTATATGTCAGGGCGGCTTTTTTGTGAACTAATGGGACATTGGGGCACGCACGAGGGAAGTAAGAACGTGCTGCAAAAAGGAAAACCATTCGATGTTGATGATGAGCGAAACACGTTGCTGGGAGCCGTAGGCCCCGGTTACGAGATATTTCAGAATGAGAATCAAACGTTTGACATCTATATCAAAGGGCTTGTAGGCTATGGCATCAGGTCTTCTCGTTTTGATGATTACCAAATAACCGGCAGTGAAGACGGGCACGTCACGCTGGGATGCGATAAAAAGAAAAAGGGGATAGCTGCCGTTGTCGGATTGGGAATGGACACGCGTTTCAAACGATGGACACTTACCCCCTCTGTTGATGTGTTTTATATCGGGAATGAATGGAATGTGGTTACAATGATATCTTTTGGCTTTTTTCTTTGAGATACACTTGTAAACCATTGCGGAGGCGGACAGCTCTTGAACGGCTTTTTAATCTTCGATGACAACGCCTAACAGTGGAAGTAAATCCATAGCTTGCAGGGAGGTGATGACAGCTCCTTTCAAGTCGCTGATATTAAGCGTGATTCCACAGATTCGGGAAGTGCGCAAGTCTATTCCGCGAAGCGGGGCATGCGAGAAGTCGGCTTCCACCAAATCGCAACTATCAAAAGCGATGGAAGAGAACCGGCAGTCGTTCAAACTTCCGTTACGAAGCAGGCTGTGCGCGAAGCGTACCTGATTCATTTTGCTCATGGCCAGATTGATATATCCAGCATTGCAATCATGCAGCAGGACATGATTCATGGTCGTTTCGGATAAATTAGTTCCCAACAGTTTGCAGGAGATGAATTCTACCCGGTAAAGTGAACTTTCGGCAAAAGAGATGTTAGATAAATCGCAATTCTCAAACCGGACATCGGTCAGTTGGGAAGAACGGAACTTGCACTCGCTAAAGGTCTGATGCCGGAAGGTGCAGTTCTTGAAGCTCTTATAAGACTTGTCGATGCCTTCCTCTCTTCCTTTGCAGAATAAGAGATGGGAAATGGTTTCTTCCCTGTCGAGCCATTCTTCTAAAGTGATTGTGCTGATTTCCTGTTCTTCCATTATGGGAGAAACTACGCGGACGGGTTTGGCTGAATTTCTTTTTATCATGCCTTTCCCACATATCCGCCGGCCAGTGCGGCAGCTAGTCCTATACCTATACTTAATAAGGTATAGAGGATGAATGTACCGTAAAATTCTCCTTTCAGCAGACCTATGCCGTCACTGGAGAAAGTGGAGAAGGTGGTGAATCCGCCACATAATCCCGTTGTCAGAAATAGGCGGACTTCGAAAGGAAGGTGGAACCGTTCTGAAAGGGCATAAAACAGACCGATAAGAAAACTGCCGAGAAGATTGACGGTGAACGTTGCCCACGGGAAATGGTAGGGGACAATCCGTTCGTGCATAAATAACTGGACGCAGTAGCGTAATGCGCTGCCGGTACCACCACCGATAAAGATATAGATAATTTCCTTACTCATTTGATTTTAACATTTGCATTATTTGTAAGCAGCTTCGAAATCTTTCTCGAATTTCTGGAAACCGCCGGGATAGACACGGTCTATCCGTTCAGAAACGGTTGACGAGTCGTTTTTGTTTTGCAGGGAAGCGATGAGGCTTTTTAGTATGTCCCTTGGCACTGTTTCTATCCAGAATGTGACAAGCGCGTGCGCAAGAATGTATGAATATTGCTCGTCAGTTGTCTGCCGCTTCATGAACTTGCCGTGTCCGCTATTTATAAATGTAGGGAGATCGACTTCTCCCAGCATATACATTGTGCGGATTCTGCCTTGCTCGTATTCGGAAAAAGTGTGGTGGAGTCCTTTCTTCGTCACTTTGCAATGCTCGAAATATTCCGATAAGCCTTCGTTGAGCCAGCTAGGCGGGAATCTCCCGAGGATTTGCCGGACGAAGTGGTGGCTGAGTTCATGGTAAATTATGGCAAGGCTTCGTTCCCGTCCTTTTTCCCGTCCCAATATGATTGCCTTTTGTAGTTTCGACGAATATACGCCGCTCGCTTTGAATGGCGGGGGAAAGGATATATTTACGCTTTCCAGGTATGCTAGAGCTTCTTTTCTATTCTCGAATACCAGCAATTGAAGGGTAAGAGTATCAGGTAGCCCGAATTGCGTGTAGAAATTGACTTCATGACTGATAAATTCTTCGATATTCCGCCGGTCTTTATCAGGAAGCGGGTCGCCACTGTATTCTATTTTTACAGTCTGTGCATTGAGCAGACCGCAAAAGATAAAAAGTGAAAAAAGAAGATAGAATATACGCATGATAATATTACTATTTCAGGTTTTTCTGTTTCATATATTTCTTTTTGTCACGTTTGCTCATATCCTGCATGATAAGTTCATCATTGGTCAGCGCTTGGTAGATTGTTTTCTCTTTAGGTTTAATGTCTCCTTCTGTTGTGCGGAATACAGGTATGAAGTGGGAGTAAGGATATCCCGAAGATTCGCCACCTTTAAATTTATTCTCATCCAAAAAGAAGAATGAGATGGAAACTTTCAAAGCCCCTGCTTTTCCTACGGGCTGTCCGACTTGTACTTTCTCGCCGGGCTGGATGTATTTTTCGCTCATCATCAGGTAAGCCGCGAAAGTCTGGTCGGCGTGATAGACAAGCAGTTGCCGTGGATTGCTTGTCTTACAAGCTATTCCGCTACGGGTGGCATAAACCAAGTCACCTTCTTTTATGCGGAAGTTGAGCGTCTTTGCAAATTCTCGCGGGTCGGTTTGCCACTCTGTCTTTTCTCCATTTTTCACGGGTAAGGCATAAGGAGTATTGATTTGGAAGTCTTTGGGAAACTTACCGCGATAGCATTTGTAACTCGACGCGCTTTTGAACGGATTCTCGAACGACGCGTTTTTTTCTATTTTGAATATGGTATTTTTCCCGGGAGTCAGATTGTAGGAGCGGTCATTCATGCGGTATAGATAATAGTCGCAATAATCTTCGTTGTAGTAATTAAGCTCCCTGTCTCCCTGTGTGCTCGTTTCCCATTTTGATTCAATGATTCCGAACGGGCGTTCCATTAATTTCCGTAAGGACTGGGCGGAGATGTGGCAGGCGGATAGTGAGAATGCGAATAAGATAATAAATTTAAGGTGTTGTGCCATAATTTACATAAATAGATTGTATAACCTTTAGAGAAATAAATAATTTGCTTGCAAATATAGAAAGAAACTGCGATATATGAAGGTTATCATGCTATTTTATTCGGCAAAGCCACTATATTTTTTCTTCTTTATGAGTTTTGTAATCTGCTTATAGTTAATGTTTTATGTGACGTGTGATACCCTTTTTCTCTATATTCTGATTATAAAGAAAAACAGCCGTCATGTTTCTTGTCTATCTTTGCCATACGATTACTAACTAACGTATTTATATCATGAAGAACATGAAAACAGGAACTGCAATGTGGCTTTGCCTGCTGCTTGCTTTTTTAGTCGGCACGTCAGCGAAAGCCGAAAGTATTACATCTCCCGATGGGCAATTAAAACTTGATTTCTCCGTCAATGCGCAAGGAGAACCCGTGTATGAACTTTCTTATAAAGGAAAGGAAGTGATTAAACCTTCCCGACTGGGATTGGAACTGAAGAATGATCCGGGGTTAATGAATGGATTTACTTTGGCCGATACCCGGACTTCTACTTTTGATGAAACTTGGGAACCGGTGTGGGGAGAAGTGAAATCAATCCGCAATTATTATAATGAAATGGCTGTTACCTTGAATCAAAAGGCACAGGAGCGCAGTATTATTATCCGTTTCCGCCTTTATAATGATGGTTTGGGATTTCGCTATGAGTTTCCGCTACAAAAGAATCTGAATTACTTTGTTATTAAGGAAGAACATTCGCAGTTTGCCATGGCAGGGGATCATACGGCCTTTTGGATTCCCGGTGACTATGATACGCAGGAATATGACTATACCGAGTCCAAACTTTCGGAGATCCGTGGGTTATTGCAGGGAGCAATTACCGGAAATGCTTCTCAAACTTCTTTTTCGCCAACAGGCGTACAGACTTCTCTGCAAATGAAAACAGCCGACGGCCTGTACATCAACTTGCACGAAGCTGCTTTGGTAGACTATTCTTGTATGCATTTGAATCTCGACGATAAGAATTTGATTTTTGAATCATGGCTGACACCTGACGCCAAAGGGGATAAAGGATATATGCAAGCTCCTTGCCGGTCACCTTGGCGCACAGTGATTGTCAGCGATGATGCCCGCGATATTCTGGCTTCCAAATTGACGTTGAACCTGAACGAGCCTTGTGCTTACGAAGATGTTTCCTGGATTAAGCCGGTGAAGTATATCGGTGTGTGGTGGGAAATGATTAGCGGTAAAAGCTCATGGGCATATACGGACGATGTTTATTCTGTGAAACTCGGTGAGACGGATTATTCAAAGACAAAGCCGAACGGACGGCATGCTGCGAATAATGACAATGTGAAACGTTATATTGACTTTGCGTCCCTGCATGGATTCGACCAGGTGCTGGTGGAAGGATGGAATGAGGGTTGGGAGGACTGGTTCGGCCATTCCAAAGATTATGTTTTTGATTTTGTTACTCCTTATCCCGACTTCGATTTGAAAATGCTCAATGCGTATGCGAAGGAAAAAGGAGTGAAGCTGATGATGCATCACGAAACTTCTGCTTCCGCGCGCAACTATGAACGTCATTTGGATACTGCTTATCAATTTATGGTAGATAACGGATACGACGCTGTCAAGAGTGGTTATGTAGGTAATATCATTCCTCGCGGAGAACATCACTACGGACAATGGATGAACGATCATTATCTGTATGCAGTGAAGAAAGCGGCGGATTACAAGATTTGTGTAAATGCGCACGAAGCGGTTCGCCCGACGGGATTATGCCGTACTTACCCCAATCTGATTGGCAATGAATCGGCACGCGGTACGGAATATGAGGCCTTCGCAGGCAATAAGCCGTTTCATACGACACTGCTTCCTTTCACCCGTCTGATTGGCGGCCCGATGGATTATACTCCGGGCATCTTCGATACAAAACTTTCTTTCCTGCAAGGCGACCATAGTTTTGTGCGTACCACGCTGGCAAAACAACTGGCTCTTTATGTCACGATGTATAGCCCGTTGCAGATGGCAGCCGATTTTCCGGAGAATTATGAGCGCCACTTGGATGCTTTCCAATTTATTAAAGATGTAGCGCTCGATTGGGACGACAGTAAATACCTGGAAGCAGAACCGGGGGATTATATCACCGTAGCCCGTAAGGCTAAAGGCACTGATAACTGGTTTGTGGGCGGTATCACCGACGAAAATCCCCGCACTTCTACGTTCGCGCTCGATTTCCTTGAACCGGGAAAACAATATGTAGCTACGCTGTATGAGGATGGCAAAGACGCGGATTTTGAAAAGAATCCGACTTCTTATCAAATAAAGAAAGGTATCGTAACCGCTAAAACCCGTATTTCGGCGAAACTTGCCCGGAGCGGTGGATTTGCTTTGAGTCTGATCGAAGCAACTCCGGCAGACAGGAAGATAATTAAGAAATGGAAATAAGATTCAGGTAGAGGGATTGTGTTCGGATTTCCCGCTTTTAATAAATATTAGTTATTGCCCTGCGAAGAAATATTAAACTTTGCGGGGCTCTTTATTTTATCAGACGGATTCTTTTTTGTACTTTTGCGCATCTTTTTTAAAACATCATCAATAAAGAGAACGACATGGGAGGTTTTTTCGGAACAGTCTCGAAAACTAGTTGCGTGACTGATTTATTCTACGGTACAGATTATAACTCACATCTGGGTACAAAGCGGGGAGGACTCGCGACATATAGTAAGGAAAAAGGGTTTATCCGTTCCATTCATAATTTGGAAAGTACCTATTTCCGAACCAAGTTCGAAGGAGAACTGGACAAGTTTAAAGGAAACGCCGGAATCGGCATCATCAGTGACACAGACGCACAACCTATCATTATCAACTCTCACCTCGGCCGCTTCGCCATTGTTACCGTCGCAAAAATAGCCAATATCCAACAATTGGAAGACGAGCTTCTCAGCCAGAATATGCACTTCGCCGAACTTAGTTCGAGCAGTACCAATCAAACGGAACTTATCGCGCTGCTTATCATACAAGGCAGAAACTTTGTCGAAGGGGTCGAAAATGTGTTCAAGCATATCAAAGGTTCTTGTTCCATGCTTATCCTGACGGAAGATGGAAGTATCATCGCCGCCCGCGACCAGTGGGGACGTACTCCGGTGGTAATCGGCAAGAAAGACGGTGCTTATGCTGCGACAAGCGAATCGTCCAGTTTCCCGAACCTGGATTATGAGATTGAGAAATATCTGGGGCCGGGTGAAATTGTCCGTATGTATGACGACCACATTGAGCAGCTTCGCAAACCGAATGAGGATATGCAGATTTGTTCGTTCCTGTGGGTGTACTACGGTTTCCCGACTTCCTGCTACGAAGGCAAGAATGTGGAAGAAGTCCGTTTCACAAGCGGATTGAAGATGGGGCAGACAGATGAATCGGAAGTGGATTGTGCCTGTGGTATCCCTGATTCGGGAGTAGGCATGGCTTTGGGGTATGCGGAAGGAAAGGGAGTTCCCTATCATCGCGCCATCTCAAAATATACGCCGACATGGCCTCGCAGCTTTACCCCCAGCAATCAGGAAATGCGTTCGTTGGTTGCCAAGATGAAGTTGATTCCGAACCGTGCGATGCTTCAGGGAAAACGTCTGTTGTTCTGTGATGATTCAATAGTCCGCGGCACGCAGCTACGTGACAATGTGAAGATTCTATATGATTATGGAGCAAAAGAGGTACATATGCGTATCGCCTGTCCGCCGTTGATTTATGCTTGTCCGTTTGTGGGATTCTCTGCTTCCAAGAATGCGTTGGAATTGATTACCCGCCGTATTATCAAGGAACTGGAAGGTGACGAAAATAAGAATTTGGAAAAATATGCTACTACCGGTTCGCCTGAATATGAAAAGATGGTCAGCATCATTGCCGAGCGTTTCGGGCTGTCTTCCTTGAAGTTCAATACGCTCGAAACACTGATTGAAGCTATCGGATTGCCCAAATGTAAAGTGTGCACACACTGCTTTGACGGCAGCAGCCACTTTTAAAAAAGATTATACAATAAAAAAGAGCCGTGAATTGCTTTGTAATTCACGGCTCTTTTTTTACCTTTACGGCATTGTAAACTATCAAATAGTAAGTAGTAAATCGTTAAATCGTAAATAAAATGACTTTAGTAGACAGATTTTTAAAGTACGTGAGCTTCGATACACAATCTGATGAATCGACAGGGCTTACTCCCAGTACTCCGAAACAGATGGTATTCGCCGAATATCTGAAAGCGGAACTGGAATCTTTGGGATTGGAGGATATTACTTTGGACGGACATGGCTATCTTTTTGCTACGCTTCCTGCCAATATAGATAAAGAAGTTCCGACTATCGGATTCATAGCCCATATGGATACAAGTCCTGATATGAGCGGCAAGGATGTGACTCCGCGCATCGTTGAAAAGTACGATGGTTCGGACATTGTGCTTTGTGCGGAAGAGAATGTAATCCTTTCTCCTGCGCAATTCCCCGAATTGCTGGATCATAAGGGCGAAGACCTGATTGTGACCGACGGAAAGACTTTGCTCGGTGCTGACGATAAGGCGGGGATTGCGGAAATCGTTTCGGCAATGGTTTATCTGAAAGAACATCCCGAAATCAAGCATGGAAAGATTCGTATCGGATTCAACCCCGATGAAGAAATCGGTGAAGGTGCTCATAAATTCGATGTAGAGAAGTTCGGTTGTGAGTGGGGATATACAATGGATGGCGGTGAAGTGGGAGAACTGGAGTTCGAGAACTTCAATGCTGCTGCCGCCAAGGTTATCTTTAAAGGGCGCAATGTGCATCCGGGTTATGCCAAGGACAAGATGATTAACTCTATTTATCTTGCCAATCAGTTTACCAACCTGCTTCCTGCACAGGAAAGACCGGAACATACTACGGGATATGAGGGTTTCTATCATCTGATAGGAATTCAGGGTGAAGTGGAGCAAAGTACTGTTTCTTATATCATCCGCGACCATGACCGTGTTAAATTTGAAGACCGCAAGAAGGAGATGGAACGTCTGGTGGCTCAAATGAACGAAGAATATGGCGAAGGTACGGTGACTCTTGAGTTGCGCGACCAATATTATAATATGCGTGAGAAGATAGAACCGGTAATGCATATCATCGACACTGCTTTTGCCGCAATGGAAGCCGTTGGCGTGAAGCCGAACGTGAAACCGATTCGTGGTGGTACGGATGGTGCGCAACTTTCTTTCAAAGGGTTGCCTTGTCCGAACATCTTTGCCGGCGGTTTGAATTTCCACGGACGCTACGAGTTTGTTCCTGTTCAGAACATGGAAAAGGCTATGAAAGTCATCGTGAAGATTGCCGAACTAGTCGCTTCCAAATAAAAAGTCTTGCTTGGACTGCTTCCTGATAGCACATAATACTTGATTCTTAATACTTGAAACTTAATACTTTAAAATAATGAAAACCACTCCGTTTACAGAGAAACATATAGCACTCGGTGCTAAGATGCATGAATTTGCAGGTTATAACATGCCTATTGAATACTCCGGTATCATTGACGAACATCTCACTGTTTGTCAGAATGTCGGTGTGTTCGATGTGTCCCATATGGGAGAATTTTGGGTGAAAGGGCCGAATGCGTTGGCTTTTCTTCAAAAAGTGACTTCCAATAATGTGGCGGCACTGACTCCGGGAAAGATACAATATACTTGTTTTCCTAATGAAGAAGGTGGTATCGTAGATGACTTGCTGGTTTATCACTTTGAACCGGAAAAATATATGCTGGTAGTCAATGCTGCCAATATGGAGAAAGACTGGAACTGGTGCGTTTCCCATAATACGGAGGGTGCGGAACTGGAAAATTCTTCAGATAATATCGGGCAGCTTGCTGTGCAAGGCCCGAAAGCGATTCTTGCTTTGCAGAAGTTGACGGATATTGATTTGTCGGCTATTCCGTATTATACGTTTAAGGTAGGAACGTTTGCGGGCAAAGAGAATGTGATAATCTCCAATACGGGTTATACCGGTGCGGGAGGTTTTGAACTGTATTTCTATCCGGATGCCGCCGATGTTATTTGGCAGGCTGTTTTTGAAGCAGGTGAAGAGTATGGTATCAAGCCTATCGGTTTGGGAGCTCGTGATACGCTTCGGCTGGAGATGGGATTCTGTCTGTATGGAAACGACCTGGATGATACAACTTCCCCGATAGAAGCCGGATTGGGATGGATTACCAAGTTTGTGGACGGTAAGGATTTCATCAACCGTCCTATGCTGGAGAAGCAGAAAGCGGAAGGAACTACCCGCAAGTTGGTCGGTTTTGAAATGATTGACCGGGGGATTCCCCGCCATGGTTACGAACTGGTGAATCCGGAAGGGGAGAAGATTGGTGTAGTGACTTCGGGCACTATGTCGCCTACCCGCAAGATTGGTATCGGTATGGGGTATGTGAAGCCTGAATATAGTAAGGTGGGCACGGAAATCTGTATCGACATGCGCGGACGTAAATTAAAAGCAGTAATAGTAAAACCACCTTTCAGAAAATAAGATTTTAAATCTGTCTTGTTTGATAAGGCCCCGGATAAGTTCTGAATTTATCCGGGGCTGATTGATTTTATGCCGGCTATCATAAAACATATCCGTAAATATGTTGTTTATACCATAGAATTATTTTAATTTTGTCAGCAAATACGATAAAATAATGTCTCAATTACCTACCCTGATAGCTGACCTTGCACTGATATTGATATGTGCGGGCATTATGACTTTATTGTTTAAGAAGTTGAAACAACCTCTAGTCTTGGGATATGTCGTTGCCGGTTTTCTGGCAAGTCCGCATATGCCTTATACACCTTCCGTAATGGATGCTGCGAATATCAAGACATGGGCGGATATAGGTGTCATCTTCTTGCTGTTTGCCCTCGGACTGGAATTTAGTTTTAAGAAGATCGTGAAAGTGGGCGGTTCTGCCATTATTGCTGCCTGTACCATTATCTTCTGTATGATTTTGTTGGGAATAGGTGTCGGCATGGGTTTTGGTTGGCACAGGATGGATAGTTTGTTTCTGGGTGGTATGATTGCCATGTCTTCCACTACCATTATTTATAAGGCTTTCGATGACCTTGGATTAAGGAAAAAGCAATTTACCGGATTGGTATTGAGTATCTTGATTTTGGAGGATATTTTGGCTATCGTGTTGATGGTGATGCTTTCTACTATGGCGGTGAGCCATAATTTTGAAGGTACGGAGATGTTGGAGAGCATCGGAAAGTTATTATTCTTCCTTATTTTGTGGTTTGTAGTCGGTATCTACCTGATTCCGGAATTTCTGAAGCGTTGCCGTAAGTTGATGGGGGAGGAGACTTTGCTTATCGTGTCGTTGGCATTATGCTTCGGTATGGTGGTGATGGCTGCCAATACCGGATTCTCTGCTGCATTCGGCGCGTTTATCATGGGTTCTATCCTGGCGGAAACGATTGAAGCGGAATCCATAGATCGGTTGGTGAAACCAGTGAAAGACCTTTTTGGAGCTATCTTTTTCGTATCAGTGGGTATGATGGTAGATCCTGCGATGATTGTGGAATATGCCGTGCCTATTATCGTGATTACTTTGGCAGTCATTTTAGGGCAGTCTATCTTCGGGACTTTCGGAGTGATACTTTCCGGTAAACCTTTAAAGACGGCTATGCAGTGTGGATTCAGCCTGACGCAGATTGGCGAGTTCGCGTTTATTATAGCGTCCCTGGGAGTCTCGTTGCATGTGACGAGCGACTTTCTGTATCCGATAGTGGTAGCGGTTTCTGTCATTACTACTTTTCTTACTCCTTATATGATTCGCCTTGCCGAACCTGCTTCTTCTTTTGTTGACGCTCATCTTCCCGCTTCGTGGAGAAAACTTCTGATGCGTTACTCTTCCGGGTCACAGACTGCACTCAACCATGAGAATTTGTGGAAGAAGCTGATATTGGCAATGGTACGGATTACAGTGGTTTATTCCATTGTCAGTATATCGATTATCGCGCTTTCTTTCCGTTTCGTCGTCCCTTTCTTCAAGGAGAACCTGCCGCATTTTTGGGCGTCATTGTTGGGGGCGGTGTTTATCATTCTTTGTATTGCTCCTTTCTTACGGGCTATAATGGTGAAGAAAAACCATTCGGTGGAATTTATGACTTTGTGGCATGATAGTCGTGCGAATCGTGCTCCTTTAGTATCGACAATTGTTATCCGTATTATGATAGCGGCACTCTTTGTCATCTTTGTGATTTCCGGTTTGTTCAAAGCATCTATCGGATTGGTTATCGGTGTTGCTGTGCTTGCCGTATTGTTGATGGTATGGTCGCGCCGCCTGAAAAAGCAATCTATTTCGATTGAACGTCGTTTCTTTCAGAATCTTCGTTCCAGGGATGTGCGTGCGGAGTATTTGGGGGAGAAGAAACCGGAATATGCCGGACGTTTGTTGTCGCATGACCTGCATCTGGCGGATATGGAAATTCCGGGAGAATCCAATTGGGCGGGAAAGACGTTGATGGAGCTTAATTTGGGAAAGAAGTTTGGCGTTCATGTGGCTTCCATTCTTCGGGGGAAGAGACGGATTAATATTCCGGGCGGTTCCGTTCGCCTGTTCCCGATGGATAAGATACAGGTGATAGGAACGGATGAGCAGTTGAATGTGTTCAATGAAGCGATGCAGAATGGAGCGAAGATAGACTGGGAGGTATACGAAAAGAGTGAAATGACCTTGAAGCAGTTTATCATTGATGGTGATTCTGTTTTCTTGGGCAAAACGATACGCGAATCGGGTATCCGGGAAAAATATCATTGCATGATAGCAGGGATAGAAAGTGAGGACGGGACATTGATGGTTCCCGACGTGAATGCACCGCTCAAAGAGGGTGATGTGGTATGGTTGGTAGGCGAAAAAGAGGATGTGTACCAATTAGTCAATCAAAAAAACGAAAAAGTACAAGCCGGATAAGAATGGAATCCTTATTTTTGTGACGATAAAAACTTAAAATTATAATAATATCATGAAGAGCGATCCGAAAGAATGTCTGTATTGTCAGAATAATGAGACGCTGCATAATCTGATGATTGAGATTGCGCAGTTGAGTGTGTCACGTGTATTCCTGTTTAAGGAACAAACGTATCGTGGACGTTGCCTCGTAGCATACAAAGACCATGCGAACGACTTGAATGAATTGAGTGACGAAGACCGCAATGCTTTTATGGCCGATGTAGCACGCGTTACCCGTGCCATGCAAAAGGCTTTCCAACCGGAAAAGATAAATTATGGTGCTTACTCGGATAAGTTGTCCCATTTGCACTTCCATTTAGCGCCTAAATATGTGGATGGGCCTGATTATGGTGGTGTATTCCAAATGAATCCGGGAAAAGTTTACCTGACAGATGAAGAATATCAGGAGTTGATTGATGCTGTAAAAGCAAATCTATAAATGATAATTTTATTGCAGACAGAGTAATAAATTTCTTTTTAGACATAAGAACATAAGAACAAAAGATGAAACAGTAGTAGTTTAATGACCGGCAGAAATAATTTTCCAAGCGCAGCCTCCTTTATGTTCTTTTGTTCTTATGTCTAAATTAAAATCCCATTTACTATTCTTCACTATCAAAATCGAAATCAAAGTCAAAATCATCCATAAACTCCGGTGCAGTGAAATCTTCCAGTTCCCGGCGGTCTTTTTTGGTAGGACGTCCGGTGCCGCGTGCACGGTCTATGAATCCACTGATTTTGCTCATCTCCAATAGTTCGTATTGGTCAGGAGTAGTCACATTTTCCATCATTTCCGGTACGAGCTTTGCGCCTATACGCTTTTCGATAGCTTGCAGTACTTTGAAGGAATAGGTGATAGGCGGCTTTTTTACTTGAATGACATCTCCCGGTTTCACCATACGGGCAGCCTTGGCCAGGGAGCCATTGATGGTGATACGTCCTTTTTTGCAGGCTTCTGCCGCAATTGTGCGTGTCTTGAAGATGCGCACAGCCCACATCCATTTATCTATTCTTGCTTCAGCCATGTTTTTAGTGATTTCATTTCTTATTGAACTGGTTCATCGTGATGTCGATTCCGGCCAGGCAGAAACTCTTGATAATGTCTCCCGCCATTTCCAGTCTTTCGTCCATCGTCTTCCAGTCTTCGTCCGTGAAGTGTCCGAGCACATAATCAACCTGTCCGCCACGTGGAAAATCGTTTCCGATGCCAAAACGCAGTCGGGCATAATTTTGAGTACCCAGGGTGGCGGCGATATTCTTCAGTCCGTTATGTCCGGCATCGCTTCCTTTACCTTTCAGACGTAACGTACCGAAAGGGAGAGCCAGGTCGTCCACTACGATCAGTACATTCTCCAATGGGATATTTTCCTTCTGCATCCAGTAGCGGACAGCCAGCCCGCTTAGGTTCATAAAAGTCGACGGTTTGAGTAGTGTCAACTGTCGCCCTTTGACAGAGAAACTGGTGGTGAAACCGTAGCGCCCGTCAATGAAAGGCGGGGCATTATTGGTTCTAGCCAATGCTTCTACCGTCATGAATCCGATATTATGCCGAGTTTCGTGATACTCGGGGCCAATATTTCCCAGTCCGACAATTAAATATTTTATCATTGCTTTTCGGTAAAACAGTTCATTAATTGGAAAGAGAAACGCAGATTAATACAAATTAATGCAGACTGAACATCTGCTTTAATCTGCATTAATCTGCGTTTGTAGTATATCTCTTTTTACAGGGATAATCTCAGATTACTTGCCAGCGGTTGCTGCTGCACCTCTTGCTGCACGAGTCAACTTAACAACACATACAACGGCTTCTTTAGCACTCATCAGTTCAAGACCTTCAAAGCTCAATTCGCCAACCTTAACAGTCTTACCTAATCCCAGGTGAGCAACGTTTACAGTCAGTTTTTCAGGAATTACATTGTACAGAGCTTTCACTTTGATCTTACGCATCTGCAATGCCAACTTACCACCGGCTTTAACACCTTCTGCAAGACCTTCCAACTGTACAGGAACTTCCATTACGATAGGTTTAGCTTCGTCGATTTGATAGAAGTCAACGTGCAGGATAGTGTCTTTTACAGGGTGGAACTGAATATCTTTCAGGATAGCGTTTACTTTTTTGCCATCGATGTCCAGGTCTACGATGTAGATGTGCGGAGTGTAAACAAGATTACGAAGGCCTTCGTTAGGCACTGTGAAGTGAACTACTTCATTACCACCATAAAGTACACAAGGTACACCACCGTTCTTACGGATTTCTTTCAAAGCTCTTGCTTGTTCTGAAGAGCGTTCTGCAATTGCTCTTGCAGTTCCTTTTACTTCAATTGATTTCATTTCTTAAAAAAATGTGTTACTCTAAATTAAGTTATTTTGCTTAATTCACCATCACACGATGTGGATTATCACACGATGTTGCAAAAAAGCGGTGCAAAAGTACATCTTTTTTTTGAATTATCAAAGATTTACTTCCTTAAAAGTCGATATCAATCTTAATTTCGCTTTCCAATTTGTCCTCTTGTGCTTCTTCGGCAGCTTTTAGTTCATCTTCTTCATCTGCTTCCTGGTTCAGGCGGCTGATATAGTCGTTCATGTCGCTGCGTTCTATGAAGTTGACAGCTTCCTCAAGTCCTGCCATGAACTTCTGAAAATCTTCCCGATATAAGAAGATTTTGTGTTTCTCGAAACTAACTTGAGAATCATCACCTTCTCCCGTTATCACTTTCTTACTCTCTGTAATAGCCAGGAACATCTCATCTTTACGATTCTTTTTTACGTCGAGATAGTAGATGCGTTTACCTGCTTTGATAGACTTGGAGAATACAATCTCTTTGTCATTCATGTCTGCGCTCATTTTCTTTTTTAAATCTTCCATGTCTTACGATCTGTTTATAATCGGCTTCAAAATTGGATATTTTTTTTAAACTGTCAAAAGAAAAAGCGCAGAGAATCAAATACTGCATTAAAAAATGTGATTTATTTGTGGAAACTCGCTAAAAATATCTACTTTTGCAGTTCGATAACAACAGTATTAAATTGAATTATGATCAACAGAGTTCTTATTCGTCTTAAGATTATACAGATAGTATATGCCTATTATCAAAATGGCAGCAAAAATCTAGACTCAGCGGAGAAAGAGTTATTCTTTAGTCTTTCAAAGGCGTATGACCTTTACAACTATTTGCTAATGCTGATGATAGCATTGACAGAGTATGCACAAAAACGTATTGATGCGGCAAAAGCCAAACTGGCACCCACGGCAGAAGAGTTATATCCCAACACGAAGTTTGTGGACAATAAATTTATTGCCCAGTTGGAAGTCAACAAACAACTAATGGAGTTTATCGCCAATCAGAAGAGAACCTGGGTGAACGACCAGGATTTTGTGAAAGAACTCTACGAAAAAATTGTGGAAACCGACATCTATAAAGAGTATATGGCTTCTGATGACAAATCGTATGAAGCGGATCGTGAATTATGGAGAAAGATCTATAAGACATACATCTTTAATAATGATTCTCTCGATCAGGTATTGGAAGACCAAAGTTTGTATTGGAATGACGATAAAGAAATAGTAGATACATTCGTATTGAAAACAATCAAGCGCTTTGACGAGAAAAAAGGCGCGAATCAAGAATTGCTTCCTGAATTCAAAGATGACGAAGATCAGGAATTTGCGCGCCGTCTGTTCCGCCGTACTATTTTGAATTCAGACTACTACCGTCACCTGGTAAGTGAGAATACGAAAAACTGGGACTTGGATCGTATTGCATTTATGGATGTCATCATTATGCAGACAGCATTGGCAGAAATTTTAAGTTTCCCGAACATTCCGGTCAGCGTTTCGTTAAATGAATATGTGGAAATTGCGAAGTTATATAGCACCTCTAAGAGCGGTAGCTTTATCAACGGAACATTGGATGGAATAGTTAATCAATTGAAAAAAGAAGGTAAGTTGAATAAAAACTGATACCTTTGTATATATAATAGAAACTAAAACTGATTATTTATGAACGTATTTACTGTATTATTGCAAGCTCCTGCTGCTGGCGGTGGAAGTATGATGTGGATCATGCTGATAGCAATGTTTGTTATCATGTATTTCTTTATGATCCGTCCTCAAAATAAGAAGCAAAAAGAAATAGCTAATTTCCGTAAATCTCTGCAGGTAAATCAGAGTGTGATTACTGCCGGTGGTATTCACGGTATAATCAAGGAAATTACAGACGACTATATCGTACTTGAGATTGCTTCTAACGTGAAGATTAAGATAGATAAGAATTCTATTTTTGCTGATGCTTCAGCAGCTAGCAATCAATCTAAGTAAATCGTCGGTAAAAAAATGCCTATGTTTGATCGTAGGAAAATAAGATATACGTATTTAAAGTTATCTAAGAGAATTAAGGATTTTCTGCTCAGTGATAAGAGCAGGGAATTCTTAATTTTTTTATTTTTCTTCCTGATAGCCGGTGGTTTTTGGCTGCTTCAGACATTGAACAATGATTATGAAGCGGAATTTTCTATTCCGGTGCGTATTAAAGACCTTCCCAATAATGTGGTACTGACTTCGGAACCCCCTTCCGAACTTCGTGTCAGAGTGAAAGATAAAGGTACTGTTCTCCTTAATTATATGCTGGGAAAGAGTTTCTTTCCGGTAAACCTGAGTTTTTCCGATTATAAAGGAAAAAATAATCATGTGAAGATTTACGCATCCGATTTTGAGAAAAAGATATTGAGCCAGTTGAATGTTTCTTCCAGGATTCTTTCCATTAAGCCTGATACATTGGACTATATCTATTCTGAAGGGAAATCCAAGTTAGTGCCTGTCCGCCTTCAAGGAAAAGTGACAGCCGGACTTCAATATTATGTGTCGGATACGATTTGCAGTCCCGACTCGGTATTGGTCTATGCCCCGGAAGGGATTTTGGATACGATAACCACTGCTTATACTCAAAAGATAAACTTGGAGAATATATCGGATACTACCCGTCAACGGATTTCTTTGGCTTCGGAAAGGGGAGTGAAGTTTGTTCCGGGTTCGGTTGAGGTGACATTCCCGGTGGATATTTATACGGAGAAAACGGTGGAAGTACCGTTGCATGGGATTAATTTTCCGGCAGATAAAGTACTGCGTGCTTTTCCTTCAAAGGTTCAGATCACTTTTCAGGTAGGACTGAAGCGATTCCGTAGTATAAAAGCAAGCGATTTTGTGATTAATGTTTCTTATGAAGAACTACTGAAGCTAGGCTCGGATAAATATACGGTTAAACTGAAATCATTTCCGAGCGGAATCAATCAAATCCGTATTATTCCCGAGCAAGTTGATTTTTTGATAGAACAAGTAACTCCAGATGGCGATTAAGATTGGCATAACCGGTGGCATCGGTAGCGGAAAGAGTGTAGTTTCCAGACTGCTGGAAATAATGGGAATCCCTGTTTATATATCGGATATAGAAGCGAAACGTATTACGCATACGGATGAAGTGATCCGTCAGGGACTTTGTGACTTGGTGGGTAGGGACGTTTTTCAAGATGGAGAATTAAACCGTCCTTTGCTTGCATCCTATATGTTCGGACATCCCGATCATGTGAAAGAAGTGAACAGCCTCATTCACCCGCAAGTGAAAGAAGATTTTCGTCAGTGGGTAATCCGGCGAGGGAGTGAACCGTTAGTAGGCATGGAGTCCGCCATTCTCATTGAAGCCGGTTTTAGGGATGAAGTCGATTTCCTCGTAATGGTTTATGCACCGTTGGAAGTAAGGGTAGAGCGTGCTGTAAAGCGCGACTGTTCATCAAGAGAATTGGTGATGAAACGCATTGAGTCGCAAATGAGTGATGAGGCTAAGAGAAATCATGCTGATTACGTGATTGTGAATGATGATGAAACACCGTTAATTCCGCAGGTTTTGGAGCTTATTTCTTTGCTATCTAAAAATAATCATTACCTTTGCCCCGCAAAAAATAATTAATAAACAAAAGTATATATACTATGTTGAAGACTATCTTGTCTATCTCCGGCAAACCGGGATTGTACAAACTTATTTCGCAAGGAAAAAATATGTTGATTGTTGAATCAATCAATGCTGAGAAGAAACGTTTCCCCGCTTATGGTAATGAAAAAATTATCTCATTGGCAGATATAGCAATGTACACGGATGATGCGGAAGTTCCTTTGTACGATGTGTTGGAAGCGATCAAGGAAAAAGAGCAATCAGCAGCGGCTTCTATTGATCCTAAGAAAGCTACACCCGAACAGTTGCGCGAATATTTGGCAGAAGTACTGCCGAACTTCGATCGTGACCGTGTGTATGTAGCGGATATAAAGAAACTGGTTTCCTGGTATAATATTCTGATTTCTAATGGTATTACAGAATTCAAACAGGAAGAAACCAAAGAAGATGAGAAAGAGGCAACGGCAGAATAGTCGATGTCGCTTATCCTGAAAGACTAAAAAACATGGTAATCATTTAAAAGTTGGTTATCATGTTTTTCTTTTATATAAATGCTTGTTTGTTAAAGAAAAAATTAGTATATATTGGGTTATCTTTTCTTTAAATAAATATCTTCTACTTATATTGTAAATAATGATGCTTTTTTATGTATCTTTGCCACTGTTCATAATTTCATGGAATTTGGGCGTGGATAAATATAATAGTAGAGAACAAATCTGTTATGTAAGGGGATGGAAACGATAACAAATAAAGAAGTGAATGTCCATTTGGACAAAGAAACAGGGATATTATGCCTGACCAGGTTACTGGCGGGTACAATGGTATTCTTATATGATTCTCAAGGTGAGCTAAGGGGGAAGCATCAGTTTGCTCTGCCTTCACTTACCATAACAATACCGAGACATGGTACTTATGTTTTAGTGATGAGTCACCCGAACTGCCAGCCTGAAGTTCGGAGAGTCGTATATGCAGGAATATAAAAAAAGTCGGTAGGTCTGAAAAGAACCTGCCGACTTTTTCATTTAGCTTGATGCCGTTTAATTTCTGAACACCAATCCGTCGCCGCCTGCATCAACGATAATTGCCTTACTTCGATCTACTTCCTGAGAAAGTAGTTTCTTGGACAAGTCATTCAACAAGTAGCGCTGAATAGCTCTCTTGACCGGACGTGCTCCGAATTCGGGATCATATCCTACCTGGGATAAGAAGTCCAAAGCGGCTTCCG
Organism: Bacteroides sp. RTP21281st1_H5_RTP21281_210402; assembly: GCF_040918965.1. NCBI lineage: Bacteria > Pseudomonadati > Bacteroidota > Bacteroidia > Bacteroidales > Bacteroidaceae > Bacteroides > Bacteroides sp. RTP21281st1_H5_RTP21281_210402. The sequence goes on along the minus strand of NZ_JBCOWR010000001.1, from coordinate 836,587 downwards.
TCATTTCCAGTTCTACCCCGTTTTCAGCAAGCATTTTCTGTACACTCTTAATTTGCAAAAGTACGATCTGCCTGATTTCCTTTTCCGTTAACGGCAAGAACATGATCGTCTCATCAATACGATTCAGGAATTCGGGACGAATAGTCTTTTTAAGCATATTCATCACTTCCTTTTTCGTTTCTTCGATTACTTCTTCCTTATTAGCGCCATTCAGCTTTTCCATCTGACTTTGTATATAAGAACTACCCATATTCGAAGTCATAATGATGATTGTATTCTTGAAGTTAACCACCCTTCCTTTATTATCTGTCAATCGTCCGTCATCCAAAACCTGCAACAGGATATTGAAGACATCCGGGTGAGCTTTCTCTATCTCATCAAACAGTACAACCGAGTAAGGTTTCCGCCGGATAGCTTCCGTCAACTGACCGCCTTCATCGTATCCTACATATCCCGGAGGCGCTCCAACCAAACGGGAAACACTGTGTTTCTCCTGATATTCACTCATATCGATACGGGTCATCATCGTTTCGTCATCAAACAGGAATTCAGCCAAGGCCTTTGCCAGCTCGGTCTTACCCACACCGGTCGTTCCGAGGAAGATAAATGAACCTATCGGACGTTTCGGATCTTGCAATCCGGCACGACTACGACGCACAGCATCCGCAACCGCTTCAATTGCTTCATCCTGACCGATTACACGTTGGTGAAGTTCTTCTTCCAAGTGCAATAACTTGTCTTTTTCACTTTGCAACATCTTGCTGACAGGAATCCCTGTCCAACGAGATACGACATCCGCAATATCTTCAGCATCTACTTCCTCTTTAATCATGGCTTTATCGCCCTGCATCCCACGGAGTTTCTGTTGCGTTTCTTCTATCTCTTTATCCAAAGCCTGAAGTTTGCCATAACGGATTTCGGCTACCTTTCCGTAGTCGCCTTCACGTTCAGCCTTTTCAGCCTCAAATTTCAGATTTTCTATTTCGACCTTATTCTGCTGAATTTTGTCCATCAAAGTCTTTTCGCTCTGCCATTTAGCTTTGAAAGACTTTTCCTGTTCTTTAAGCTCGGCAAGCTCCTTACCGATGATTTCCAGTTTCGGCTTGTCATTCTCGCGTTTGATGGCTTCGCGCTCAATCTCCAACTGCTTGATTTTACGGGAAATCTCATCCAGTTCTTCCGGAACGGAATCCACTTCCATACGCAATTTGGCGGCAGCTTCGTCCATCAGGTCGATAGCTTTATCCGGCAAGAAACGGTCGGTAATATAACGGCTACTCAATTCCACGGCAGCAATAATCGCATCATCTTTGATACGTACATGATGGTGATTCTCGTAGCGTTCCTTCAATCCACGAAGGATAGAGATAGTGCTTAAATTATCCGGCTCATCCACCTGTACAATTTGGAAACGACGCTCCAGTGCTTTATCCTTCTCAAAGTACTTTTGGTATTCGTCGAGAGTTGTCGCACCGATAGAACGCAATTCTCCACGGGCTAGGGCAGGTTTCAGGATGTTGGCTGCATCCATGGCGCCTTCACCTTTTCCGGCTCCCACCAAAGTGTGGATTTCGTCAATAAACAGGATGATGTCACCTTCCGATTTCTTCACTTCATTGACAACCGATTTCAGTCGTTCCTCAAATTCACCTTTATACTTTGCACCTGCAACAAGTGCACCCATATCCAATGAATAAACTTGTTTGTTCTTTAGGTTTTCAGGTACGTCACCACGAAGGATACGATGTGCCAAACCTTCTACGATAGCAGTCTTACCCGTACCCGGTTCACCAATCAGAATCGGATTATTCTTTGTACGACGGCTTAATATCTGAAGTACCCGACGTATTTCTTCGTCACGTCCAATCACCGGGTCTAGTTTGCCGCTACGGGCAGCTTCATTCAGGTTGATGGCATATTTTTCCAGTGACTGATAAGTATCCTCACTTGACTGTGACGTAACCTTTTCTCCTTTTCTCAATTCACTGATAGCATTGCGCAGTTCCTTTTCCGTCATACCGGCATCCTTCAGGATGGTAGATACGGTGCTCTTTACAGTCAGCAATGCCAGTATGATATGTTCCAATGAAACGAACTCGTCGCCCATTTCCTTGGAATACTGTGTTGCTTTCTGCAATACTTCATTCGATTCACGACTCAAATACGGCTCTCCACCGGATACCTTCGGCAGTGAATCTATTTGCTTGTCGACCACGAGCGCCACTTGCTGTCCATTCATGCCAAGCTTCTGGAAGATAAAGTTGGTGACATTCTCACCTACTTTCATCACTCCCTGCATGATATGGGCAGGCTCAATAGCCTGTTGTCCCCGGTTTCTTACCAGGTTCACGGCTTCCTGTACCGCTTCTTGGGATTTAATAGTAAAATTGTTAAAGTTCATATCGTTGTTCTCCTTTCTTATTTCACGTTTCTAATAACACCTAAAAGGGCGCAAAAGATTTGCCAAGTAGAAAAATATGACAAAATAGCATGGCTATTAGGGAGTTAAAGGACAAAATGACCTCTTTCATTTATATACGACTGACGAATTTGCTGCGAAATGAGGGTGATAAATAAAAGTATTGTAGTATCTTTATCGGCTGTAATAATATTAAGAATAAGGTATGAACGATAAACCTCAAATAAAACTGTCTGAGACAGTAGTGTTGATTGATGCGGCTTTTCTGAACTTTGTAATTACAGATATGAAGGGATATTTTGAAAAGACCTTGCGGCGTTCTCTGCAAGAGATAGACCTTTCGATACTGACTACTTATCTGACATTGGATGCAGGGATTACAGAAGGAAAAAATGAAGTGCAATTTCTTTTTGTTTACGATAAGGACTCGGAGCGGCTTGTGTATTGCCAGCCTTCCGATTTGGAGAAGGAACTGAACGGTGTTGCTTTTCAAAGCCCTTATGGTGAGTATTCATTTGCAAGTGTTCCTTCGGAAGGAATGGTGACAAGAGAAGATTTGTTTCTTGATTTGTTGTCCATCGTTGCCGATTCGGCTGATGTGAAAAGAATGATTGTGGTTTCATTCAATGAAGAGTATGGAAAGAGGGTGACTGATGCGTTGAATGAGATAAAAGGCAAGGAAGTTATTCAGTTCCGGATGAATGAGCCGGATGCTCCGTTAGCGTATAAATGGGATATGTTGGCTTTCCCCGTCATGCAGGCATTAGGGATTAGAGCTGATGAACTTTGATAGCCCCATGCCCGATGCTTGATATCTAATGCTTAATACTTAAAATTTAGCCCCATGTCCGATTTTCGTTTAAAAGTGTTTCAGAGTGTGGCGAAGAACTTGAGTTTTACGAAGGCTTCGCAAGAGCTGTTTGTCAGCCAACCTGCTATTACCAAGCATATTCAGGAATTGGAGACTTATTATCAGGCTCGCTTATTCGAGCGTCAGGGAAGTAAAATCTCCTTGACCGATGCAGGTGAGTTGCTATTGAAGCATAGTGAGAAGATTCTGGATGACTACAAACAGTTGGAATATGAAATGCATTTGCTTCACAACGAATATATCGGCGAATTGAAATTGGGAGCCAGTACTACAATTGCCCAATATGTCTTACCGCCCTTATTGGGAAATTTCATCGCTAAGTTTCCACAAGTCAACCTTTCCCTGATTAATGGAAATTCCCGTGGAGTGGAAACAGCTTTGCAGGAGCATCGGATAGATTTGGGTTTGGTAGAGGGGATCTTCCGCCTTCCTAACTTAAAATATACTTCATTCCTGCAAGACGAACTTGTGGCAGTGGTACATGCACATACCAAACTGAATATTCAGGATGAAATAAGTCCGGAAGACTTGCTGAATATTCCATTAGTCCTGCGTGAAAGAGGATCAGGGACGTTGGATGTATTCGAGCGTGCTTTGTCGCAACATAACTTGAAACTGTCTTCTTTGAATGTAATGATGTATCTCGGCAGTACGGAAAGCATCAAACTTTTCATCGAACATGCTGATTGTATGGGGATTGTTTCAATCCGTTCCGTACATAAAGAACTCGTAGCGGGCAATCTGCGCGTGATTGAAATAAAAGGGATGCCCATGCAGCGCGAATTTAATTTCGTACAACTGCAAGGGCAGGAGGGAGGACTGTCCCAGGTCTTCATGCGGTTTGCGGGACATCACAGCAAAAATTTATAATTCAGGTTCAGGCTCCCTGTTGCTCTACACAAGAAATGGAAAAAGTATTTCTCATATTCTCATAAATTTTAGTCAACAGTCTTCTAACCAATGAACTACTGTATGAGAAATGCTTTCACGGAAGTGCATTTCTCATCATTTTAAAGAGAAAATAGCCTTGAAAAGGTTGTTTCTCATACCCTTTCTCATCATTTCTCATACTGTTATTGCTTTTTTCTATTGCCCTTCTTCTACTATTTTTTTCTTTATATATACTCTATGGACACCTCTGCCGGCTATTTCTATTCCTGAATCAGGCTGGTGTCCCCATTGTCTCAATTCATTGGTAGCAGCAGTTTGAAGCAATCCGGTCAGTTTGCGGTATTCCCATACAGTAAGGAAAGGATTCTCGTCAAGGTACTTTATTGCTAATGCCAATCGTTGCTCCGGTGTGAATTTCTTCGAAGAACGTTGCCGTTTCCAAGGTGCTCTTTCCAACCGGCATCTTTCGCTGATGTTTCTTATCATCGTCCTATCTGCACGGAAATTAACACCACCTATAAAGATGCTCTGTGCATTACGATGTGTTCCACCTTCTTCTGCGTCTTCCCGTTCCTTATCCCTGCCCAAGGTAAGCGACGGGGTAAATGTCCCTATCCCGTCTATTTTTACCGAGCGTCCTTCTGCCATCAGACGTGCCATTTCGATGCCTGTCTGAAGCAGTACGCCTTCTATGTCTCCGGCACTGAAACCGCTTACATCGCCCACCCGTTGCGCCAATTCTTTTAGACTTGCATTGTCTATCCGTGCAAATCTGGGATAAGTAATTCTTTTGCCTGTTTTTTGGAGATCGGGCATCTCTTCCATGATGTAACGTGCCATACATTCTTTGGTTTAAAGTATTAATAGGTGGGTTCTTGTCTATTAAGAGAAAACTTTCTCTGCATTAAGTGCAAACTTCTTTTCTCCTAATCCTAAAGTTCCTTTTGATTAATCATAAACTATAAATGGAAGTTCTGTTTTTATAAATGAAGCTTGCAATTATAAAAATAAAGCTTGCATTTTTATAATCAAAGCTTGCATTTATAGTTTATGATTAGGCAAAGATAAGTTTTCTATTTGATAAAAGTAAGTTTATGATTAATAAAGTGGAAGTTATTTGTTAATAGACTGGGGGAGAAGTAGTAATAGATGTGGAGAAGAGAGGTATATGTTTAATAAAGGATGCCAAGATTACACAGAAAGAGGAGTTATCTTCGAAAAAAGAGTGTGTAATACCTCTGTTTATCTCCGGAAAAAGTGTATATTTGTTAGTCGTTTATGCGTTAAAGCAATAAAATATATCAATATAAAGCAAACAGAAGAAAATTGATGATTTGATATGGGAGACTATAATTTACAACGATTTCTTGACGCCCAACAAGGCGACTATGAACGTGCCCTTACAGAAGTCAGAAACGGGCGGAAATATTCTCATTGGATTTGGTATATATTTCCTCAACTGAAAGGGTTGGGAATGAGCTATAATTCACAGTATTATGGAATCAGTGGCAAGGAAGAAGCTGAAGCATATTTGGCGCATCCGATTTTGGGTAAAAGACTAAGAGAAATAACATTGGCTTTTCTGCAATTGAAAGGTAAGACGGCGCAGGACGTTTTCGGCGCGTTGGATGCGATGAAGGTACTTTCGTGCATGACGCTTTTTAATGAGGTTGCTCCGGATGATTTGTTTCAGCAGGTGATAGAACAATATTATCGGAGCGAAACGGATGAGATGACAAAAAGAATGTTGGATAAATAATAAAAAGTTATTGTTATGGGCTGTTTGATGAACCTTTTATGGTTGTTGCTTGGTGGTATTTTCACGGCAGTAGAATACCTTATTTCAAGTATATTGATGATGATTACTATTATCGGCATTCCTTTTGGAATGCAAACGTTGAAATTGGCAGGACTTGCTTTGTGGCCTTTTGGTAAAGAGGTGAGAAGCGGAAGTCGTTCCAGTGGCTGTCTTTATATATTAATGAACGTGATATGGATATTCGTGGGTGGCATTTGGATTTGTTTGTCACATTTAGTTTTTGGGGTGATTCTGTGTATAACTATTATTGGTATTCCTTTTGGATTACAACACTTTAAGCTGGCTGCGTTAGCATTGTCGCCTTTCGGAAAGGATATCGTAACTGTATGAAAATAGTCCAAAGTAGGTTGTCTATAACCAAAAGTTATAATGCATAATTAGAAACTATTGGTATGTCTTGATTGTTTCCTGTACCTTTGCACCCCGAAAACAATTAAAGATAAAATTATATGATTTCAACAGCTACAAAAACGTTGCAGACAAACAACAAGACAATTTATGTCGCGTTACTTTCTACTTTGACTTTCTTTCTGTTTTTAGATTATATTCCGGGATTGGAAGCATGGTCGGCATGGGTGACTCCACCGGTTGCTTTGTTTCTTGGACTTATTTTTGCATTGACTTGTGGACAGGCACATCCGAAGTTTAATAAGAAAACATCTAAATATTTGTTACAATATTCAGTTGTCGGACTGGGTTTCGGAATGAACCTTCATTCGGCTTTGGCTTCCGGTAAGGAAGGTATGGAGTTTACTGTAATTTCTGTTATCGGTACTTTAGTGATTGGTTGGTTTATCGGACGTAAGTTATTCAAGATAGACCGGAATACCGCTTATCTTATCAGTTCGGGAACTGCTATCTGTGGTGGTAGCGCCATTGCGGCAGTAGGGCCGGTGCTGAGAGCGAAGGATAGTGAAATGTCTGTTGCACTGGGCACTATTTTTATCCTGAACGCAATCGCACTCTTTATCTTCCCGATGATTGGTCATGCTTTGAATATGGATCAACAGCAGTTCGGAACATGGGCGGCGATTGCCATTCACGATACAAGTTCGGTTGTCGGTGCAGGTGCTGCGTATGGTGAAGAAGCCTTGAAAGTGGCTACCACTATCAAGCTGACCCGTGCGCTTTGGATAATTCCTATGGCTTTTGCCACTTCGTTTATCTTTAAGAGCAAAGGACAGAAAATCAGTATTCCCTGGTTCATCTTCTTCTTTGTTCTGGCAATGGTGGTAAATACTTACTTACTTGACGGAGTGCCGCAGTTGGGAGCAGCAATCAATGGAATCGCCCGTAAGACCTTGACGATTACTATGTTCTTTATCGGTGCTTCTCTTTCTATTGATGTGTTAAGGGCAGTCGGGGTCAAGCCGTTAGTTCAGGGAGTTCTGCTTTGGGTAGTGATTAGCTTGAGTACGTTGGCTTATATTTATTTCGTATAAAGAAGAGCCACACATAAATACACATATATGAGGCACACATAAATACACATATATATAGAGAGAGAAAAGTGGGAGAATATCCGTGTCATGCGATATTCTCCCACTTCTTTTGGGATACAGCCCTGTCTTAAAAAGATGACAGAATCCCGTTATTCTTTTTTCTTCAATTTCTCGAAGATAAGTCCTTCCAGTTCCTCGGCAAGTTCGGGATTGTCAGCGATACATTGTTTTGCCGCATCGCGTCCTTGTCCTAACTTGGTGTCGTTGTAGCTATACCATGAGCCGCTCTTCTTGATGATTCCCAAGTCGGCACCCAAGTCGATGATTTCTCCGGAGTGGGAGATACCTTCACCGAACATAATGTCGAATTCTGCTTTCCGGAAAGGAGGAGCCACTTTATTCTTCACAACTTTCACTTTAGTCAGTTTACCCAGAATTTCTTCGCCATCCTTGATAGGTTGGCTGCCACGAATGTCTATACGTACGGAAGCATAGAATTTCAGAGCATTACCACCGGTAGTTGTTTCCGGATTACCGAACATAACACCGATCTTTTCACGCAACTGGTTGATGAAGATACAAGTTGTACGTGTCTTGCTGACTGTACCGGTCAACTTACGTAATGCCTGTGACATCAAACGCGCTTGCAAACCTACCTTATTGTCGCCCATATCACCTTCGATTTCTGCTTTCGGAGTCAATGCGGCAACAGAGTCGATAACGATGATGTCGATGGCGGAAGAACGGATTAATTGTTCGGCTATTTCCAGAGCCTGTTCGCCATTATCCGGTTGGGATATATACAAGTCGTCAATGTTCACGCCCAGTTTGGAAGCATAGAAACGGTCGAAAGCATGTTCTGCATCAATGAAAGCGGCGATACCGCCGGCCTTTTGAGCTTCGGCAATGGCATGGATAGCCAATGTCGTTTTACCGGAAGATTCCGGGCCATATATTTCGATTATCCTGCCTCTTGGGTAACCACCTACGCCGAGCGCCACGTTCAAGGCGATAGAGCCTGTCGGGATCACTTCTACCTGTTCAACACTATCGTCACCCATTTTCATGATAGAACCTTTACCGAAGCTCTTTTCTATCTTTTCCATGGCAGCCTGTAAGGCTTTTAGTTTTTCGCTTGATGCCATTTTATTATCTGTTTCAAAATTAAGTTCGTCTTTCTTTGCCATACCTTATTATTCTATAATTAATGGATTTATTGGTTTAAAATTTGTGAGGCATGTTCTTTGGTCTTCACTTCTTTCGGAGTGATGATCCGTTCTACGATTCCTTCTTCGTTAATCAGGAAAGTAGTGCGGAAAGTCCCCATATATGCACGTCCGTACAGCTTCTTTTCTCCCCACACGCCAAATTCTTCTACCAACTTCTTGTCAGTATCGGCAATCAGGGTGAAAGGAAGGTTGTTCTTCTCGATAAATTTCTGATGCGACTTTTCATTGTCTACGCTGACGCCGATCACTTCGTAACCGGCCTTGCGCAGATCGGAATAATTATCACGCAGATTGCACGCTTGCGCCGTACAACCCGATGTGCTGTCCTTCGGATAGAAGTACAACACAATCTTTTTTCCTTTGTAAGCACTCAGACGGATTTCTTCACCTTTTTCATTGATGCCCAAAACTTCCGGTGCTTTATCTCCAACGTTAATCATGACTTCCTTTTTTATGAATGTCTTACAATTCCAAATCCTGATCGATAACTTCATGCCAAGGCAAACCCTGCTTGTTCAGTTGCTCCATAAACGGATCCGGATTGAACTCTTCTACATTGTTTACACCCGGACGTTTCCATTCTCCCTTGAAGAACATCATGGCTCCGATCATTGCCGGAACTCCGGTGGTGTAGCTTACTCCCTGCATACCCGTTTCCTTGTATGCTTCCTGATGGCTACAATTATTGTAAACATAGTAAGTACGTTCTTTACCGTCTTTCAGACCGCGGATACGACAACCGATGGAAGTTTCGCCTTCATAGTTCTCACCCAAATCCTGCGGGTTAGGCAATACAGCTTTCAAGAATTGCAAGGGAACAATCTTCACTCCGTTATAATCAACTTCATCAATACGGGCCATACCGATATTCTGGATGACACGTAAGTGAGTCAAGTATTCCTGTCCGAAAGTCATCCAGAAGCGGGCACGTTTGATAGTCGGGAAATTCTTCACCAATGATTCTAGTTCTTCGTGATAAAGAAGATAGGAGTCACGGGGGCCGATATTCGGATAAGTCAGGTCTTTATGAATTTCCAACGGGCCGGTAGTTATCCACTTGCCGTTTTCATAATAACGCCCGTTCTGCGTAATTTCGCGGATGTTGATTTCCGGATTGAAGTTAGTGGCGAATGCCTTATGATGATTTCCGGCATTACAGTCTACGATATCCAGATATTGGATTTCGTCAAAATAATGCTTGGCCGCATAAGCTGTATAGATACCACTGACTCCCGGATCGAATCCACAACCGAGGATAGCTGTCAGGCCGGCTTCCTTGAAACGTTCATGGTAAGCCCATTGCCAGCTATATTCAAAGTGAGCTTCATCTTTCGGCTCATAATTGGCCGTATCCAGATAGTTCACTCCGGCTTTCAGGCAAGCTTCCATGATAGTCAAGTCCTGATAGGGAAGAGCAACATTAATCACCATTTCCGGTTTGAAATCGTTGAACAAGGCTACCAGTTCGTCCACATTGTCTGCGTCGACTTTAGCTGTCTTTATATTGGGATTACCTATTGCCTCGACGATTTTGTCGCATTTCTCTTTTGTACGGCTGGCAATCATAATATCTGTAAATACATCGGCATTTTGTGCCACTTTGTGCGCAACGACAGTGCCAACACCGCCTGCACCAATAATAAGAACTCTACCCATTTCTTTAAATTGCGAATTAAAAATTAAGAATATAAGAATTGTTTATGGAGCAAATATACGTGATTATTTTCAGATAATCATTCGTCGGTACTCCTTTTTATTTGTATCGCCGTAAGGTACCGTTCTCAAATTCCAGCGTTTTGCCATTGTAGAACCAAGTTTCAAAACGATTATCTTTTTTTAACTCGATTTCTACCGGATCACCGATGGACAAACGGCATTCATCAGTGCTCATACCTGTTTCCAACTCACCGCGGGAGATGAGCTGCCAACGTTTTTCAGTGATGCCCGGATATTTTTTCTGTATATCTTCAAATCCGAAAAGATCCTCGATATAATTCGCATTTCTGACAATAACATCATATTTCAAGTCAGCTTCCAGTTCATAGAAGACTCCGGCTTTGTCTTCCAATGACAGAACACTCAGACTGCCTGATGAAGCCAAATTAATGTCTTTGATATTCAGAACCGTATATCGGGGCAAGTGAACACGTGATTCCGTCTGCTTGCCTTCAAGGGAAACCACCCTTTTGGCAGGCAATACCTTTTTAGGATAAACGGTTCGTCCCAGATATTTGTTTTTCAGTCCTTCGATATTATCAGAGTTTTTATTCGTGAAGCTGATCGCATTCGAAAAATATTTCATTCTCTTTTCGCCTTGAAAGTCATTCAGATCCATGCCTGAGTTGGTTCGTGAGAGGGCGACTTCGAGATAGTAAGAATGTCCTTGCGTATCCTTAAATATGATTTTCACAGGATATGTCTGATTACCGACTCCGACGGCGGTTATTGTAGCTTCCGTATTGGCAGGAATGGCTACATCCCGATAACCGGAATAATTATTAGTATCATCTACACGCACGCTTTCGGATTGAATATAGATTGTTTTTCCTATTAACAGGTTCTTTGCCGTATCTACATCTTTCAAATAGACTAATCCATTGACGCATGCGCGGGGAGCTTTCTCGCAAATTTCATCCAGTCGCATATTTTTTATGTCATAGTAATATTTTTCTCCTTCACATTCGAAAATGAAACGGGTGGAATAATTGGTGCTGTTTGATATGTTTTGGGCTTTTTCTTCAGTTCCGGTGAAAGTGAGGATTTTGTGTTTCAGCAAACTATTATCTACCCCCTTGTCGGTATCATAGTTAGAAAGTGTAGGCAGGAACATATCCCGTGAAGATGGAGCGAACATAAATTTCATTCCGGGCGTCCACTTGCACAAAAGTTGCAATGGGAAGTTACTTTTGATAAATTGCTCTTCTTCACTTACGGGAATTTCCTGAGTGGAAGGGGTGGTGACAATATAATCGTTTTGTGCTGTGACAGGAGACGTACCACAACAGAAAAAAATCAGAAAAAGAGCGATGATTCTCATATTTATTTACTTTTTGTGAACTATGTAAATTGTTCGTTTGTTGTACATTCAATGGCAAATGTATATATTTTATATTGTATTGGATATTATTTTCCAATCTTTTTGATATCTTTGCCCCCAATTTAACTTAAACGTTATAACATATGAATAAAGTATTAGTTTCAATTTGCATTGCCGGTGCGGCGCTTGCAATGTCTTCATGCCGTTCGGTTGAGAAGGCGATCCCTTTGTCATCTATCAATGGTGAGTGGAATATCATAGAAATCAATGGCTCGAAAGTTACTTCGGGCGAAAGTAGAACACTTCCTTTTATTGCTTTTGATACCGCAACGGGGCGCGTGTCCGGTAGTAGCGGTTGCAACCGTATGATGGGTAGCTTCGACGTAAACGCGAAACCGGGAAGCCTTGAACTCGGCGCAATGGGCAGCACTCGGATGATGTGTCCGGATATGACAACAGAGAGAAATGTATTGAGTGCTCTTGCACAAGTGAAAGGATATAAGAAAGCCGGCAAAGACAAACTGTATCTTTGCAATGCGTCCAATCGTCCGGTTATAACTTTGGAAAAAAAGGAGGCTGATGTGAAATTGTCGGTATTGAACGGAGAATGGAAAGTGAAGGAAGTGAATGGCGAAGCAATTCCTTCCGGTATGGAGAAGCAACCTTTCATCACTTTTGATGTGAAGGAAAAGATGATTCATGGTAATGCCGGATGTAATATGATAAATGGCGGTTTTGAAACCAATACAAATAATGCCAAATCCATTTCTTTCGCGAGAGTGGTAAGCACGATGATGGCTTGTCCGGATATGGAAACGGAAGGCAAGATTCTGAAAGCGATGAATGAGGTGAAATCATTTGATGTATTGTCCGGTGGTGGTATCGGTTTGTATGATGCCAACAATGCATTGGTGCTTGTTTTGGAGAAGTAATAAAATAAGAATAGTATATATTAAGGTATGCCTGTGTCGAATATGACGACACAGGCATATTTTTTTTCCTGCATTGAACCGAAGCCGTCTGCATTTGTTTTATGAAGCAGTTGCTGATTGAGTCCGGACGTGACTATGTCAGCAGTGTTTATTTATTAAAACTGTCTTTTTGGCAGATATTATGTCATGCATTCGTATAATTTCCTTTTGGCACACGGTTTGCTTTTTAATAAGCGTCCGTTCGGGACGAAGCTCTGCAATAGGAGCGGAGAAACAACCGGACAAAAAGAAATCATTGAATAATAATAAATAAAAAAATAACGATCATGGGAAAAATTATTGGTATTGACTTAGGAACAACAAACTCTTGTGTTTCTGTATTTGAAGGTAACGAACCGGTAGTAATCGCAAACAGCGAAGGTAAGCGTACGACTCCTTCAATAGTTGCTTTTGTAGATGGTGGCGAACGTAAAGTAGGTGATCCTGCCAAACGTCAGGCTATTACCAACCCGACACGTACGATTTTCTCTATCAAACGTTTCATGGGTGAAAATTGGGATCAGGTACAAAAAGAAGTGACTCGTGTTCCTTATAAAGTAGTGAAAGGTGACAACAATACTCCGCGTGTTGACATCGACGGACGTCTGTACACTCCGCAGGAAATCTCTGCAATGATTCTTCAGAAGATGAAGAAGACTGCTGAAGATTACTTGGGACAGGAAGTGACAGAAGCTGTTATTACAGTTCCTGCTTATTTCTCTGACTCTCAACGTCAGGCCACAAAAGAAGCCGGACAGATTGCCGGTCTGGAAGTAAAACGTATTGTAAACGAACCGACAGCCGCTGCTCTTGCATACGGTCTGGACAAGGCTCACAAAGATATGAAGATTGCCGTATTCGACCTTGGTGGTGGTACATTCGATATCTCTATCCTCGAATTTGGTGGTGGTGTATTTGAAGTGCTTTCTACAAATGGTGACACTCACCTTGGTGGTGATGATTTCGACCAGGTAATCATCAACTGGCTGGTACAGGAATTCAAGAATGACGAAGGTGCTGACCTGACTCAGGATCCGATGGCTTTGCAACGTTTGAAAGAAGCTGCTGAAAAAGCTAAGATTGAACTTTCTTCTTCCGCAAGTACAGAAATCAACTTGCCGTATATTATGCCGGTAGGTGGTGTGCCCAAGCACTTGGTGAAGACTTTGACTCGTGCTAAATTCGAATCTTTGGCTCACAGCTTGATTCAGGCTTGTCTTGAACCTTGTAAGAAAGCAATGAGTGATGCAGGTTTGAACAACGCTGATATTGACGAAGTAATCCTTGTCGGTGGTTCTTCACGTATTCCGGCTGTACAGAAATTGGTAGAAGATTTCTTCGGTAAGGCTCCTTCCAAAGGTGTGAATCCGGATGAAGTGGTAGCTATTGGTGCTGCTGTACAAGGTGCTGTTTTGACAGACGAAATCAAGGGTGTGGTATTGTTGGATGTAACTCCGTTATCAATGGGTATCGAAACACTGGGTGGTGTAATGACTAAGTTGATCGACGCTAACACTACAATTCCGGCTCGTAAGAGTGAAACATTCTCTACTGCTGCCGATAATCAGAGTGAGGTTACTATCCATGTATTGCAGGGAGAACGTCCGATGGCTGCTCAGAATAAATCAATCGGTCAGTTCAACTTGTCAGGTATTGCTCCGGCTCGTCGTGGTGTTCCTCAGATTGAGGTTACATTCGATATCGACGCTAATGGTATCTTGAAAGTCTCTGCCAAGGATAAGGCTACCGGTAAGGAACAGGCTATCCGTATCGAAGCATCCAGCGGTTTGAGTAAGGAAGAAATCGAAAAGATGAAAGCCGAAGCTGAAGCTAATGCTGAAGCAGACAAGAAAGAACGTGAAAAGATTGATAAGCTGAACCAGGCTGACAGCGTAATCTTCCAGACTGAAAATCAGTTGAAGGAATTAGGCGATAAGTTGCCTGCTGACAAGAAAGCGCCGATTGAAGCTGCTTTGCAGAAACTGAAAGACGCTCACAAGGCTCAGGATTTGGCTGCTATTGATGCTGCTATGGCAGAGGTAAATACAGCTTTTCAGGCTGCAAGTGCTGAAATGTATGCTCAAGGCGGTGGTGCCCAAGGTGGTGCACAGGCTGGCCCTGATATGAATGGTGGTGCTGGTCAACAAGACGATAGCAAGCATGGAGATAATGTTCAGGATGCTGACTTCGAAGAGGTCAAATGATTCCGATAAGGAAACAGATAATAAGCAATAAGCAAAAGCGTGCAGCTCAATGAGTTGCACGCTTTTTGCGTTTATGGAGTTCATGGTTGCTATGTGTTTTCTATGGGCTTTTTTATCTCTTATTTGCGACATGTTTGCGACACGTCTTATTTGGCGATAAGATGCAACTTAGATTGATATAAACCATTTAAAACGAGAAGAATATGCCAAGAGGAAATTACACCATTCAAAGAAGTTGCGAGGAGTGCGGTAAAATCTTTATTCCTCCCACATTAGTGTCGAAGTATTGTTGTCCGGCTTGTTCCAAGAGAGCGTATAAGAAAAGGCAAATCGCAAAAGAGAAAGAGGCGATACGTCAAGCATTGGTCAAGCGAATACCATCCAGTAAGGGATATCTAACGGTTAAAGAGGCTATGCTGATTTACGGCATTAGTAAAGACGTTCTTTATCGTATGATACGGCAAGGCTTGATACCGTCATACAATTTTGGTCAGCGTCTGATACGCCTTAGTCGGCAGTATATGGATGAACACTTCAAAACAAAGGCAGGGAGTAGAAAGAGAAAAAAGGAGGCATTGTCCTTTGAACCCAAAGATTGTTACACCATCGGAGAGATCGCAAAGAAGTTCCATATCAATGACAGCAGTGTGTTTAAGCACATACGCCGTCATTCTATTCCTACACGCCAAATCGGTAACTATGTTTATGTTCCCAAATCTGAAATTGATAAATTGTATAAGTCGTTATGAAGAAAGCATTACCCAATACCAAAGTGACCGTCAAACTCAGAAGGTCGAATTATAAAGAAGAGTGGTATCTGATTATAGAGTCATACCCAGTGTATAAGCGAGGTTCTAAACGGGCAAGCCGTGTGGTGGAATCTATCAACAGAACTATATCCACACCCATTTGGGATAAGTCATCCATAGCACGAATCTTGCCGGATGAAACATTCAACTATAAGCCTAAACGTGATTTGAATGGAATTATCCAATGCCGTTCAACGATAGACCAAGAGGCTTGCATCTATGCCGACAATGTGCGGAAGTTACGGCAGCATGAATACGATAGTGCCATCCTATACACTGATAAGGAAAACGAAATCGCTGCACAGAATGAGCGGAGCGAACAGGATTTTATCAAGTATTTCAATCGTATTATAAGCACACGTCATCCCAATAGTTCCGATTCGATTATAGTCAACTGGAGGCGTGTAGGTGAATTATTGAAAATGTATTCACAAGGGCAACCAATTCCATTCAAGGCGATTTCCGTTAAACTGCTTGAAGATATAAAGATGTTCCTTCTCCGTGCTCCAATGGGAGGGAATAAGAAAGGTACTATCTCACAAAACACGGCATCAACCTATTTTTCCATACTTAAAGCTGGACTGAAACAGGCGTTCATTGATGAATATCTGACCGTTGATATAAGCGCGAAAGTAAAGGGAATAACAAACATAGAGAAGCCTCGTGTTGCGCTTACCATGAATGAAGTGCAAATGTTGGTTGATACTCCTTGCAAGGATGATGTTTTGAAACGTGCGTTCTTGTTCTCTATTCTCACTGGATTGCGGCATAGTGATATTCAAACTTTGAAATGGAAACAAATTCAGCAAACAAGCAAAGGTACATGGCAAGCAGTAGTAATTCAGCAAAAGACAAAAAGGCCCGATTACAAGCCAGTCATTCAACAGGCACTTCAACTATGCGGCATACGTCCAGACGATGATGAAGCACTTGTTTTTGAAGGATTGACTGATGCCTCTTGGATTTCTCGCCCGTTGAAAGTCTGGATAGAAGCATCCGGTATCAAGAAGCACATCACCTTCCATTGTGGGCGGCATAGCTATGCTTCGCTGTTGCTGGAAAATGGCGTTGACATATACACAATCAAGTCTTTGATGGGACATACAAACGTCAAAACTACGCAGATTTATACGCATCTTGTAAACGAACAAAAGGAGAAAGCCGCCAATACACTGTATATAGAAAATTTGGATTTATAGGTTGTGGTGGTTATATCCACCATTGAGCACCAACGACTTATGTAATACCAATCATATACTTACCACCATTTGCCCCTCATGAAGCATCGGCTTTTTGAGGGGTGTTTTGTAGCATTGAGACTTTCGGTGAGGAATGTGTTAGTCCCAATAATAGTTTATTCCCCTTTTATTATGTTTTCCAATAAATTCTCGTATTAATAACTTAAATCTGTCAGTGGTAAATGAGCGGTTGATTGGTGGTGGTTAAGCACCTATTTAGCACTCATAAACATCCCTATACTTTTGCGGCATCAACTTTAATACGAAGAAAATGGCTTATAAAGTAAATTCATTGGAGGAAATGCCGAATGCGTTGTCCTACCTGATTGAGTCCGTAGAAGTACTACAATCCAAAGTAAATGCCTTGCAACATAAGCAGGCAAGTAATTCACCTAAGTGGATGGATATAGATGAGCTTTGTACTTATCTGCCATCACATCCAGCCAAACAGACAGTTTATGGATGGGTATCTACCAAGCAGATTCCTGTACATAAAATAAATAAGGCTTTGGCTTTCCTGCAATCGGAGATTGACGATTGGTTGAAGAACAAATCGCACAAGACCCAAGCAGACTTAATGGAAGAAGCCAGACGATTTGTCGAATCTAAAAAGATCATCAGATGAGGAAAACGACAGATTATTGCTTTTCGTTCTTTCGCAAGCCCATTCAAAACATTGAACCGATAAGGGCTGTGGGAATTGTGGATGTGTATCGCTATGTTATCGGGCATTATGCACAACCACAAACCGAGTCTCTGCGTTCGATGCTATTTTCTCCCGAATCCAAAAGATACAAAGCCACCCATTTCGACTATTGTACTTTTTCGGGATTATTCCGCAAACGGAATGAAAAGGAACTGATTATGCACTCAGGATTGATGTGTCTGGATTTCGACCATGTGGAGAATATCGTGGAGCTAAAACAGCAATTACTCAATCATGAGTATTTCGATACGGAACTGTTATTTGTCAGCCCATCCGGTAATGGATTGAAGTGGATAATACCAGTTGACTTGAAAGGATGGGAACATTCCCGGTACTTCAAGGCTGTTGCCAACTGCATCAAAGCGACAGGTTTGCCATCAGTGGATATGTCCGGCAGTGATGTGGCTCGTTCATGCTTTCTGCCATACGACCCACAAGCATATATTAACCCTAAATACAAAGATGATGTCGAAGAAAATATTTTCCGCCCAAGATTGGGAGAATGTCCCTTCTAAAATACAGCAAACACATACGCCTGATATTGCTCCTATATGTAATAAGGTAAAAGACGATATAGAAAGTGTTGTTCAGGAGATAGAACAACGTGGCATTGATATAGCACCCAATTATAAAGATTGGGTGGAGTTGGGTTTCGCACTTGTTGATGAATTGGGAGAGAACGGACGGGAGTATTATCATCGCATCGGCAGGTTTTACCCTACCTATCAAAGGGAAGAAACAGACAAACAATATACGTATTGTCTGCAATCCAAAGGGCAAGGCATTACTATCCGTTCTTTCTTCCATTTGGCAAATCAAGCTGGAATCTCATTGGCTCTGTCCGGCAAGGAACATTTATCCATTTTGCCAAATATCCAAAATGGCAAAACGGGCAAATGGATAAAATTAGAGGAAGAACTTCCTGCATTTCCTGAATGTGTGTTTGAGCATCTTCCTCCTTTTCTAAATGAGGTTGTCAACAATTCCATCTCGGTGGATGACCGTGACACGATATTGATTGGAACTATTGTGTGTTTGTCGGTATGCTTTCATAATGTCTGCGGTGTATACGATGAACGCATTGTTTATTCGAATCTTTATCTGTTTGTTGTGGCAGATGTAGGTATGGGAAAAGGGGCATTAACCCTATGCAGAGAACTGGTAGTACCCATTAACCGCAATTTGCATGAACTTTCAAAGCGATTGGAACAGGAATATAAAGAAGCGATGGCGGCTTATATCAAAGGTAAGAAAGATAGTGGAATGACTATGCCGGCCGAGCCGCCCATGCGTATGCTTGTTATTCCTGCCAATAGCAGCGCAAGCTCTTTCTTGAAGATACTGGGAGACAATGACGGTATCGGACTGTTGTTTGAATCGGAGGGCGACACGTTAAGCCAAACATTGAAGTCGGACTATGGCAATTATTCCGATGTGTTGCGAAAGGCATTCCATCATGAGTTGGTCAGTTTGAGCCGTCGCAAGGATAGGGAGTATTGTGAAGTAGCTAATCCGAGAGTTTCTGTAGTTTTGGCTGGAACTCCCGAACAGGTAAGAAGATTGATACCTGATGCGGAGAACGGGTTGATGAGTCGCTTTTGCTCTTATATCATCCGCTTCAAGCGAGGTATAAGAAATGTGTTTGCCACAAGCGATATTTCTCAATCTAAAAATGCAATGTTCAAACTGTTGGGAGATAAATTCTGCCGTCTGCATGAGGAATTTGTACGACAGGGAAATTATTCCTTTTCCCTTCCCTCCGATTTACAGGAACACTTTATTGAATATCTCAGCCGTGTGAATGAGGAGTGTTGTGACGAAGTGGATAATAAGATGCAAGGTGTAGTCAGACGGATGGGACTGATTGCTTATCGTATAATGATGGTGTTGACCGCTGTCCGGCATTTGGAGAATGTACATCGTAATTCTTCCTCACTTGACGAGGCAGAGCAATTGGTTTGCCATGAGTATGACTATTCTACAGCCATGAATATTTGCGAAACCTTACTTTATCATGCCGTATTCATTTATCAGAATTTGTTAGGAAATCAGTCCAAACGATTCAATTTCGCTTCGCAAGAGACCGGCGTTTATGCACGAAGGAATACCCTTTATAATATGTTACCCGATACTTTCACAAAGAAGGATTATGATATACTGGTTTCATCTTTGGGCGAAAATGGAAGTACGGCAAACAAGTGGATAGAAGCCTTTATTAAAGATGGTAAGCTATGTCGGATAGAGCAGGGGAAATATAGGAAGATTTTTTGAGTGGCAAGTTTGTGTTTTAGTGTCACTAAAACCTATGCGGCAAGCGGATGGAACAGCCACTCTCAAAAAATCAATTCATGAACATCGAAAGTTAAGATAAATATGAAGGAGAAGAAACTAGGCGGTCGCCCTAAGTTGGCGAACTATCAGAAACGTACCAAATGTTTTCGGGTAATGTTTACCGAGAACGACTACATTTATATCCAATCCAAAGCGGAACAGGCTGGATTGTCTGTAAATGAATTTTACCATCAGGCGGCAATGGATTGTCAGGTCTGTCAGCGTATCAGTCCGGAAATGGCATCGGCAATCCGTGACCTTTCCGGCATCGCCAACAATGTCAATCAGATTGCCCATCAGATGTACACTTATGGTTTGGAAGCAGTCAAGCAACAATGCTTTTCAATCATATCAGAAGTCAGTAGAATTATCACCCAAGTAAAGAACAATAGCCATGATAGCGAAGATTAAAACAAGAACGGATTTTGGAGGAATAGTGAATTACGCCAATGACCAAAAGAACAAGAAGAAGTGTGCCACACTTTTAGCACACGAAGGTGTCTGTGCCATTAGTAATAAAACCATAGCCGATTCTTTTCAGATACATGCGTCCATGCGTCCGAAAGTAAAAAGTCCGGTGAAACACGTATCACTTGCTTTTTCTTCGCAGGACATTAGCCGTTTTCCCGATAACGAAGAAGGAGATGCGCTGATGGTAGAGATAGCCAAAAAATGGATGGAACAAATGGGGATTAGCAATACTCAATATATCATAACCCGACATCACGACACGAAACATCCTCATTGTCATTTGGTGTTCAATCGGATAGACAATGATGGCAATCTCATTTCTGACAGCAATGAAAGAATACGTAATACTAAAGTATGTCGAGCTTTGACTAAAGAGTATGGATTGTACTTTGCTCCTAAAAATAGTAAAGCCAGAAACAAGAGTCGTTTGCGCCCTTATCAATTACGGAAGTATAATCTACGTTCTGCAACTCTTGATGCACTGGCTGTATCTCATTCATGGAATGATTTTCTTGGCATTCTCAGAGGTCAGGGTATAGATATGCGCTTTAATCGTACAGATAACTCTGATAAAATTCGTGGCATATCATTCTGTCAAAATGAATATAGTATAGCCGGTTCTAAACTTGACCGTGATTTGAGTTTTAACAGCCTTTGCATTACGTTTGGCAATGTGGCTTCGGAACTGATAATTCAACCTCATCAAGCCATAACTTCCGGTGGAGGTGGAGGAACAAGTAATGAACTGGGATGGCGAGATGACAAAGACGAGGATAACCAAAGAACCGAACCTTTTTATAAACCCTCAAAACGTAGAAGATGATGAAAGAAGATGTAGTAGCTGCAAATCTTACAAATTTGCGTCAAAGTATCAACGAGCTAAAAGAGTGTATTGAAAAACAGAATACCACAATTCCTAAATCAGAGCAATCTGTAAAAGTGGACTTTGATGAAAAGACCATTTATAATGGAGTCGCCAAAAGTTTCTGTACTTGCTGGAACGATGCGTTATCAGTGGTGAAGAAGCATATCTGGAAGCAACAGCTGGACACATTGCCGTTTTCGCTATGGTTCCCGAAGCTTATTGAATTATTCAAGCAGAAGTCCAAATTTCTTGAATATCTTTATCGGCACGTTTGCGATTATAATCTCAATCGCATGAATATCGAAGCAAATACCGAAAGCATATTAAAACGGCAGGATGAGATATTTGCCAAAATCAATGAATTGAAAAGTCCTGTAACCATTATTCCACCTAATATCAATGGGATGTTTATACGGGGGCATCATATAAAACTTCGATATGTTGTGGTCTTTATTGTCATCATTGTTACGTGGGCTGTTACTGCGTCGGTTAGTAGCGTGAAGCATAGAGAAGAAGCCTTTGCGTATTATTCGATGTATCGGGCAGTGAAGGAACAGTGTGAAAAGCAATGGGTAGTAAAATAAATTGAATGACTTAGTTTGTATTTGGTAGGTGATATTGTTCCCACCTACTAAATACAATAAATGTCTTTATGGATACAATTTTACTTTTTTAACTGTTGTATAGTATTGCCTACCTAATACAAAAATCCATTATCTAATTGTTGCAACAATTAGGAACTTTAGCAAAAATAGCTATAGGAAAGTTCATAAAACGAGCCTTCACATCTTCTGGAAATTGTTGAATTACGAACTGAGCTACATCCAACTTGTCTAACAGTAAAAAAGCCCCTGCTTTTACCATATCAGAATCGTTTTGAGACAGTTGAAGCAATAAGTTAACTTCGTCTTCGGTAAATGTTCGCTGTCGTTTAATTATTTGCAAAATATTTAATTGATGTATTGCTATCATTGAGTTATCACGTTCATTTTCCAAAAGCCATTCCGCTAACGATTGGGCAACTCCGATTATAAACTTACTCTTCTCTAATTTGCCTGACAATTTTAATTCATCATAAGCCTTTAGTATGTGAAGTAAATCCAAGTTTGCCTGTATAAGTACACGAGAATCTTTTATATAGCACTCATTGTATGCTTCTACAATTCTATCATACGGAATGTTATCAAAGAGTACATATCCATTTTGTTCTAAGAACGAGAATATCGGTACTCGAAACGGGGTAACATCATTATTCTGTATTACTTCGATAGATGATGTAAAAGCATTGTCTAAATAAAACTTTCCTCTATTGTCACTTTGGCATACTAAAAGCACATTTATATTTGCAATGCTTATCTTAAATATACCTTGTGGGTTTGTAAGTCCAATAGCCTTGTTCTCGATAAAAGCTTTATACAATTGGTGCATAGAAAAATCGTCCTTTTCCGTAAACACCTTATAATTTATCGGAGTCGTTATGTTTAAAGCATTAAGGACTGCTTGATGAATACTGAGATTTGATAACTGCTTATTTATCGTTGATAAAAGAACATTTTTATTAGACGCATTAATTGTTATTTCTGTATCTCCAAACTTTATACTTCCATATTCTATAAGTAGCTTATAAACTTCATAAGCTTTTATCTGTTCATCTGTAGTATCAGCAAGTATTTCTAATGTACTTATACGTTTGGTCGATGGTGGTTTCTGTTCGGATTTAAGAAGGAATAAGTTTTCTAGTTTATAAGATACGCTCTCCTTTGTATAGGTTAAAACATAATTTGAGGCAACAATATCATTCCCGATATAAACACTTTCTTCTTTTTTGATGGTCAACTCAGGCATGAATATATTCATCAGACCATTTCCTATAGGTATTTCAACATCTTCCTTTGTTTTTAGATACAGGAAGGATTTAAATCCTCCAAGAAAGTCTTTCAGTAGATTATTTTTCTTCCCTTGAAAAGTAAATCCCCATTGGTAATCATGGACATTTTTGACATCTTCAATGCTAAACGGATTTTTTGAAGCAAAACTTTTCTGTTTGATACAATCTGATAAAAAAGCTTTTAATTCGGCCTCAGTCCAAGATTTATCCATGCTTAGTGGCTCAAATGGCATACTTCTGGTCTTTTGCTGTTTGTTTATAGTAGCAAGCAGTCCTCGTATCTCAATAGGAGCCATCTTCTTGTAGAATATCTTGTTATCGCCATTGGGCATAACTTCTACAACAAAGAACACAAATCCTTCGTTCTTTGCGTTTCTTAAAAATATGGTCTCGATAGGAAATGTCTCTTTGGTCTTGAATTTTGAAACCTCTTTTCCTTTTACCTGAATCCGAAGACTTCCTATATAATTTTTCCTAATATCTTTTTTAGTTTCATATAGGTTGAGTTCTCCATCCCAATCAGGAGTTTTATCATTCTCCTGAATTTGGGGCGAGATTAAGTTACAAGTGTTGAAATAACGTTTTACTGCACCTGTAGCCAGTTCTTCTATGTCTTTTTTACTCAGCATAAATCTTCAATCAGTTATCAAATCCAAATTTGTTCCAAGCTTCCAGCACAAGGCGCTTGGTACGGTATTCACCTAATTCACGGATTTCACGCTCTTTTAGCACGCGGAATGTTTCGTTGATGCAGCCCTTTCCGCATATATCTTCAGGATCGAGAATGTAGCGAAGGTCTTCTGTGCTCAGTCCGTAAAGGTGGGCGAATATGGCATCCAGCTCTGCTTGCCATATGGCACGCTTTTCCTCGTCCCATATCACAGGCTCATCCGGTAAATCATAATCTTTCGGACATTCCTTACGTAGTTCTTCCATCCAACCGTCAAGGTCATGATTGAACCAGCAGAGGCGGGCTACACGTTCTACAATATCACGTCCATAACCTGATTCTTGTATTTGTTCCGGAGTAAGGAACGGTAATTGCTTCATCATAAAGAATCCCATACTTGAACCACCTACTTTTTGTTTAACTATGAAGTCGAATGTTAGAGAAGACAGCATGGCTAAAAATTCGCAACTGGGGATAAGGCCCCGCGAAGTGAAAACGAGCGGGGCCTTATGCCCAGCACCAACGGTGCTGGGCATAAGGCTTGCTACGCAAGTCCGCTCATTCGTTGCGTTTGTTACATCACGAAAAGCTATATAGAAGTTATGATTCCATTGCCAAGTTATATTACCCTTAGAATCTGTTTTAACCAGTTTGGCTTGAACATCCTCCTGTTTTACCCAATACCATGGACGTAAAGCAGAGTTCGGATTCTTTAAGGTATCAATGGATGTTGCCGGAATAGAATTGGGACGTTGTACATTTTCTAATGGAAACTCACCATAGTGATGATTGTAGAACCAAATCATTTTTCCTTCATACAAAGGCACATAAAGTATATCATTAGCATTAAATTTATCTCCTATCTCTTGCGCACCCATTTCAAGCAGTTGCTGTCTTGTTTTGAACTGCGAGGAAGCAGTTGCCATATTAAAAAGCGTTGCCAAACGAATATCCCAAGGATTTTCACCTGTTTCTTCATTTACAAGAATAGGTGCCATATTGTATAATTTCTTTGTAAGTACGGCATCTCTACTAGTTCTAAAGACAGGACATGTTTTTGTATTTGGATTCAGTTTTGTAAAGTCTGCTGTCTCTAGTTTATAGATCCTATTGGGATCAAGTAAATGGTCCAAACGAGTTAAGTAAAATCCACCAGACACCTCACGAGGCTTACTCTGTTGTTGCCCAGCTGTAAAAAGACAGAATTTATACCTACTGTCTATATCAAATAATTTTTCTCTATTTTCAAAATCATAAAGGGATATTAGTCTATTCTCTGTTACCAGTTTTTCAAAGAAGTACTTTGTTGAGTCTCCAAAAGCAATAGAGGTCGGTATAACTAATCCCCATGCTTTTTTTGAGAAGTCCAGGCATATTTCCGCAAATAAGGAAGACAATTCTATTTTGCCTCGATTCGTTAAATTAAAGCGACCTGAATACTTCACATACCGCGTTTGGCTGGCAATAGACTCTCTAACAGTACAATATTCGTTGAATAAATTTGGATTACTTGTTTCAAGTTGTGCGATTAGTTTATCACGTGCAGCCTGATTAGCCGCACTTACGATAGAATTGTCTTTTCCAACAAACCACTTTCCATCTTCCATCTGCAATTTATCCCAAGGCGGATTGCCACACATCACATCAAATCCACCACCATCGGCAAACACTTCGGGGAACTCCACGCACCAGTGGAAGAAGCGGTTGGCACGTGCCACTTCGTTCACTTCATGTTTGAACGAATCGGGAAGCACTTGCAGACCTTCCATTTCTTCGGCTGTGTAATCAAGATACTTTATCTCTTGCAACGCATTATAAACGGTACGGGTGTAGGGAATGTCAAGCGATGTGAATATATTTGTCTCTTCGTCAAATTGAGAAATAAAATCTTCATCTTTGAACTGTTTGAAGAAACTATAAGTGTAAATGTCGCAAGCACGCCGCAAACATTCCACACGTGGCGATTGCATCAGTTCTTCCCACTTAGACTGTTTGGTAAGTTCCTGCAAAAGTGATTCTTCCGGAAGGGCACTGATTTCTCTTACTTTTCCGGCAAGACCTACCTGCTCGCCGTCAATGCTCTGTATGGCAATGTCTCCGCTAAACAATGTCATCGCATATCCTGCCGACTTGCCGTCTTGAACCAAAGCCACATCTTTAAGAGCTTCCTTATTCAAGTCTATAATCTTTTTCTTTGCTTCTTTATTCTTGGCAGAGAAAGCTTCTTTAGGCACACCTTTGAGCAATGTGTCGAGATTGGTGACACCTATCACAGAGTTTCCGCAACGCACATGATGGTCGAGGAATGAAAGCGGCTTACCTGCACAATAACCTTCAATCCAAAGCACGACTTTGCATAACTCCACTGCATCAGGGTTGTAATCGACTGCATAGATACACTTTTGAATGACCTCACGGAGTGCTTCACGGTAGTCCTGCGAAGCCGGATTGTCCTCACCTGTACGCAAGGTACAAATATACCATGCCAGTGTACGAGCCATAGCTAATACAATATGACCGGAACCGCTGGCGGCATCGCAAACTTTCATAGAGAGCAGGGAACGTACTTTCTCTTCAGTGGTTTGGCATTGGGCAATGCGCCCTTTGATAACCGGTTCCAATGTGGTGCGAATCAAATTCTGTACAAGGTCGGGGCGAGTATAATAGGAACTGGATGACTTTCTATCCAAACCAGCACCAAACGTAAAGTCCCAATTTGTGAGAGAAGTACCCTGCGTGATGACGGCACGCATTTCGAGAATGCCTTCATATACAGAACCAAACTCCTCCACATCAAGAGAAGAATAGTTTATTTTCACTCGGTTCTGTTTTTCGTCCTTAAACTCGTTCAGACATGCGAAGGCCTCGAGGAGTTCCTTGTTGGTAATCCGACAGTACCGTAAGTAGTGGAGCGTATCCTTGTCGAACAAAATGCCGCCAAGCGGCTTGATGCAAAGGGGCGCACCGAAAGCACCATCCTCAAACAGGTGAAACGAGTCCATCAGTCCTTCCCACAGGTCATGGTATCTGCTGCTACGCAAGTGGGGTAACTCTGACAATCCACGCAGACGTGAGACTGCATAGAACTTTTTGTATATGTCCTGACAATGTACTTTTCGGTCGTAGTCGGCATCTTTATCAGGGACACCAATTTGGTACACCAAGTTTCTGTCTTCTATGATGAAGAGGAACAACACGCGATAGATGAAGTGTATCAGTTCCTTGTTGAGTATTTGGGAGTTGGCCTCACCATTCATCACAGCCTGCCGAAAGGCTTCATTGCCACCGCCCTTGCCGCAAACAACGGCACGGCCCAATATCTCCATCGCTTTCTGGACGGCATCACTCAACCCGGCACGAATGCGGTTGCCGCTCTCAATGGAACGGTTGAACCATTGCTCCATAATGCACGCATCGTCGCCGCCATGGATGAATCGTGAAGTGTGCATTAGGTGGAATAGCAGGCAGAACTCGGCATAGTGGTCTTCTTCGACCATACGCCGCAGGTCAAATTCGATATAGGTCAGTTTGACAAGCTGTCCGGTGTTGCGAATCAGGCGAAGTACCTGCCCGTTGGTGACAATGCCATAGATGTGTTCAGTGCTGTTGAGATAGTCGAGCATGGTGGCATGGGGCGATTTCTGACGATGCTCACCTTTTACACGTTGGTCAAGCGTACACTTATCCATCGTATCGAGTTCGATGTCACCGGTTTTGTCGCCAACGATGATGACGGGCATCTGCCCAAGTTCCGGACAGATGTAGGGAATGTCAAACTTGCGATCGTTGGCCTCTATCTGAGTAGGCTGATAATCCAGTTGGTAGTCCAAACTGGAGAAAAACCGTTCCATCAGACGGCGTACGGACTTTGTGCCGTATGGGTCGCGAAGCGTGTTGCGCTCGGCGAAAAGTTTCCAGTCATTGCGTAGACTGCTCCAGGCATTGTCAATTTTGGCCGTGAGTGAAACATCTATATTGAAATCCTGCTCACGATTTCCCTGCATGGATGAGTCGGTTTCTATCTCATGCAAGATGTCATCGGAAAGGAGATGGCCATATATATGTATTGATGTATAATCCATGTGAATTTATTTATAATTGAGGAACTTTTGGCATATAGACAAATGCTGCGATAACATCCATCGGAAGTACCGGTCTCACCACCTGATACTCAGCTTCTGAAAGATAGGTTCGATATTGCGCAAACGAGCGAACGAGATTGTTGGCGCGTTCGGTAGCGATGTCATCGGTATGCCGGCGCAGTGTTGTCTCGTCAGCTACCCATTCCAAACGTCGCTTGAAAGTGTTGCGCTGGGTCACGAGGTCGATATCCCCCGTGGCCTGTGACTCCAAGAACAGACTGCGACACTCTTCTTCCGGCAGGAAATCGTGATTCTCTACTTTTCCTTTATAACCCAGGAATATCATTTCTTCGCCCACGAGTTGGCGGTCGCTATGTTTCGCTTCACTAATTACGGAACGGACACGCATCAAGAGCACCGTTGTTACCGTCTGTACCTTGTCGGTCTGAATCACCATGCCACGGCATGCTCCAAGATCGCCACCGTTGATGGTATCATTGACTACTGCTCGTGAGAGATCTTCCACAAAAACATGATTACGACCAATATACATATAGTTCTTGGGGGTAGGTGATGTGAATGAAATGCGTACCATTCCCTTCTTGTCAGATGCTCGTAAGAAATAAGGTTTTAGATTTTCTTCAAGTTCGACAAACTGGAATGAATAACAAAGAGGCATATTATCCGTTTTTACATTCACACCGGCATGGCGAAGTTCACCAATTACAAAGTCTCTCGTATCATAGATGTCACCTATAACCTTCTTGGCTTCATTCAGACTTTCCACCAAACGGGTCGGATCCATCGCTTTTGTATTATGGGCAAAGTAGGTATGGGATTTCTTCTCAATTTCTACCGCACGTTGAATACGCTTGTCGTGCTCCTCGGTTGTTTCCTTGAACTCATCCATGTCAAATAGTGTAGGCTGATGGATGAGATTCTTTTTGGTATCAAGTACGATAATCTCTTCCATAATGCTTTCCATCAGTGAGGAATCATTGTCTGCAATGGGGATATAGATGCCCAAAGACTTGCGAATCTGGTTCTGCTTGCGATAAAGCACCTTCATGATAATCTTGTCCACCGGATTGGTATCTTCATCAAAAAGGGTGAAGATAGCCACCTCTTTTTCAGTTTGGCCAAAACGGTCGATACGACCGTTACGCTGCTCCATGCGGTTGGGATTCCACGGTAGGTCATAATGAATGATGCTGTTAAATCCCGTTTGAAGATTGACTCCTTCTGATAGACAATCGGTACATACAAGGACATGACGAGGTGACCTTGACAGTTCGTCAATTTTCATCTTCCGGTCTTCATCCGTAAGCCGGCTGGTAACGACTTCTATGGCCACGTCCTTGTATCTCTTATCAGAGGACAAATATTTGGTTATATAATCTTTACAATATTCAGCTGTCTGGATATATTGGCAGAAAACAATAGGGTTATAATTTGAGTTTAATGCAAATTCCACATTCTTTGCCAACTCGCTTATTTTGTTGTCTTGCTTATTTTCCTTGATTTCACGAAGCCGTGTAATAAAAGAACGGAACTTGGTCTTTTCGCTGTTGGAGGATTTTTCGTATGATTCCGGGAGTACATCGTCACCAAGAAGCCCGTCTTTCAGCGCATCATTGAACTTGTATGTCTTTTCCTCATCTTCCGCAACATCTTCAGAGTCATTGGAACGCTTGGCAATCTTGTTCTGTAACATACTAATGCCGGCTTCAGGACTTGACATGACACCTCGGATGAGTGCCAACAAATCCCAATAGATATAGCGTTGTTTCACCTTGCCCAAGGTACGGGCTATCTTTACTCCCTCACGCACATAGTCTATAATATCCATCAAAAGTGCATGGTATTGTTCGCTAAGTGCATAAGTGGCATCAAACTGCACACGAGATGGAAAGATTATATCGTCACCTACATAAGGTTTTACGTCTGCTCGACGACGCTGAATGAAATAATGGGACAGTTCCTCACGCTGCTTTGCATCCTCTAAAGTGAAATTCCTGAATTCCGGCTTTAATAAACCGATGACAGACTGAAACTCTTCGCTGTTTCCACTATGAGGTGTAGCCGTCAAAAGCACAATGTGGCGTTCCGTATTTGCCAAATCCGAGAGCAGGGAATGGCGTAATTGTTGCCCTTTGTTCGCACCCTTGGGTTTGGCACATGTATGGGCTTCATCCACAATGATGAACTCGGGACAATGTTGCAAGAACATGGGCTTACGGTCGGAAGACTTGATGTAGTCAATAGAGATAATCTGGAATGGAATATCACGGAACACACTTTGATTGGCACGCATATTCTTTTCCAAACGACTGATTGTGCTGGAACGGATGATTTCGGCTTCCAGACCGAATTTATCCCGTATCTCATTTTGCCACTGTTCACAAAGATGTGGCAAGCAGATGACTGCGAAGCGCTGTATCTCTCTGCGGTCAAGCA
Organism: Bacteroides sp. RTP21281st1_H5_RTP21281_210402; assembly: GCF_040918965.1. NCBI lineage: Bacteria > Pseudomonadati > Bacteroidota > Bacteroidia > Bacteroidales > Bacteroidaceae > Bacteroides > Bacteroides sp. RTP21281st1_H5_RTP21281_210402. The sequence continues at coordinate 806,187 of NZ_JBCOWR010000001.1, read as the reverse complement.
ATTCTTTGGTTATTAGTAATGACTCCAAAGTCTTGCCAATACCAACGTCATCAGAGATAAGCAGTCGTATCAGTTTATGTTTGAGGGCAAGAATCAGCGGCACCATTTGGTAGGGACGAGGTTCAAAAGAAAGTTTTCCCAAACATTGGAAAGGCCCCGCCACGTCACGAAACGAGAGCCTGCACGCATTGTAAAGAATACGTGCGGCCTCAGGATAGCTGTTTACACCCACATCTTCCGGTGATGGCTTGCGGAAATTGTATGAGCTTACCGTAGAATCAAGTTTATCGCCATACAGAGGTTTATATAAACCAATGGTCTCGGCATCAGTACCTCCAAGAGGCTTGATGACAAGCAGGTCTTTATCTGATGATTGCTGAACCACCCAGGGACGTGAGCGAAATTCAACGAGTGTTCCTGTCTTATAATCCATGTCTATTAACTTATGGGTGTAAATATATCAGAATGTGCGGCCACAAAATCTGCCAAAGGTGTAGCATAGTGCCATGCTATCACTATATAGCCGGCATCTTCAAGCACTTCACGCTTGTTCCTGTCATCTTCCTGTACTTCCGGCAAATCGTGAGGCGTACCATCACAGAAGATGACAATTCTGTCACCATACATGAAATCCGGCTGCACGTAATACTGCTCCGGGAACATAGGCTGTGCCTTGTCCGGCAGGCGGAGTTTATGCTCATAAAGGTATTTCAGAAACTCGTACTCCGTACTACTATTGTGGTCACGGGCTGCTTCAAGAGCTTCGTATTGTTTATCGTAACTTTGGTACTGACCGGCAGAACGTACCTCTATATCAGCGTTCATCATGATGCAAAGCGTATTGTAAATTTTACGCACATCGATAAGTTGATGATACGGCTGGTTGTAATAGTTGAGTAGATTTGTATAGTCTGCCGGTATTAGTTTCTCACGCTCTTCATCAGAAAGCAGTGATGATTTTTTATAGCAAATTTCATAGGCCCGTTTTACAACGGCGTGATAAGAGGCAGGTTCAGCAACGAGGCGACTTAAAACGCCTAAAGAACCTTCCGCATTTTCATAGATGAGTACGTTGGGGATTTTCTCTTCGCCCATCACATCTGCACCTATCTCGCTGCCCTCAATTTGGAACACATCTTCTATGGCCTGCTTAAAGGCATAGAGAAATGTACGCACGGCTCCCTTGTCTCCAAGCGCAAGAGCTTCAAGCGGCTGAATATAGATGGCATTGGCCGTTGTTTCCGTAAACAACTTGACATACTTGATGTGACTGGGTTCTTCCGGATGTTCTTGCTGCTTTTGTGCATAAATTGTCATACGCTCTGAACTAATCCAGTCACCTGTTTTTGTGTCGAATGCAAATCCGTTTGCATTATTGTCATTCTTGGATTCAAGGATGTAAGTCAGGCGGCATGAAGGTATATATCGTATATTGGCAAGATGGGTACCATTGCCAGTCTTCAGTTCGCACATACTCATTGCATGCGTGTCATCAGATGAAAAGTAGGTCTTTAGTTGATAGAACTTTCGGCTACGTTCTTCTTCCTGACAAGTGATTTTTTCTGTTTCCTGTGCCACCATATCCTGTGATTGGATGCAGTAACCGGGGATCATTCTTGAAATACCATCGAGACTTTCACCTGTGATAATATCGGTATGGTGGGCTGCATTTTCCTGATTTTTATAGATTACTCCTGTCTTGGGATTATAGAAGAATTTATTTGGAGTCGGGTCACCTGTGAGCATCATACGTGAGATACGGAATTTCCCTCCATTATTGTAGATGATATTCTGCGGACCGAACTCAGTTAATGCTAATGATTTGGCACGACTCAAATACTCAACCTTGTCACTATTCTTATATTGTAAAAGAGCACGTTGAGGAAGTTTCGTGAAGTTATAACCGGGTAAAAAGCCCTCACTTGCAAAGTAACGGTATGGATAAAACTCATTTTCCTCTGCATTTTTACCTTGATTTTGACCAAGCAACATATCACGAAGTTCTATACCACGTTTTTCTTTTAGCAGGGCCTCCTTTTTCTCGTTGGAATTTTCTCCGTACACATTGTTCCGGAGAATAGTCTGCGCTTCTTCAATTTGTTGTTGCGCCAATTTATATAAGCTACGCCAGCGATTCAATGCCTTATCGAAATCAGCCAGATAGTTGTTGAGTATGTTATCCATCCAACTATTCGTAAACCAATATGGCAATTCATTAGAAATTCTGTTTGACAGATATTGGTCTGCAATCACCTGCTTAAAAATCTGTTTAATCTCAGTTTTTCGCTCATCGGAAAGTTGAAGATGGTGTACGACTTCCTGCTTTAAGGTAATTGCATTAGCATTACTATAATCAACAAGGTCTGCAATGCCATTAGACAACTGAAGAATAGGGCATATTGAAAGTATCGTAGAATGAAAATGTGTAGAGAACAACTCTTCGTTGACCAATTCCATACGCGGAGCCTTTACCTCACCACTTACCATTTTCTCTGGATGACGAAGATAGTAATTCTCGTGGGAGTTACGGGGACGGCAGTATGTGTAGATCAAAGCCGCCTGACCGCTACGTCCAGCACGTCCGGCACGCTGTGTATAGTTTGCCGGCGTAGGAGGCACATTGCGCATACCGACAATAGACAGATCTTTGATGTCGATACCTAACTCCATTGTAGGAGAGCAATAAAGTACTGGAAATTCACCGTTACGGAACTGTCGTTCACGTTCTTCACGCTCTGATTTAGATACCTGTCCGGTATGGTCTTTGGCTTCCAATTTCACGTTCGCCATAGGGATCTGTTTGTAAAACTCTTGAAAATACTTATTCGGAGTATATACAATTTCATCGCCTATTGTCCTAATTTTGATGAGGTCGGCTCGAATATTCTTTTCATCGCCTTTCTCCCACAAAATGCAGGAATAGTACAACTGATAAGCACCGTCATTTTCTTGAATATAATTACCTAGTGCGGCAAATAATGACTGCATATAAGCGACATATTCTTCGGCAGAGTTGATTGTCACAGCACTTCCGTTTGCATTTAGAAAATCACGAACAAAATAAGCAAGTTTAGAGCGATAACCGGCAACCTCCTTACCGTATGACTTTCGCTTGTTTTGTGGCTTTACAAAACACAAAGCGTGAGCGGACGCAATTTTATCATTGTCATCCAACGTCCATGGACTTTTAAGATTCTCTCGAACCTGTTTTTCTGTATCCCTTGCTGCTTCTTCCGTTCTTTCATCAGAATAGATACACAGTTTATGACGCATATAGTCCAATATCTGAACGATGAAACGTTCTTTGCTCTCATCGGACAAACCCTCTAATTGAGGTATGTCATACAAACGTTCGCTGCCATTTTCACCCGTTATCTCATCATGAAGAAATTCGTAGTTAATTTTCAGTAAAGCACAATCTTCCAAATTGGGCATATTAACTTGCCAGTTTCCAGCCAAATCATCAAAAATGATAGTGCCCAAATATCTCTCCATGACACTTTCCACTTTCTTTGCACGACCACCACTCCAGTTTGGATAACGGAAGTAGTCTTCGTGAGAAAGGTTAAGATGTTTGAATACAAGTCGAGCGATTTTATCACTACCAACAGGATCTTCAGAGTTTTTTACTGCATTCCATATTGCAGAACGGATTTTTCCAATGCGTATAAAGTCGTTAAAGTGTCCGGCTTGAAGCGCAGCATCTTGACGAGCATCCACAAAGGTCATAACTTTCCTGTCAGCTGAATCGACTCCGGCATTATTCATTTTAATAATATTCTCATAAGAAAGCACTGTAGTGGCCGTACTTCTACCTTCACTGCCAATTTTTGAAAGTTTTGACCATTCTTTACTGGAACCCGAGAAAATGGCCTTGGCCGTCGGATCATACTTCAGTGGACTTGGTATGTAGACACCCTCGATTGAATTTTCAAGCATATCTTCAGTTTCAGACAATTGCCCAAATACATTGAAATATATTTTCTTAGGGAATCGATTTGAGTATGTTTTCTTGAATTTACGATTTCCTTGTCTATCTAACTTATACCAATCTTCTGGTATGTCATCCGAATTGGGGTCAAGCAGGAGGTCGTCTATACATTCATTGTCGTGAGGCACAATAATATATCCATTATCAACGGATTGTTCCTGCTCTTCTTCGTCAGAATCATTTCGTTCATCGAAATTGCGAGGTGAAAGTGTCCCGTTACTAATTTTAACCGAATATAGTTCATGTCCGCTAAGACGGCTGAACATGATGGGATAATACATTACCTTGCTACTTTCATTTGACAACTCTTCACAATATAATTTTTCCTCTACAGTGATATATCTATCCCTTGGATTTCCTAAAGTAGCATAAACATTACCGGTTTGGGGAATAAACTGGTGAATTTTATAAGGCAAAAGATTGGTACCATGATTGACGTTTACTTCATTACACCAATTCAGAACACCTATGATATGGGAAAAACACTTTTCTTGCGATATAGTCCCGTCTATATCGTGGAATAATTTTTCTGCAATATTTTCAATAGAACATGGCGTTCCTCTGAAATATTTCCGTTCTTCAACGTCATAACGCAATGCTACGTTCTGCTCAATCCAGTTTGTCGTGGGAAAATCCTGAATCAAAGTGGCGTTCAGTTCAGATGGTATAGGCGCATTGATTGCCGCAACCAAATCAGATTTAGTGTAATGTGGATTTGTTAAGCCGGCCTTTAAGGTTTCGTCTACTACTTGACTTGAATCATATGTGCTACCAAAAATGCAAGAAGCCACATCTGCAACCTTTTGGCGTTGTTCTTTGTAAGAAAGTTTGTCATCTGCCACCATAGTCGCAGATGTACCAAAACACAGTACCTCACCTTTTGCTTGTGCTTTAATGCGACGAATCAAAAATGACACATCACTTCCTTGCATACCACGATAAGTGTGCAGTTCATCAAATACGAGATAATGCAAATTTTCAAGGAAACAATCTCTAAGATGTTTCTCGTCGCCTGCACGAGTCATCAATAACTCCAGCATCATATAGTTAGTCAATATGATGTTAGGAGGCGTTTGTTGCATCCGTTCACGAGCCTGCGAGTCTTCTTGTCCTGTATATTTTCCGAAAGTAAAGGGACATTTTTTTCCTGTTGTTTCTTCATATTGTTGCTGATAACGACCTAATTCTTCTGCCTGTGAGTTAATCAAAGCATTCATCGGGTACACAATGATGGCTATTGTCTTCTCAATGCAATCTTCTTGATGTTGTAAGACATAGTTAAAGATGGTAGCCATAAAAGTACGCGATTTGCCGGAACCCGTACCGGAGGTGACAATAAACTCTTTGTTTTGACATCCCAATTCGATTGCTTCTTGCTGATGTTTATAAAAAGGAGTCTTAAAAAATTGTTCCAAATCACTATGAATAGGAAGCCCCCTTTCTATCAATTGAGAAACGCCAATACCTTGGGCAAAGTTTGGATTGAATTGAATTAAAGCCTTAGGCCATAATTTCTCATCCTGAATCGCTTCACAGACCTTTTGCTTTATCCGTTCATCTTTTATAGAGACAAAACTTCCGATGTAGTTTTTATAACTACTCTTTAATTGGTTATATATGCTAATTATATTCATTCTGACTAATATTTAATTTATTGTATGTCATCTATTTACCTTATACCAGCAATGAACGGATACTTTTATAGGTTCATCGAGGGTGATAATAGTTTTGCGTAAGCTGTCTGTGCAGTATATGAGTTCTATCATATTCTCTTGAAGATAGAAGTTCCCAAAGATACTATCACATTGAACACAGCCGAATGAAGGATATGCTCCGCCAATCGTTTTGCTATATCTTGGTTTTATATCACCCATAATGAATGTTTCTGACGGATGTTCTTGTATATACCTCTTAAATCCCTTGATGATAGAGGGGTTGAATGTGAGGTCTTCATCTATCATTAAATTCTGTCCATCAATCACCACGCCTTTTTGTGAAAAGAGGCGATTGACGAAATATACATCATTTTCTCTATGACACTTCCAACATCTGTTTTTATAGAAGCATAATTCTACTTTGTTGATTTCTGCTTGTTCCGCAAACTTTATCTTGCCATCAATAATGGAATGAAGGAACGAAAATAACTCAATTTGATTAGTGGAGTTATCATCCAACTTTGAATTGAGACATACCATTTCCTTATCTGTTTTGGATATAAGGTTAAAACATGGAAGACTCTGTTCTTGATAAGATGAGTTTCTAGTTGGCAATAGTAACCAACATCCGCAAACACGCTCCTTACGCATAGCTTTGTATGCAACTTCTACATTGCGAGGACATTTACACACGTTGAAAGCCACTTTGTATGTTTTATGTTCTACAACTATATCTGCATTCCAGGTGGCAGACCTTACTTTGGTTATATAGTCTAACCCCATGGCTTTGCAAACGTCAATAATAGCTGATATGATTGTTTCTTTATTTATACTCATAATCTTGTTTGTTCTTCTTTCTCCCTTCTCTCTTTTACCTTATCCATCCCCGGCATCTTTTTGGCTAATACGCTTTCTCCAGCAGGGAAATAGAGTGGAAAGACTTGAATCAAGAAACTTACAATGTCATTACGCTTCTTACCCATATTGAAAAATGTAGAGCAAACGTAGTACATAAGTTCTTGCTGACTGCATGTTTCGTTGGGTTGGATTTTTATGGAAGGAGGTAGTATAAAGTCATGTTGGGCAAACGATAACGTACTGGCAAGAATTGCTTTTTGCTCTTCCTCGGTAAATATCTTTATTTTCCCTGCCAGCCATTCAAGCTCTCCTTGCAGAAGGACTTGTTGTTTTTCATTTTGATGTTCCAAAAGAATGGAAACCTTTTCCTGTTCTTTTGCCGTTAGGGCTTCCTCTAATTTTTGATTCTTACGTTTTACAGTGTTATACTTTTCCATATAAGCTACAGCAATGCAAAAATATCCGACTGCAATATCTAAAGCCAATACTGCATGAAACCTTATTTTAGCTGTCATGTCAGTTTGTATGTCGATATAATCGCAGGTCATAAAAGCTATCAGAATCATAAGGGTTGCGCCCACATACATTGTTCTGTATTTGGCTTTTGAACTTATTGGGGCTATGCCTAGTAATAAGGCTATGGCTAAGAAAGCTATAAGCAAGGTAAAGACTAATATGAATATCGCCATAATCCTATTCTTGTTTATGGTTTGACAATAATGCGCCAATAGCCAGCTTTATCCGAACCTTCATGCGTAAGAATCCCTCTGTCTCGAAGGTTTTTTATCTGTTTCTTGACACCATCTAAAGAGATACCCAATTCATCTGCCATTTTTTCACGAGTTATCATCGGGTTAGATATAACCATATCTATTATACGCTGAGCCGTTCTACCAACAGGTTTGTTAGTATTCCTTTTTACAGGGTACTTTTTGGGGGTACTATTTTCGTTTACAGGGTACTTTTTCACCGAACTTTCTTCGTTTACAGGGTACTTTTCGAGGGTACTATTTACCCTGTTGGCTACTTCTTCCACAGGAATTCTTCCGTTCTCGTCCCAGTTCAGGTTATAGAACGTGGTATAGAAAGAAGTCGCTTCCGTTTGATATTGCGGTTCTTTTCCTTGCAGGAAGTTGGGTAGTTTTTCCGTCAATTCTCGCATTTTGCGTAAGCCGGAACCTCGTTTCTCCATATAGTCCAGCTGTGTGAACACATCCGCAATGACGGGATTGCGGCGCATGGACGGCACTTTGTATATGTCACGGTCTTGAATTTGTGTACCGTCAAGCATGGCACCGGGCGATACCAGTTCCACTCGGTCATCGTAAATGTCAATATGTACTTCGCCACCCATTACCGTATAATCTCTATGGATAAGATGGTTTACCAACCCTTCAAAGATTGCACGGTCGGAATAGTCGGGGAGATTCAGACGATAGTTCGGCATCTTCACCCATCCGCTCATGGTGTAGTTCTTGATGAAGTCCATGCCGTATTTCAATAGCAATACTAGGTTAGCCCGATGTTCTACGGAACTGATGGCATCATCTTTATAAAGTCCGGTCCAACGGGTGCAGAAGATACGCGATTGGAATACGGTGCAATTATCCACGAACAATAATCCGGCATTGGTTAGTTTACCGTCAGGAGTAACCAGACCGAATGATTCCAGATACTTGTCATTCCATTCCTGATGGGTTTGCTCACGGAAAGTATTGGCGAGAATAATAAATGAGTGCTTGCTGGCATCCACTTGTGTAGGAAGAGAATCCCATGTCATGTGTGTACCTTTCAATACCAACGAAAGAAGTTGTTGTGAATTACACTCCACGCTTTCATTGCCAACCCGTACATATGCGGTACGTGTTCCGTCCTGATAATAGTAATAAGGTGTAAGCGTTCCTGCCTTTACTTTCACTTCAAGCAAAGAGTGCCCTTCGTGTTCTATCGGAATAAGTTGAACTTCCGGAACAGGGTCAAGTCTTGCCTTTATCATTTCGCTGATAAAGTCGGCATCGGCTTGTGGATTCTCTAAACCTACAATCACTCCATTATCGTTCACTCCATAGAACAAACTGCCACCATCCGTATTGGCAAAAGCCGATACAGATTTAAGCCATGACTTCACCTTCTTACGTTCCAGCATTTCCTTGAAATCGTAAGCCGAGCATTCCGCTATCAATGTATTGTTTTGAATTTGCATCGTTTCCTTATAATTGTTAGGGTACAACTCCCCAATATTATGTACAAAGATAAGGATAAAAGTGGAGATTCTGTTAAAATTGACACAGACTTTTGATTTTTATGCGTTTACATCTCTTTATTTATGAATAAAAATCGTACTTTTGCAGTCAAGAGCGGTGGTTGCTTCTGGATGCTTATTTTCGGATTTGCGATATAATTGCAACACGTGTACGCAAGTTGCTCATACTGAGATAATGTTGATTTTGAGGAAGTGAAATAAATACTGTAGATAAACGGTTATATATAGGAAAGAGCTGAAAGACATTGACTTTCAGCTCTTTTTATTTCATATCGGCTATTATTCAGTTTTTCTATAATTATGTATCGAATTCCATTTACAAAAACAAGGAAACAATAGAATAGATGCCAGCCGCTAAAAGTCCGCTGACCGGAATCGTGAGAATCCAGGCGATCATCAGGCTCTTGGTAACTCCCCAACGAACAGCGGAGAGGCGTTTGGTTGCACCTACTCCGATGATTGCTCCCGTGATGGTATGCGTAGTACTCACAGGGATTTTCAGCATTTCGGTGATGTAGAGAGTAAAAGCCCCTGCTGTTTCGGCAATCACTCCTTCCAGTGGAGTGACTTTGGTGATTCTTGTACCCATTGTTTTCACTATTTTCCAGCCGCCGGACATTGTTCCGAGTGAGATGGCAGTAAAACAGGAGAAGGCAACCCAGTCGGGAAGGTCATTGATACTGTTTATGCCCATGCCCAACCCCATCGAATGGGCGGCTATCATGGCGGCGGCAATGATACCCATTACTTTTTGAGAGTCGTTCAGACCATGCCCTACACTGAAAAGGGCAGAGGATACAAGTTGTAACCTTTTGAACCATTGCTCGGCTGTATGAGGATGTGCGCGTCGGCAGATATAAAGGACAAATAATGTGAATCCGAATGCTATAACCATACCGATAAAGGGAGCTAGAAAGATGAAGGCTGCAATTTTCAAGATGATATTAAGCTGGATAGCTTCAAATCCGTTTGCCATGATGGCAGCTCCGGCAAATCCACCGATAAGGGTATGCGAAGAGGAAGAGGGGATACCTTTCCACCATGTAATTAAGTTCCAGGTGATCGCAGCGATAACTCCTGCCAATATAATCGGTAAAGTGATATACTGCTCTACTACAGTCTTTGATACTGTATTTGCAATACCGAAACCACCTATTATATATTTGGCGATAAAAAATGCGACGAAGTTGAAGAAAGCAGCCCATAATACAGCCTGGAAAGGGGTTAGAACTCTGGTGGATACGATAGTAGCAATTGAATTTGCCGCATCGTGAAAGCCGTTGATATAGTCGAATATCAGAGCCAGAATAATAATAGTCACTAATAATTCCATGTGTTCCGGCTTGTTTTTATGCGTATTTTACAATCAGGCTCTTTAAAATCTTGCCTACATGCTCGGCAGCGTCGGTGGTCTTTTCAAGTTCATGCATGATTTCTTTAATTTTGATTAGTTCGATACAATCTTTTTCTTCTTCGAAGAGCTTGGTGATAAAGAACTCATAGACATCATCCGCTTGATTTTCAATCTCATGCAGTTTGGAACAATATTCCCGGAGTAGAGTTGGTTTTTTGCGGAAAGTTTCAAGTTCATCCATAGCTTTACAGATATATATGGCTTCTTCCTGAATCAGCCGGCTCAATTCTTTGCCGCTGTCGGAAATAGGACGAGGGTTGTAAATAGAGATTCGTTTGGCACAACTGTTTATTCCGTCGATAACATCATCCATACAGGAAGCCAGGTCGTGGATATCTTCACGGTCGAAAGGAGTGATGAACGTAGTTCCTAATTCGTCAAAAATCAGATGTGTAAGCCTGTCTCCTTCCCGTTCGAGATCTTTTATCTTTTTGTAATAGTCCGCGCGTTCTGCCGGTTGGTCATGTTGCAGACTTTCTACTAAAACAGCAGATGAGGTAGAAAGTACTTCTGACAATTGTTTCAGTAATGGGAAAAACTTCGGTTCCTTTGGAGTGAACCGGCTAAAAAAAGAATTTTTCATAAGTGTAAAAACTTTAAATTGTTTTTTCTACTCTATATCTATTAGTAACAAATGAATACAGATTATAGTTTGGTCTGATTAAGATTTCAGTTTGGCGCGTAGTACCTCAATTATGGCAGGTAGTATGGATATAAAGATAATAGCCACAATCAGCAGTTTCAAATTTTCCTGCACAAACGGAAGATCGCCGAATAAATACCCTGCATAGCAAAATATAGATACCCAAATAGCACCGCCGACCAGATTATATACCATAAAATAGTAATAATTCATCTTTCCCATTCCTGCTACGAAAGGGGCAAATGTACGTACTATGGGGATAAAGCGTGCCAGGATAATGGTTTTGCCACCGTATTTTTTGTAAAACTCATGTGTTTTCTCCAGATGGCTCTGCTTGAATATCTTGGATTTTGGATTATTGAACAGCTTTCGACCGAAGAAATGCCCGATCATATAATTGCATGAATCGCCTAATACGGCAGCAGCAAATAATATGATGACAAGTATATGTATGTTGATTGGCATATCCGGTAACGCAGAGATAGCTCCTGCAACGAAGAGTAAAGAGTCACCCGGCAGAAAAGGAGTGACCACTAATCCCGTTTCACAGAAGATTATAATGAATAAGATAGCATAAGCCCATGCATGATAATCACGCACAATCATGACCATATACTGGTCGATATGGAGTATAAAATCCAGTAAAAAGTCCATTTTATATACTTTGGTTGTTATTAAAAGAAAAAATGAAAACAAAAAGTGAGACATAGAAAAGATGAATCTCTATGTCGGAAAAGTATATAAAATCGCTAAATGAGTATGTGCCCTAATGTATAGATGTGATATCTATCAGAATATTTGATAAAATTAGTGTAATATGAGAAACCTGTCCATTGGTTCTTGGGAAGTTGAATCTTTAAAGAACTTAATATCCGGATAGTGCCGGAAGGGATATTGAACCTGAGTAACTTGGAAAGAGAGAAATGCCGGAAAGAGAATGGATTTAAGACACCGTCACTGTCATTATAGTCTTGTTTTCCTGTATTTTCTTTTGCTTTGATGAGCTTTTTCTCTTTTCCGAGTTGTTTTATACTAGTCTTGGCTTTGGAATAATATGAATTGGTGCAAGTTCGTATGCCGGTGCTACCGGTTTCTAACCGATATGCTTCCTGTTCTTCGTTGGAAATCAGATGGAATCCCCAACTAAGAAACATACCTAATAATATACAGAATATGTACTTCATCATAACGGTCGCAAATGTAGAAACTATTTTTATATGAAATACATATTCACAAGCATAATTAACAATTATATCTGCGGCTCTTGGAAGTTATTCTTTGCTACTATGTTAATTTCTGTTGTTTACAGTGAATGCAGTAGTCATGATGCACTGTTCGCAGTTTTCCACACTTAGGGCAGGTATATTTATGATTTTGCCATATTAAGAAGTTTTCTTCTCCCTTTTCTTTTATGAAAGTAAGATTCATAATCATACTCATGTTATATTTAGTTCGGTATCTGGCATCTAGTGTTTTTAATCGTTTGCAAGGGAAAGTACTACATTCAAAACAATAATACTTTTTCTTATCGCATGAAAGAATGATACAGTTTTGGCAACTTTTCCGAACTTCTCCTGACTGGCTTCTACAACCGGGGCAAGGCTTTTTCGCATTTTGAAAAGCGTGACATAATGCGCAGTCCATTCCACAAGGTGCAATAGAACTGATTCTGGTTGTCCTCTTGAATATCATCGGCGTATAAATTATCCCGTTAGTACATTGTTTCTCATTGGTTTTCTCGAATCCCAAGCTTTGATAAAAACGGATGGCGTACGTGGATGAGTTTACAGACATTTCATCTACCGGACAATCACTGATAGCGAAACAGAATAATTGCTTGCCAATACCTTTGCATTGATACTCTTTTCGGATAAAGAATAAAGAAAGATGTTTTCCTTCATGCTTTGTTCCCATGATACCGACTAGGTTTTTATCTTCAAAAGCCCCGTAGATAACCAGTTCATTCATTAGTTGCTCGCTAAAGATAAAACTTTTAAAAGATTTCACTCCTTCTTCATTAAAGTCCTCTGCTCCACATTGTATGTAGACATTCAGGGCTAATGATGCTGCCTGTTCGTATTCAGTCTTGCTTAATTTACGTATCATGGCGATAATTCTTATCATTAATTTGCCGGGAATTTACAATTAATTCCCGGATATTGTATGGGAGTCTGATTTTTTTTGTAAAAACCATAGGGTATTTCTCGTCTGAACGCTCTTATATATAGAAACGCAAATTATTTACCTTTAAAAAAGAACCGATATGAGGAATTTAGAAAAGTACTTGGTTGGATGGCTGGCAGTATGTTTGATGCTTTGCAACTCTCCTGTATGGGCGCAGGGAGATGCCGGAGATTATCTTACCATCGTTGGTCAAGTGAAGGATAAGCAAAATAAAAAAGCTCTGGAGAATGTGAATGTATCCGTATATGGAAGTAATATCGGTACAGTGACGAATGCAGAAGGAGAATTTGCTTTGAAGATCAAAAAGACGGAAGCGCCGCGCGAACTGGAAATTTCTCATATCGGCTATGCCAATAGTCATATCTCTATAGAGAAAGAAGCTCCTGCTAAATTGACGGTATGGATGACACCCCATGCCAACCTGTTGAATGAAGTCGTAGTGTATGCCAGTGATCCTCGCCTGATTGTGGAGAAAGCTATCAGTAAGATTCCGCAGAATTACAGTGATAAACGTGATATGCTTACAGGATTCTACCGGGAAACTGTGCAGAAAGGACGGCGCTATATCGGTATATCGGAAGCTGTGCTTGATGTTTCAAAGACTGCATATACCAATAGGAATATCAATTATGATAAAGTACGCGTAATGAAAGGACGTCGTCTGCTTAGCCAGAAGGCAAGTGATACGCTGGCTGTAAAAGTAGTAGGAGGCCCTAACCTGAGTGTAACGCTGGATGTGGTGAAAAACAATGAAGCATTGCTCGATTTTGAGGAATTGAACAACTATGAGTTTTGGATGGCGGAATCCGTTCTTATAGATAATCGTATGCAGTACGTCATTAATTTCCGTCCGAAAGTGATTCTAATGTATGCTTTATTGTATGGCAAGCTGTATATCGACCGTGAACGACTGTCATTCACCCGTGTCGAAATGAGCCTGGATATGCAGAATAAGTCGAAGGCAACCACAGCCATTCTTTATAAGAAACCTCTCGGATTAAGATTTAAGCCGCAGGAACTCTCTTATCTGATTACCTATAAAAATGTAGACGGAAGAACTTACCTGAACTATATCCGTAACACGATCCGTTTTAAATGCGATTGGAAACGAAAACTCTTTTCCACAAGTTATGCGATAACTTCGGAAATGGTGGTGACCGATAGAAAAGAAGGTTCATCGGAGACTATACCGAACAAGGAAGCTTTCAGCCTGAACCAAATATTCTACGATAAAGTGGATGAATACTGGAGCGAAGGCTTTTGGGGGAATTATAATATAATCGAACCTACGGAATCTTTGGAACACGCAGTAGATAAATTGAAAAAGCAAGCTGACTAGAATGAAATAGGGATAGTTTTCTTATATTTGAGGTCAATCATAAAGAGAAGCAAGTATGCTGAATGAACTGCTCATATTAAAAAAGATAAAGGAAGGTGACATAAAAGCGTTTGAAGACCTCTTCCGCTCTTATTATTTCCCTCTTTGTTGCTATGCGGCAGGTATCACCGGGCAAATGGCAGTGGCGGAAGAAATAGTCGAAGAACTCTTTTACGTGCTTTGGAAGGAAAAGGAACACTTGCAGATTTTCCAGTCCGTCAAAAGCTATCTGTACAGGGCGACGCGTAATCAGGCCCTTCAGTATTGTGAACATGAGGAAGTGCGAAGCCGCTATCGCGAAGCGGTATTAGCTGCTTCCAGTCCGGAGCAGTCAACAGATCCTCATCAGCAAATGGAATATGAGGAATTACAGAAAATCATAAATAATATCCTTGAAAAATTGCCTGCCCGCAGGCGGCAGATTTTTGAAATGCATCGTATGGAAGGACGGAAGTATATGGATATAGCCGCGCAGCTTTCCCTCTCGGTCAAAACAGTGGAAGCCGAAATGACCAAAGCCCTTCGGACGTTGAGAAAAGAAGTTGAAAATTATATTCACATGGAGTGATGAAAACAGATATTTATAAAATAAAGACAGATAAAGCCTGGAACCGGTTGTACGACCGGTTGGACAAAGACCATTTACTTGCGAAAGTTGATGAAGGTCATCATATGCGTAAACTTTCGCCGTGGATGCGTCATGGAGCAGTTGCCGCAGTATTGATTGGCATTGTTTGTGGGGCGTTATATTGGGTGTCGGGTTTCAAAGAACCTGTACCGGATCTGCTCACGCAGGAAAATCAAAGTGCCTTTATATTGGCAACCACCCTTGAAGACGGTTCCGTTGTGCTTTTGGGCGGAGAAACTTCGTTATTGTATCCGGAACATTTTGTTGCGGATAAACGGGAAGTAAGTCTGGAAGGAAATGCTTTCTTTGATATAGCGAAGAAGCAGGGGCAACCTTTTTGGATAAATACTGAACAAGCCAAAATCGAAGTTTTGGGAACGGCTTTCAGTGTGCAAAGTGATGGGAATGCTCCCTTCCGTTTGTCCGTGCAGAGAGGCACAGTGAGAGTCTCTCTTAAAAAAGGGAATCGGGAATGTTATGTGAAAGCCGGTGAAACGGTAACTGTACAATCACAGAAACTGATAGTACAACGTACTGATGAAGAAGCCGAAGACTGGAGTCGCTTCTTTAAGCATATACGTTTTAAGGACGAACCTTTGTCCAATATTCTGAAAGTAATGAATTTGAGTACGGACAGTTTGCAGATTCAGGTTGATTCACCGGCATTGGCAGAGCGCAAATTGACTGTTGAATTCTCAGATGAATCTCCGGAAATGGTTGCCAACCTGATAGCCGGTGCACTCAATTTAAAATGTATCCGGCAGGGAAATATTTATAATCTGTCGGAATAACGCTCTTTAAAATTCAAAAAAATGAAACCGGCTTATTACTATCTCCCCATTCTGTTTATGCTCTTTTTCGGATTTGATACGATGAGAGCAGATGGAGGAGATGTGTTGCAGCAAATAGTCCGGTTGCCTAAAACGAAAGCAACGGTATATTCACTGTTGGGGGATGTTTCCCGACAATCAGGATATATGTTTATTTATGATAGCAGAGTCGTAGACAATGACGCAATAGTGAGAGTAAAAGAAGGAAAGCGTACTATCCGCCAGGCTGTCTACGATATAATAGGAGATACTGACCTTGAATTTAAGGTTATCGGTACTCATATTCTGATAACTTCCCCTTCCATCAGAAATCTCCGAATATCACAAGATTCTCTTCCGCTTCAACAAACCGTGAATTTAATCATTGCCGGCACTTTACTGGACAAGGAAACGGGAGTACCCATACCTTCCGCTACTGTCGGAGTCCGCGGAACATCCGTAGGTAGTATCACCAATCAGGACGGAGAATTCAAACTGTCCTTGCCGGATTCTTTAAGGCAAGCACCGGTTGCTTTTTCACATATAGGTTATATTTCACAGGATATAGAACTCTCTGCGCTACTAGGTCGGCACAATGTACTTAGCCTCGAACCGAAAGTAGTCCCTTTGCAGGAAGTCGTCATCCGTAGAAGTGATCCCAGGAAGCTGCTGCGGGAAATGATAGAACGCAGGGAACGAAATTATTCGCATTCCCCCGTATATCTGACAACTTTCTACCGTGAAGGCGTCCAGCTGAAGAATAAATTCCAGAATCTGTCTGAAGGCGTCTTTAAGGTCTATAAGACATTCTCTTCCTCTTTGCTACCTGATCAGGTGAAGTTATTGAAGATGAGCCGGCTTAGTAATGTAGAAGTGAAGGACAGCCTGCTTGTGAAGGTAAAATCCGGAATCCAGGCTTGCCTGCAAATGGATTTGATTAAAGATATGCCCGCATTTATGATTCCCGATATAGAGAATAACGTATATGTCTATACTTCGGAAGGAATGACATTTCTGGATAACCGCTTTGTGAATATTGTGCATTTTGAGCAAAGGAAAGGCATCACCGAACCTCTATTCTGTGGCGAACTGTATCTTGATTCTGAAACGTGCGCTTTATTGCAAGCCCGTCTGGAAGTTCATCCTAAATATGTAAAAGATGCCGCAGGTATGTTCGTAGAAAGGCGTACGCGCAATATCCGGATGAATCCTCAAAAAGTAGTATATACTATTTCTTATAAACCGTGGCAGGGAACTTATTATATCCATCATATCCGCGGAGACCTTTATTTTAAGGTGAAACATAGGGGGATGCTGTTTGGTAGCCGTGACCTGCATATTTGGTTCGAGATGATTACCTGTAAAGTGGATACGGAACAAGTGACAGCCTTCCCCCGTATTGACAGGCTGTCCACCCGTACTATCTTCTCCGATACGAACTTCAAGTATGACGAGAATTTCTGGAAAGAGTTCAACGTCATTCCTTTGGAAGCTGAAATCAGCAAGCTGATAGAAAAAGTCTCTTTAAAGATAGAAGAAATAGGTGATTGATTTGTTTTGCCATTCAATGAGATTGCTGTAACTTTGCGTCCGGTTTAAAAGATTGTATGTTATGGAATTGCCCAAAGACCCGATGATGCTGTTCAGCGTCGTCAATATGAAATTGAGAGACTGTTATTCTTCGCTTGATGAACTTTGTGAAGATATGGACGTGAATAAGAACGAACTGGTGAATCAGTTGAAAGCCGTAGGTTTTGAATATAGCGCGGAACATAATAAGTTCTGGTAAACGCTTTTTTGTACGTAGCTTATAAATAAACAATTTAAAGCGCTTCCGTGGTCTTTGATGAGGCTATGGGAGCGCTTTCTCCATTCATATATACTCTCTCTTTTCTCCTTTTCACGTTAATAAAAGCAAAAAGCGGAATCCCCTATTTAACTTCCCCACCTTTCTGCGTTCTAATAATCAAAGCTCAGAAAAAGAACAGATGATAAATGAGAATAAAATCCGGGAAGCTTGTACCTCGAATCGCGAACGGGGATTCAAGATGTTGATGGACGCTTTTCAGGAACCGATATATAATTATATCCGTAGACTGGTCGTATCTCATGAAGATGCGGAAGACGTACTTCAGGAAGTATTTATTCGCGTGTTCCGACATTTGGAGCAGTTTCGCAGTGAAAGTTCTTTGAGTACCTGGATTTACCGGATTGCGACCAATGAAAGCCTGCGTCTGCTGAATGGGAGAAAAGAAGAAGGCACCATCGCTTCGGAAGAGATTCAGGAAGAACTGATGAGCAAATTGCAGGCTTCTGATTATATTGATTATGAAAACGGACTGGCAGTGAAGTTTCAGGAAGCCATTTTGAGTCTGCCGGAGAAGCAGCGGCTTGTGTTCAACTTACGCTATTACGATGAACTCGAATACGAAGAGATAGCACGGATACTGGACAGTAAAGTGGATACACTGAAAGTGAACTACCATTATGCAAAAGATAAGATAAAGGAATATATATTAAATAGATAGGACGATGAAAAAGGATTTTGATTTCGACGATATTGGTAAACGGACACCTTACCGCACTCCTGACGGATTTTTCGAGGATGTGCAACGAAAGGTGATGGAACGTGCCGGAGTCAAACAGCAGCGTAAATCTCATATGAAGCTGATTGTTTCTACGGTAATTGCTTTAGCGGCCATGTTGACAGGACTTTTATTTGTTCCGTCTTTGCATCAGACAGATGAGACCAAATCACCTTCGAATGTACTGGCTGCCGACAGGAGCAATGGTACAGATGCGGACAAATGGATTAAGGAATTATCGGATGAGGAGTTGGAAGAGCTCGTCAGCTTCTCTGAAAACGATATATTTTTGAATTAAGTAACTCAATCAATTATTAAAAACGTGAAGATTATGAAGATGAAGTTTATTTATGTAATTTTGGCTGCCCTTTTGATGGGAAGCCAGATGACCCTTTCTGCCCAAAATAAGGACAATAAAGAGAGAAAACAACGTCCTACGCAGGAACAGATGATGCAGATGCAAACCAGTCAGATGGTGAAAACACTGATGCTGGATGATGCAACAGCCGCCAAGTTTACTCCGGTTTACGAGAAATATCTGAAAGAACTGCGTGAATGTCGTATGATGAACCGTAAACCAAGAACTGAAAAGGCGCAGGGTACAGAAATGGAAGCAAAGAAGGAAGGTCAAAGACCGTCCATGACTGATGCGGAAATTGTAACGATGCTGAAAAATCAGTTTGCTCAAAGCCGTAAGATGCTGGATGTCCGTGAAAAGTATTACAATGAATTCAGCAAGATACTGTCCCAGAAGCAGATAATGAAGATTTATCAGCAGGAGAAAAGCAATGCGAATAAATTCAAAAAAGAATTTGACCGTAGAAAAGGACAGAAACCCGGACAAGGACACCATCATCAGGGACAGAAACCTCGTGCTCCGCGTCAAGGCTAAAAACAGAGATTAGGTTTATTTTATTAGAGTTTTATTTTACTAAATCAACACAATTTGAACATAGGCAGTCATAAGTATTCTTTTCAGTACCGTTTGATTAGTTGTTATGTCTTCTTACTGATTAGTTTGGCTGTTTATGCGCAGTCCGGTGGAGAGCGTTTTGCCGGACGTGTTGTTGACTCAGAAACTTATGAGCCGGTACCGTTTGCTACGGTCCGGCTTTTGGCTCTACCGGATAGTGCAATGTTGGCGGGCGGGGCAACCGATGCACAGGGAAAATTCCAGTTAGCCGCCACTGCTCCTAAGAATAAGTCTTTGCTACTTCATGTCTCTTTTATCGGATACACTCCGGTTTATCGCGCTGTTTCACCTGTGGCAAATGGCAATAAGAATGCTTTAGGTGATATTTCTTTAAGCTCAGAAACAATCGCTTTGGATGAAACAGTTGTGGTAGGTCAGGCTCCTATGGCTGTGACCGAAGGAGATACAACCGTTTTTAATGCGTCTGCATATCGCACTCCCGAAGGTTCGATGCTGGAAGATTTAGTGAAACAACTTCCCGGTGGCGAGATTGATGCAGATGGAAAACTGCTGATTCACGGAAAAGAAGTGAAGAAGATACTGGTAGATGGGAAAGAGTTCTTTTCCGATGACCCGAAAGCGGCGCTCAAGAATCTTCCTGTAGAAATGATAGAGAAGCTGAAAGCATACGAACGTCAATCTGACTTGGCACGCCTTACCGGTATTGACGATGGGGAAGAAGAAATGATTCTCGACCTGTCGGTAAAGAAAAATATGAAATTAGGTTGGATGGAGAACTTTATGGGCGGATATGGTAGTAAAGCCCGTTATGAACTAGCCAATACCCTGAACCGCTTTCGGGACAACTCCCAACTGACAATTATCGGAAACCTGAACAATACGAATAATCAAGGCTTTTCCGAGATGCAGAGAGAATCCGCCAGTTCCAGCGGCAATCTGCGCACGCAAAAAGGGCTGACCACTTCCCGTTCCTTGGGTGTGAATGCTACTTATGACTGGCAGCGGGTCAAGTTCCGTTCGAATATCCAGTATGTAGGAACAGATCGTCTGGAAGACAGCTATACAACGGTCGATAATTTTCTTCGTCAAGACAAGTCCATCACTCAGAGCACCGGGCGCAACCGGCTGAGAAATGATAATCTGATAGCGAACGCATCTCTGGAATGGAAAATGGACTCTGTAACTACATTGATTTTCCGTCCCCAATACCGTACGGCAGTCAACGACAGAAGGAATGAAAGTTTTCAGCAAGGGTGGGGGAATGATGTCTTGCTCAATGAAAAAGAATCATCAGGAACGAATCATAACTCTTCCTATAATATGACGATGATGCTGCAACTTAGCCGGAAACTCAGCCGGATGGGAAGAAACGTAGCATTGAAAGTAGATTATGGCACGAATGCTTCTTCAATAGACAGACAGAATCTTTCTACTACACACTATTTTAAGAATAATACGGAAAAAGTCCAAAACCAAAGGATAGAAGACGACGTAGACGGTTACAACTATCGTTTACAGTTAGTCTATGTAGAACCATTACCCTGGTTGCACTTTCTTCAGTTCCGTTATAGCTATCAATATCGGGTGAACAACTCCGATCATTTTGTCTACAACTGGGATAAGGAACTGGAAGAATTTACTCCCGGCTATGATGAAGAAGCAAGCAATCAATTTGAAAATCAGTATAGCAACCACCTGTTTAACCTTGCTGTCCGCACTTCCCGGAAGAAATACAATTATAATATCGGTGCCGACTTCGAACCTCAGAAATCCGTGAGTCATTCCGTTCTGAAAAATGACCCGGAGAACCAGTTGAAAAGGACAGTCTTTAATTTTTCACCTACTGTCAACTTCCGCTATAAGTTCTCCAAACGTACTCGTTTGCAGATTGTATATCGGGGAAAGAGCCGCCAACCCAATATACGCGACCTTCAGCCCGTGACCGACCGTACCAACCCATTGAATATCCGTGTGGGGAATCCTTCTCTGAAGCCTTCTTATATCAATACGTTTACATTGAATTTCAATTCCTATAATACGAAACATCAACGGAATATAGTTGCTACCGCACTGGTAGAAAACACCATTAACAGTGTGACCAATCAAGTGACTTATGACAGCGAAACAGGAGTGCGGACCACTACTCCGCTCAATCTGAACGGTAACTGGCGGGCTTTGGGTTCTTTTTCTCTCAATACTCCTTTCAAAAACCGTAGCTGGATATTCCGCACGTATTCATACCTGCAATACAGAAATCAGAACGGATATAGCACAATAAACAAGGAAGACCCTGTAAAGAGTACTGTAAAGCATCTCACGGCGCGTCAACGCCTGCAATTAACATACCGCACGAAACAAATCGAAATCAGTGCCCGTGCAGAATTGCTTTACAACAATTCCCATAATAATGTGAAAGAGACACGTACCGAAACGTACGACTACCGTTTCGGCACGGAAATGCAATATTACTTCCCGTGGAGGATAGAGCTATTCAGCGACCTTACTTATTTCCAACGTTCCGGCTATGGATACAGTGGCTATGCCCGCGAGAACTTTATGTGGAACTGCCAGTTGTCAAAAGCCTTCCTGAAACGGAAACAATTACTGCTCCGTTTCAAAATATATGATATCCTTCATCAGGACGTTTCGATGATACGTACGATTACTGCCACCGCCATTCGTGATACCGACTACAACGCGCTGGGTTCCTATTTCATGGTGCACGCTATTCTTCGTCTGAATATGATGGGACGATAATTTAAATTCCTGTTTGTTTGAAAACCACAACAGGGTTTTGATTGTTGTTGTCCTACGTGAAAACAATGAAAGCCTTGCCGAATGTTTGATTTTGTCAATAAATTGAAGGATAAGGGCCGTTGGCGAATCTTTAAGTTGAAGTTGATTGATGCGCGGCTTTACTTTGTCAGTATCTTTGTGGGACTGCTGACAGGGCTTATTGCCGTGCCCTACCATTATCTATTACAGTTTTTCTTTAATCTTCGTCACGATTTCTTTGATGCCCATTTGGAGTGGTATTGGTATATTCCCCTTTTTCTGTTGATGTGGGGGATTCTTATATTCGTCTCTTGGATGGTAAAGAAAATGCCTCTCATTACGGGCGGCGGGATTCCGCAGACGCGTGGAGTCATTAACGGACGGGTTGATTATAAACATCCTTTTCGGGAATTGATTGCCAAGTTCGTGGGGGGAATACTCGCATTAAGTACAGGATTATCTTTGGGGCGTGAAGGTCCTTCCGTACAGATAGGCTCGTATGTGGGATACTTGGTATCTAAATGGGGACGGGTACTTAGTGGTGAGCGGAAACAATTATTGGCTGCCGGTGCGGGTGCGGGATTGGCGGCTGCTTTTGCTGCGCCGTTGGCTTCGTCGCTGTTGGTTATCGAATCCATCGAACGGTTCGACGCGCCTAAAACGGCTATTACCACGCTTTTGGCAGGAGTAGTCGCCGGTGGGGTAGCTAGTTGGATTTTTCCCATGAATCCTTATTTTCATATAGATGCCATTGTACCGGGAATGACTTTTTGGGGACAGGTGAAACTGTTTCTTCTATTGGCTGCTGTGGTTTCTATTTTTGGGAAGTTTTTTTCTATCACCACCCTTCAGGTCAAACGTATCTATCCTGCCATTAAACATCCGGAATATGTGAAGATGCTCTATTTGCTTTTTATAGCCTTCCTTATTTCTATGGCAGAATTCAACCTGACCGGTGGGGGGGAACAATTCTTGCTTTCGCAGGCAATGCATCCGGATACACATATTCTCTGGATTGTCGGTATGATGCTATTACACTTGGTTTTTAGCATATTCTCTTTTTCTTCGGGCTTGCCGGGCGGTAATTTTATTCCTACATTGGTGACAGGAGGGCTTCTCGGACAAATCATAGCATTGATTATGGTGCAACAGGGACTTATCGCTCACGAGAATATCAGTTATATCATGTTGATTTGTATGTCCGCCTTTCTGGTGGCGGTAGTCCGTACCCCATTGACAGCTATCGTACTGATAACCGAGATAACAGGACATTTGGAAGTTTTCTATCCTTCTATAGTAGTTGGGGGATTAACTTATTATTTCACGGAAATGCTTCAAATAAAACCTCTCAATGTGACTTTATACGAGGACATGATTCATTCGCCCGCATTCAAAGAAGAAGCACGCTACACATTGTCGGTTGAAGTCATGAGCGGTTCTTATCTGGACGGGAAGATTGTAGACGAACTTCGTCTGCCGGAGCGATGCATAATCATCAATGTCCACCGTGACCGGAAAGACTGGATTCCTAAAGGACAGAAACTAATGCCCGGCGACCAGGTACAAATAGAAATGGATTCGCAAGATATAGAAAAATTGTATGAACCTTTAGTCAGTATGGCGAATATTTATTAAGTATCTATCTGATATCACTTATCTTCCTTTCGGGAGTGGCAGTGAAGGAGACTTGTAAATATTTGTGGGAAGGGAATCTGGATATGCATGGGAAATAAGTAGGATTCTAAAGCTTGGTGATTGTGATATAAAAAAATGGCTGAAAGTGCAAACTACTTTCAGCCATTTTTTATATTGAGAGGATAAGAGTGGTTATTTCTTGTACCAATCCTTATTTGTGTTATTATTCTTTGCCCAGCCTATGAATTTCGGATAAAGTTCACTAATGGCAATACCTTCATTTTCTTTTGTTAGAAGCTTTTCCACATCACTCAGGTTGGCACCTTGCAGGAAAAATGCAAATGGATAGATTTTATCTTTATCGGATACATAGTAAATACCTTTAGCCGGATCCGAGCGATCATCCTCTGTATTGAAATATGTCATATCTGCTTTTGCAGTTGGTGCTTGCATAGGTATATGTATTTCTAAGCGAGTTCCGTTATTGCTAGGACGGAAAATGAAAGCATCTATTGAAGTTTCAGATGTTTTCTGACCTTTTTTATATTCAATGGTTACTTTGTACTGCGTTTTTGAGTTATCTTTCACTTTTTCTGTCAGTATGACAACATTGTTTTCGTGTACGAAATTAGTTAACTTAAACTTTGTATCATTACTTGTCTTGATAGAGTCTGTTATATTCTGATAGCTACCTAAGTCTTTTAAAGTAAATGCCAGTCCGTTGTTCAACATTGCCTGCCAATCGGCTGTATGGGGTTCTAGGGTGAATGATTCCTTTAGAATTTCATTATAAATATTGAATGTTTTTTCATAGGTATAAAGTACAACTACGTCATTCATGTCGTAATCATACGCCTTAGGCCAGTAATCCTCGAATGAATACACACCTGTCTTTTTGATGGTGGTGTTTGATTCCGGATCTACAGTCGGAACATTAGTAATTTTTGGATTTGCTTTTAGGGCAAACAGGACATCAGTGAAATTCTGGTCGTCTTTGTAATCCTCAAAGGTAATGGCAATGTTGCCTTTGCTATCTTTGAACATAGCAGTGCGAACTTTTCCAATACCTTCTGTTGAACAAGCATAATAAGGAAAGTCGAATTTGAAAGCAGAGAAGTACCTGTCCCAAGCATTTGTAGCGAGGACAAAGCCTATTTTATAGCCTTTCGGGAAATACTCTGTTCCTTCCGGGTAATCTTTATCGAAGTATTTCAACTGAACGGATTCTCCCTCGTTAATACCTCTTGGGTATGAATACACTCCGTATCCATTATTCCAACTGGTTTGAGTATTTGGGAATATTGTGTATATAGTTACATCATTTAGATTAGTTGGAACCTTGTCAGCTCTATAGTAATAGTATCCCAATGAACTATTCCAACAAGTCCATCCGGATAATGCGGTTAGTGCTACGGCTGTTTGGTCTTTTTCAATATATAAATCAGCTCCTGTACGGTATGCTTGCGGGCAGACAAAACTAGTAGAATTTTTCAAAACACTATTTATGGTAGTCTTCAGCTCTTTCATTTCTGATTTGCTTAATTTTAAGTCACCATTATATAGGTAGTTTATTTTCCCTGTTTCTGTGTCAAAAGAGCCTAGAGCATTATTCCATCCTAATGATTTAAATCGGTTGGCATTATATTGGGTGTTTTTTTTGCCTTGTGGCTCTGAAGCCCTTGTTTCAATTTGTTCATCAGTTTCGGAAAACTTTAATATTCCATTCTCTACTTTACCTTCTATTACAGGTTTTGTTGCAAATGGCGATGTGGAGACAATATATACTTCTGATACATAGGCAGGAAGGGACATTTTACCACTATACTTGCCTTGTTCATCTGTCCAAGCACCATCCAGTGGCTCGATGTTTTCGTCAATGGTTATAGTGTTGGATTCAGCTTCCTGTGGTTTTATCGGATTCTTGTCATATATATAAAAAGGAACGTGCGAATCGGCGTTCGAATAGTCTGCTTCTACTTGTACTACCTGTTTTGTAGAGAAATCTGATAGATTTGTTTCTTTTTCCGGAGCTTCCTGGTATAAGTCTTTATCACTGTCTACACAACCGCTTATACCCACTGCGATGACCATTGTGCATGCTAACCAAAACTTTTTCATATGCGTTGCTTTTTTGTTTATGCGATTATTAAAATGTTTGTTTTGCAATAAAAATACCCGTAAGCACTTTGAAGTCCAAAGGTTTACGGGTGCAAAAATACATATAATATTCAATATTATAACATAAAGTTGAATATATTTTCGTAAATGTGTTCTATAACTTGTATTTTCCGGTCTTTTACTCGACGCTTCTTAACCAGGCAATCTCTTCCGCCCACTTACTCTCATCCGGAGTTTCGAGTATTAGCGGCATATTGTCGAATCTTGAATCCTGCATTAATCTTTCAAAAAATGCTTTTCCAATCAGTCCTTCGCCGATACTGTCATGGCGGTCTACATGGGTGCCTAATGCTTTCTTTGAGTCATTCAAGTGCATGCCGCGTAGATAGTTGAATCCCACTTCCTTATCGAATTCGTCGAATACCTTATCGTAATCGTTCACTATATCATAACCTGCTGTATATGTATGGCAAGTATCAAGACAAACACCTACCCGGCTTTTGTCGTCCACCCGGTCAATAATATATTTAAGTTGCCAGAATTCGCTTCCCAGATTACTGCCTTGTCCGGCGGTATTCTCGATAACGGCTGTCACTCCTTTCGTCTTTTCCAAAGTGATGTTGATACTTTCTGCTATAAGTGCCAGGCAATCTTCTATTGATATTTTATTGAGAGAACTGCCGGGGTGGAAATTTAGAAGTTTCAATCCGAGTTGTTCGCAACGTTGCATTTCATCCAGAAAAGCGGCACGGCTTTTATTAAGACCTTCTTCTTCGGGGTGTCCCAAATTAATAAGGTAACTGTCATGGGGCAGGATATATTCCGGCTGGAAACCGAACTTCTCACAATTCTCTTTGAAAAGACTGATACTTTCTTCTGTTAACGGTTTGCTTACCCATTGGCGTTGGTTCTTGGTGAATAGTGCAAAAGCATTTGCTCCTATTTCATGTGCATTGGTGGGGGCGTATTCTACGCCACCGGATGCGCTTACGTGTGCTCCGATATACTTCATCTGTTGTTCCTTTTTATTCTTAGTCTGCAAATATAACATTTTTATATGAACTAATGTTTGAATAAGCCATTGAGGTAGGATATTAAAAATCACTTTTTACCTTTCACAAATTTCACAGACTCGTAAGTTGTAGTATGACAGATGTTTACTGTGATTAAAAGTCCTCTTTTTAATCTTTCACATCTTTCACACTGTTCACACTCACAAAGAAAGAAGCCCAGCTAAAACCAAAGCTTTGGTGTTCCGTGATATGTGAGGGTACAAGAAAACGAATATGACTGAGTATCGGATTGAAATAGTCAGCATGATATTGGCCGAATGCAGTTGACCGTTCAGCCAACTGGTGTCGTCTAAGTAGCCAACTGTATTTGACCAAATAGCCAACTCTAGTCGTCCATTAACGAAACTTCAAAATCACCGTATAGAGCCGGCATTATGTAGTATTGAACTATATACTTCATTTGCGGTTGCGGTTAGGACCGTTCTTTGACACCGGTTATTTCGTAATTAAGGTTATTTTTCCTTGAAAGCGCTTCACTGTTTATTCAGTCTTAAAGAAAAGATAGACAACAGAAAAAGAAGTAAGATAATTAAAATAAAGTTTGTCAGTCTTAATTTAACTTTCTATATTTGCAGCATCCAGCTAGCCCCGGAGGGGGTGGCGGGGGATTTTTATTAAGAAAAGGCGTTTACTGAACGTTATCTTCTGCATTCGAATCTCGCAAATTTGTAATCTGTAAGAAGGTACGGCAACGGGAACGTCCACTTAGGATGTCTTATCAAACATTATGCATCGCATGGTGTTCTGTATATCTCATCTTGGCGTGGGCTAGCTGCGTTGCTTATCCTTACAGATGGGCAATGCGAGAGCCTGAATGCGGGATAAGCAAAAGTACAGACTCCCATGCCTTTTTTATTTATTGCCCAATCCGGGGAGGCTATAAGCAGACAAAACAGAAGCATATAAATGAAGCAGTGTATTTTGTTTATAGATTTATTTTCATTAATATCAGGTATGTATCGCTTGTTATATACCTCTAGTCTTAAACCCACTAATCAATTTAATTTTTTAGTTCGCTGAAGTACTGTTAGATACTCATACTAATACGTAATGAAAAGTTTTATTTCAAAGTTTCATTTAATAATAAATTACTAATGAAGAACAATTGTAAGAAGAACTGTAGTGTGATGGCAGTTATGTGCTGTACTTTCATGCTGGTATGTAATGTGGATGCTTACGGTCAGAAGTCTTCATCCGTTAATCCAATCAAGACATCAACTTTGCCCAATGTGGGATGGAGAGATGTGAAATCGGAGATGGAAAAGCCTTTTGATGTAAATGATCCTAATTGGCCTCAACTTGACACAAACGTCAGGTATAAAGATTTGATTTCTGTTTGCCCGAACAGTTTCTGTGTGGTATCAGATTTTAGTAGGAAGTCTAATCGGGGAATGATGACTTTCACTTTGGAAATTAAACTTCAAAAGGGGAGTAGTTTGGTATTTAATGCGGATGAAGCTGTCCGATTGACGTTGGACGGAGCGACTTACAAAGCTTTGCCTTCTTCTAAAATGACTTTGGGAACGGGCAATAGTCTGAAAGGAGAGGTGAATATACCTATTAGAAAGGCGTTAAAGGGACGACGTGCAGCTACTTTATTTGTACAGATTGGTGAGGATTTGCATCGTTTCGAACTCACGGGGAAAAGTATGGTACGCACACAGGAATTGGCATTAGTACCATATAATCCGTTATGGATGGCATCCGAAAAGAAGAAGGATGAGAAACTTGAAACACAGCAGAAGGTGGAAGAAGTGAAAAAGGCTGTAAAAAAAGCGGAAGATGTGACGAAAGATATCAAGGATGACTTGAAGCAAATGCTGGCTACGGCAATTGCGTTATTGCGTGCCAATAATCAGTTGACGGAAAATACCAAGGTAGACGTTAACGCTGAAGTAATGCCGGAGGTGAGAAAAGATGGGGCAGTAGAGTATAATATGAAAGTTCGTTATGATGTACAAGTAGTTTCAGACTTTGTTAAGAAAATGAATATTTCGCAGGCTACAGAAGATTGGCCGGCAGGAAAATATCGTTTAAAGGATTCTCAGGCTGCTCTTCAAACAGCAGGCATAATTAAGACTACTGTTGAGTCAAAATTGGAAGAATATATTGTGCCGGGAACCAAAGTTACAGTGAAGATTATTGGGGGAACAGATGCTGCTCCATTCAGAAATGCTGTTGCATATGATGGTAGTTTCGGTGATATTAAAGATGCGGAATGTTTTGTGAACGGAGCATATAGTTATGTTTCGGTCAACGAGGACAAAGGTATTAATTCCAATGAACAACTCGCTTACTTACGTACATTGGATATTAAAGATTTTATGATACACCATGTCGGTCCTTTCAGGGCGGCAGATATGCGGTATGAGCATTTTGCAGAAATAGCCAAAGAAGTGGGACCTCAATATCGACGTGTTGCTGTAGAAATTACAATACATAATGCCTTTCAGAAGAAATATCCCGAGATTGCTTCTTATCAGGAAAATGTGTATGACCGAAAATCGGATGTAGATACTGATATTCCGGTATCGCAGGTAAAATCGAATGCTGTGGCGGTGATTATTGGTAATACTGATTATCAGGTTGCTACCGGCAAGCAGGGGACAACTAAGGTTGGTCCGGTAAAATATGCTGTTAATGATGCGGCAACAATGCGTGATTATCTGATAAAAACATTGGGACTGGAAGAAAAGAATATATTGTTTAAGACCAATGCCGACAAGAAAGATTTTGATGATATTTTGGGAGTAGATGGGCAGGAAGGTAACTTGGCTAAGTTGGTAACTGCCACAGGAGCGAAGGAGGTTTACTTCTTTTATTCAGGTCACGGATATCCGTTTATGGGGCAACCTTATTTGTTGGGAGTTCGCTCGAATCCAAAAAGTTGTAAAGAACAGGCTACTTCTTTACAGAGTATCTATAAAGTATTGGGAGCATTACCAGTTGATAAAGTGAACGTGATTACCGATGCTTGTTTTTCAGGACAGGAAATAGCTATGGAGGCATCTGCTACGGAATTTGTTCGTCGTCCTAAACCTGACAAGTTAGCGAAATTTGTCATATTGTCGGCTGCGAAAGAAGACCAGTATGCCAATTGGTATAAGGATAAGAAACATGGATTGTTCTCATACGTTCTGTTCAAGGCTATGCAAGATAAGGCTAAATCGGATCTGAATGGTGACGGAATATTGACATTTGACGAATTGTATAAGTATTTGTCAGATGAACAAGCGACGGGTGTACCATATTTGGTGAAAGAACTGGAAGGTGAACAGGTGCGTCAGAACCCTGTATTTCAGGTCAGTGCCCGATCAAAAGATGTATTTGTGGAATATTAAACTAATAAACAAATTTGTGAATGATGAAGACAATAATAAAAACGGTAGGGTTACTGTGTGTTTTATTGGCATGCTCGGTTAATGGTAATGCGCAGTGGCGTTTTGGATTCGAAGGAGGTCCCGGATTTACTTCTGCCTATGAATATGATAATGAAGGACATTTTCTGAATGAAGACAAAACAGGGCGTCTTTTTGGACAGGCGAATTTTATGATGGATTATCTTTTACCTCGTAATTGGACTCCCAATTATCTTGCTTTGTCGTTGCGGGCAGGATTAGGATTTATGTGGGTGGAAGATTGTAGTACTTTTAGTGGTTATGATACTTATACGCAATCTATGGGTGTGGATATTCCTTTAGAGGTGGAGGTG
The DNA here is from genome assembly GCF_040918965.1 of Bacteroides sp. RTP21281st1_H5_RTP21281_210402. Lineage (NCBI taxonomy): Bacteria > Pseudomonadati > Bacteroidota > Bacteroidia > Bacteroidales > Bacteroidaceae > Bacteroides > Bacteroides sp. RTP21281st1_H5_RTP21281_210402. The sequence continues at coordinate 775,532 of NZ_JBCOWR010000001.1, read as the reverse complement.
AAGTATCTGTTGACCAATCGTTCGCGTGTATATTTAAATGGTGGTGTTACACCCTATGTGAATGTTTCTTCTAGTGACTCATGGTATAAAAGTCCGATGGATGATCCGGAAGTTTGGGAAGATACCGGTGCCCGGTCATTTATTCTCGGCTATCAGTTTGGAGTCGGAATTGAGTTCGGTAACTGTCGTATCGGATATAAACATTTCTGCATGAGTAAAACGATTGATAAGGCAGGATTGGGAAATAAAGCCAAACCGGTTCATGTTTTGTCGGTGGGATTCTGGTTTGGCGGCAGCCGTTTTTTAAAGAAACATTCTGCTCTGAAAGCCTATTAAGAGAAGAAAAATGAATGTAAAAGGAAAGATATGCCTGATAGCGGGAGTCTTGTTTTGGACTGTGTCCGGTCGTTCTCAAGTTTTTCATGGCACTCCTTCCTCGGATTGGGTCTTGGTGGAAGGTTGTACTTCCATTAAGATTCCCCGGGGGGAACAACTTGATCGTGAAGGACTTCTGAATATGGCACAGCAAGAGGCCATAGAGAAGAAGTTTGGTACTTCCATAGTTTATGGCAATTTTATGAAGTCTTATGAAAGTGAACTTCGGCATTCTGAATTCTATATAGATTTGACTTCCCAGTTTCCTCAAGGAGTTTGGAAAGCTGATCTTATAGAACCGGAATGGAGTTCAGGAGAAGCAGAAATCATAAAAGCAAACCGTCGTGGGGAACTGAAGAAGAAAGTGCCTGCTATAGAATGGACGTGTAAGGTGAAAGGCTATGCACAACCTTTAAAGCAAATTTTGCCACAGTTTGAGTTTCAGGTATTGAATGGAAGGAAACAGGTCATTGTAGAACAAACGGTTCAAAAGGCAGGAGCTAAATTGTCTGTCGGTGTTGATTCGGTATTCCGACAAGGGGATTTGTTCATAACGCGCTTTCGTTGTACTAAGTCTGGACATTTGGTTTTGTTTATGGACAATGGAGAGAATGCGTTCCGAATGCTTCCTTATGCTGCTTTCGATCATCAGGATGATGTCATGTTGGAGCCCAACCGTTGGTACTCGTTTTTTGATTTATCTGCTGTTCCGGTTAAAGAACGAGAGTATGTGGATGAACTTGAACTATTGACAGACAGGGAATATGATGCTATTCGCGTTTATTATCTCTTTTCGGAAACTCCTTTTACAAAAGATTTCTTTTTTACAATGGGAGATGCCGGAAGAAATGATCTTCCTAAAGGATATAGTGAGTTACCTTCGATAACTTCGCGTCAGTTTGCTTTGTGGCTACAACAGAATCGGATTCGGAAACCGGATTTGCAGGTGAGTGTAGTCGACTTGATTGTAGATAACTTAAATAGGAAAGTAGAATGAAGTGCTTTTTATTATTCGTGTTTTGGAGTGTGGCGTATAATTCATATGTGTTAAAAGGTTTGGAAGATAAGGCGTATTTTACAGCCATTCAAAGTGCTACTACTTCTTCTGTACTTTCAGCCCGTCAGAAAGCGTTGATTTTTGCTAAAAATACATTGGCAACGATGGTGAACGGTAAAGTGAAAAATGTAACGAAGGGTTATATTGAGCACAATAGTGAAACGGGAAAGTCTGTTGATGAATTTATGACGGAGACAAGAATGACCGTTGGCATGCTGTTGCAGAATGTTGAGATTGCTGACGAAAATGTTGTTCAGGAAAAAAAGGGGAAATATACGGTATATATAACCTTGAAACTGAAGAAGGATGAAGTATTGCAAGCTCTTTGTAAACGATTGAATGAAAATAAGGAGACGAAAGGCATTTTCCGAAAAGATGTATTTACAGACTTGTGGGATAAAGAAAATAAATAATTTGATATTAAAAAACTATGATTATGTGTAAGAAATATATTAGACTATTATTGTTTGTTTTGGCTTCTATAATTTATGTAGGATGCTCGGAAAAACCGTTCGATTGGAGTGGGGATAGTGAAAGACCTGTTCCGATTCCGGTGGATTTAAGTGTGGAGTTTAATGATGGAATTTTTTGGGCTTCATGTAGAGTGGAACAGCATGAAGATGATTTACCTATCCTGGAAGCCGGTTTCTTTTATGGATATAATGAGAGTGTAACATATCATACTGGAGAACGGGTAAAGTCGGAAGTGGTCGATGGTTGGATGAATGGTGGTCAAGATGGAATAGAGAAAAATTATTGTTATGTTGGTGCGTATATTACTACGTCGCAAGGTACTGTAACGGTAGGTCCCAAATATGTTAAATATTAGAAGAATGACAGAATTATGAAAAAGATTATTGCGTTTTTGTTGACACTATTAGTAATAGTATCAGCAACTGAGCTTCATGCTCAGAATAAAGCATTGGAAAAAGCTTTAAAGAAAGAATTTAAAGCAAAACAGAAAGAGTTGAAACAAGGAAACTGGAAAATTTATGGCTCATCCCGAAGTGCAGACGTGGTGCTGTTGAAACATTTCGACAGACTTTCTACGATGGGAGATGATGCGGTAGAAGTTCTTGGGGTAGCATCAAAGTTCAAATCCAAGAACGTAGGTGTGCAGATGGCATATAATAATGCCGTAATTACTTATGCACAAAAAGCCGGCAGTCATGTAAAGGGGCGCGTCGTTTCAGACATTTCCGGTGACGGGACAGAAGGGACTAGTGAATTTGAACACTTTTATGCTGCTTACGAACGTGAAGTAGAAAAGGAAATAAAAGGTGAGCTGGAACCGAGCTTTACTGTTATCCGTGAAAATGGGGATGGGACATTTGAAATGCAAAGTTATTTTGTTGCCAGTGAAAGTGCGGCAACAAAAGCACGTATACGTGCATATGAAAATGCAATGAAAGAATCTGTGGCTGCACAAAAGTATGCAGGTAAAATAAGTGACTTTATTAAAGAGGGATTTAAGGCACAGGAATAAATAAGTTTGTAATGAAAGGAAAACGGATTTTAGTGGGACTTACTTTATCCATTTATATGATTACAGCAGGTGCTCAACAGGGAAAAAAGCAGTCATTTGAAGAGTATCGTAAAGAAGTCCTAACGCATTATGATATTCATCGAAATAGTGTGCTTGACGAGTATTCGGACTACTTGAAAGGTGTGTGGAAATCATTTCAGAGTTTTAAAGGAGAAATATCTACTGTGGCTCCTAAACCTGAATGGATGCCACAGGTGGACTTTTCTTGGAAATCAGTATCGCCTGTTATTTGGCAGCCTTACGTTGCTCCTGCTGCGGACGCTGTTTCATTGGATGATACAGTTGTTCCACTAAAATCGTTTTCTCATTTGCCTTTGAATAAGAGAAAGGTATACATCTTTTATGATCTGGAAATTGAATTGCCACAATTGGAGAAGGCGGAAGTGTTGGGTTCCTGCTCTCCATCGGATGTTGCTTCTTATTGGAAGCGGTTACAAAAAAAGCATTTTGGATCCGAATGGATGTCTGAAGTGCAATCCGTTACATCTATTTATGGTTTTAATGATTGGTTAAAGATTGATTTTGTGCGGTATTGTGTGAGACAGGATTTTGGTGAGACTACGGTAGAAACACGTATGGCACTTATCCATTTCTTATTAGTTCATTTGGGATATAATGTACGTTTGGGCATTACTGATGCAAAGCAGTTTGTTTTATTGATACCTTTTAATCAAATGGTGTATGGATGTCCGTTTATTAAGATAAATGGTGAAAAGTATTATATCTATTTTGATTTGCAAAAAGGACAGAAAGAAGAGACACCTATTGTTTCGACTTGTGAAATACCGGAGAATATTAATAATGGTAGAGTGGTAGATTTGATATTTAGAAATCCTGTCGCTTTGCCTGTAAATGAAACGAAGGAATTTAGTATCACGGATGGAAGGTTGACTATCGACGGTGCAGTATCTGAAACATTGATGAAAATGTTGTCTGATTATCCTCAAATGTCCGTTGTTTGTTATGCAAAGTCTGTTCTCCAACCGGGATTGCGCAACCGGATTGTCGGACAACTCAAATTGCAGGTAAGTGATATGAATGAACTGGATGCCGTCAATGCTATTTTGAGATTTGTTCAATACGGATTTCGATATGCTACAGATAGGCAACAGTTTGGTTATGAGAAACCTTTCTTTATGGAAGAACTACTTTATTATCCTCAATGTGATTGTGAAGACCGTGCTGTTTTTTATGCTTACTTGCTAAGACATGTACTGGGGCTTGATTGTCATTTAATTAAATATCCCGGGCATGAATGTGTTGCTGTCAAACTATCTCATCCGGTTGGAGGAAGTGGTTATATGTATAAAGGGGCATATTATTCAATTTCAGATCCCACCTATATGGGAGCAACTACCGGTATGTGTATGCCTGATTATTTGCATGAACAGCCGATTGTTGAATGTTGGTTGGGTAATAATCCATAAAATACTTGTTTGTGCAAATTTAAGTACTTATCTTTGTTCTTATAAATTAAATGGTAACTCGTTATGAAAGTAGGAGACAAAGTATTAGTATCACCCGATTTGACTATGCTTGCCGACTGGACGCCGGCAACGGTGATAGAGGTTGAAAACAATCCCTTTATTGGCATTGTCATCTCTGCAAAGACAGATGAGGGAGTTATCTTTTTCGGGCAGGAAGATTTGTTTAAACCACTAAAAGAAGAGGAATGTTTGCAATAAGTTTCGATATGGTCATTTCGAATCTCAAAAAGCATTATGGTGAACCTTACAATAATGCTTATTTTGAAATAAAGGAAGTTTTAAGACGAAATGGCTTTAACTGGGTGCAAGGTAGTACTTATCTAACCGAAAGTGATGATTTGGGAAATGTAATTAAAGCGATCATGGACTTGTCTAAAATAGATTGGTTTAAAAAATCTGTCCGTGATATTAGAGGTTACAAAGTAGAAAACTGGTCTGATTTTACGGATATAGTGAAGAATGCGTAGCCATTGAATTGAAGGAACTTTGAAAAAGGAAAGAATAGGAAAAACAGGAGAGTGATAATAAGCTCTCCTGTTTTCATTTGAATACTATTATCTTATATCTCAAAATCAGGTAAATAGTCCGTCAGAATTTTGCTGACTTGTTTACCTTCCACCTGGTCAGTTACAATCGTCGCACCTTCCTTTTTACCTGCGTCATAATTTAAGGAAACCTTTTCAGCCTTATTGGTGACACTGATAGCGGCCTTTCCTTTATCTGTCAGATTACAAGTGATAACCCAATTGCCTACCTGTACGGTATTGCATTTACGAATCACTTCCATGTCCGAACGGTTGTTCCCGTGTGTGTCCATAACCGTTAAGAAGCGGGCGGTTTTGCAAGGAACAGTTGTAGAGGAGAAATGCCAATGATTAGGATATTTCAGGGCTTTTCCCTGAGCATTCGTCACATTCTTCCAGTTGGTAGGAGCACAGAAGAAAGTATCTACAATAGCTTGTTCTGTCTTGGCTGAACTGAACAGATGAGCAACGGATATACCGCCGGCCTTATTCTTTCCGGTAACTTTTACCTCATCAGGTAGTTCCTGCATTTCCATAGGAAGTTCTACCGTATGCAGAAGATAACTCCATGTCACAGCTTCTTTTCCTTCCAGTTCATCATAGATTACGTACACTCCGGTAGTCCCCAATTGGATGATGTGGCGGCGGAACATGTCTACTTTGTTCTCGTCCCAACCTTTTTCAGGCGTGTACTGAGTGCCGGACAGTTCACCGCGTTTCAGCCATAGGGGAGAAGTCACTTTGCCATAAGCGTTGGAAGCATCTCCGACCATATATGAAATCTTTTCCCCTTCATACCAGCGTGGAATCCATCCGTATCCTTCTGTCCCGATTTTCTGTGTCATTCCGTTGACCAGGATACTATTGTGCGCACGTGTGTTACGATAGGAATACATACAATGATCGTCCGTGAATCCGGTACGGTGTCCGCTGCTGTAGAAGATTGCTTTTCCATCATAGAATGTGTTGAAAGCATTCTGATTGGCAAGCGCATGAGAAGTAGAGCCGTAAGGACTGGAGCGGAATGAAAGCATTGCGTTCTTGGCTATATCTCCCAGAGAAGTATGCATTGTTGCAATTCCCGTTTCGTTGAATACTTTTGCCATGGGAAGTTCTGCCAATGAGTGTTCCTCTTCAGGCAAAGACTTTTTGGTAGTACAGCGATACCAGGTAAGGTCACCGGATTTTCCTAAGAATGTTTTCTTCATAATATCCGGTTCTTTTTCCAATATCGTGCGTGCATAAGCGGCTGCCCAAGGGTTGTTACATTCACGCGCCAATGCGTCTGCGTAACCTACTCGTGTACCATTCGGTTTCATCTTCGTTTCATGTGAGTTACCTTGTCCGGCAGATTTCGAGAAAGGCGGTTGCTGGTAAATAACATAAAGTGCGTTATTATTATACCAAGGGTCGGCAAAAAAATCGAATCCGCTGATACGTGAGTAGAAAGCGGGAACTTCAATTAATGTACGGAGATTGACATGGAAATAAGAATCACCGTTGTGCCATCCACCGTCGGTGTTAAGTCCCGGCAGACGGGATACCCATTCATTGTAGCAATAATCTACCCAGGTAGAAGACATCGGGAGTTCTCCGTACGTAGCAAAGGCCGCCATATTCAGAATACGGAAAGTCATTTGCCAGACATGATTGTCCGCAATACGATTTTCAAGATGGTTGACGTATTCGTGATAGAACTTCTTGCCGTTGTCGCGGATAGTTCCTAAAAGTAGCTTTTTTTCTTCCGGTGTCAGCAGGTTATACCATGCGTCATAAGCCGAAGTACTCATAGACAGGATAGTGGAACGGTTGAAGTCCCCTGCAAAGTATTTACTGTTTTTCCATGAAAGGATTTCGGAAAGGCGTTTGACACCCTCTTTATAATACACCTCATCTTTAGTCAGCAAATAAGCACGTACCATTGCTTCGATATTCGCTTCTTCGCGGTCTACAATCTTCCGGCTTTCACGAATCAGGGCAGAACGATACTGCACAATATTTGTCAGTTTGACAACCTGTGTCGTATCAATCTCTTCTTCCAAATGTTTCAGCGGATGATTCAGGCATTTGTTTGCCTTCGTGATATACGCCTGTGCTTCCGGATTATTCTTATTCCGTTCGATAATGTTATCCCAGTCGTTGGCATCGAGCAGAATACGGGGGTGGTTTTGGGGTAATTTAGTCAATACTTCTTGTAGTGAAGGCGGGTTGAAAGTACGTGTCTGGTCATCTACATAGAAATGATAAACAGGCGACCACTCTTCTTTGCCGTTTTTATCTACATAGGCATGTTGCCAATACCATTTCCCTTTCTCGAACAATTTGAAAGGATTGAAGAAAGCCCACTTCCTTTCGGCAGTAATCACCTCAGACTTAAATTCCGGATCGCGTGCAATACGGATGCGGTAAGTCACTTCCGGTTTGAAGTCCTCTTCTTCTACACCGTCAAGTACGGCACCAAGGTGAGGAAATTTGTCCGGCCACATAAAGCGTGGGGGATTGACTGCAATATGCTGTCCATCCAGTGGGGAAGGCGTTTCGCGGACTTCGTGCATCAGTGTCTGTTGACTTGGATGCATGATGCCCTTTTGCGCATATCCGTTTGCAGACAGCAAGAGAGAGAACAATAGGAGAATATAGGTTCGTTGTTTCATAATCATACTTTTTTAAACAGCTCTTTCAGTTTCACTGTCTTATTGTTGATCAACGGGCGAGCCCAAAAACCGATAAAGGTAATGTATCCTGCAAAAACGAGGATGAACAGCATACCTGTACGAAGGGAAGTAGCATCCGCTATCGTACTGACAATCATCGGGCCGCCTGCTCCGCCTACGATTGCCGAACACAGGATACCGGCAAAGGAACCGTGATGTTGCGATGCTGAGTTCAATGCCAGTGAGAATACGATAGAAAACATCATCGAAATGCTGAACCCGATAGCAGGAAAAGCAATTAATGATACTTCCTTGCTTCCGAACAGCGCAGAGAGCAACAATACAATAGTCAATACTCCGGAGAGTTGTAACAATCGCTTGCTGTCAATCAGTTTCAGTAACACCATACCTACCAGGCATCCGGCAGTCATCAAGCCCCAAAAATAGCTCACTGCCTGTGCGCCGTCAGTTTGAGGATTTACCCCGTGATATTGTTCGAGAAACGTACTCATAAAGATAGAAGTTCCCTGTTCCGTGCTCACATAGCAGAAGATTCCCAGAAAGAACAGCCATACATATTTCTGCTTGAATAATGCCAGATATGAATCTTTTGAACCGCTTTTCTCGTCTTCTTTCAATTCGATTTTCGGGAAGCGGGATACGCTGACAGCAATCAACATGACTAGCAGAATCAAGGCAAACAACCAGTAAAGAGATACCCAGGGCATTTCTCTCGGAGTGACATCGGCCAGCAAATCAATAAAGAAACCTTTTCCGGCCGTATAAGTCACAGGATCGAGTTCCCGAATCAGGTATGTATATACCAATGGGCTCAGGAAGGAAGCGATTCCAAACATGAATTGTGCCAGTTCGGCGACGAATGCGTAGTTTTCCTCTCCGCCTACGGTGCGTTGAAGCGGATTCAATACGGTTTGCAACATAGCCATTCCCAGTCCGATGATAAAAGAAGAAGCCAGTAATATCGGATATGTGTGCATGCAGGCAAAGAGGATAGTTCCGATAAACGGCATCAGGAATCCGCCGAATAGTACGGGCTTTTCACCGAAACGGTCGATCAGCAGTCCGGCAGGGATGGACATGATGGCGTAAGCCAGGAAAAAAGAAGTCGGGATAAATCCCGCCATCGCCAGATCGCTCAGGTTGAAATTGTGAATAATGTCCGGAATGAGTGGTCCCAGGATATTAGTAATAAATGAGATGGTGAACCAGAACGCCATAATCAGCGCCAGCATTCCTAAATTTCTTTTCATAATTTAATTAGATTGGGAGCGGAAAATTGAGTAAATACAAGTGAGGCGGCTCCGATACTTCCGGCTTTGTTGCCTAAGCCGGCAGCCATGATTTCCGTATTCACGGCACAGTCGGAGATGGCATAGCGGTGAGCTTTCTCACTGACTTTCCGGATATAGAAGTCTCCGGCTTCAGAAAGTCCGCCGCCGATTACAACCTTTTGCGGGCTGAAGATATTGATAAATCCGGCAATTCCATGTCCCAGAAAATCACAATGTTCTTCCAGTGATTCGGTGGCAATGCTGTCGCCCTCTTTGTAAAGGCGGACAATCAGTTCTCCGTTGATTTCGTCATTCGGATAAGAGATACCCGCTTCCGCTATTCGCTGGCTGAAACGGCGTACCAAAGCCGAAGTCGAAGCATAATGTTCCAGACAGCCGACAGAACCACAGGCACAAGGTTCACCATTGGCAATTAAAGGCACATGTCCCAATTCCGTTCCCCGATTGGCATAACCATTGAACAGTTTACCGTCGATAACCACTGCGCCACCGATACCCGTTCCTACGGTTAGGAAAACAACATGAGTGGCGCCCTGACCGGCTCCGTACATGGTTTCGCCCAATCCCATCAGATTGGCATCATTTCCCAATAAAGCAGGGATTCCGGTTTCTGTTTCAATGCGGTCTGCCAAATGCAGATTCTCCCATCCTTTGATGTTTTCCGCTCCACCCAAAACGATGCGGTTCGTACAATCCACGATACCCGGTGTCCCGATTCCTATACCGTCAATCTTGAACTCTTGCTTTGATGCAAAAGCTTTCACTTCATTGATGGCGGCAACCAACTGCCCGATGACAGCTTCGGCTGATACATCGGCTTTCGACGGTAACTTCCCTTGAAAATGAAATACGCCTTCATTATCAATAAGGGCGTATTTCACAGAAGTTCCGCCAAGGTCAATTCCTATAGCGTATTCTTTTTCCATATCACTAAGTAATATTTAATACTTGAAAATCACACTCTTTCTGCCCAAATCGGTGAACTCCAAGCCCATTGTCCGTCACGTTGGCGGGCGCGTACATAGTAATAATCCGTATCGCGTTGAGGCTCTTTGTCTTCCATATAGTGTTCTACTGTAAAGCAGCTTTCCGGCATGGCACGGTTGAAGAGGATTGCTTCGCTCAACCAGCCTATCATAAAGTGTGAACGTGAACCTTCAAGCAGTTCGCCCAATGTATGTTCAAACTTCTTGCCGTTGAACTCTGCGATAATCTTACCGTCTTTCGGCATCTCCACGTCAAGAATTACAGCTTGCATAGCCGCAGTTGTCGTATTCGGATTCTTGCTGCTATACATATCCAGTTCGGTTTCCTTGTCGCCAACAGACAATATACGGTTGACGTGTGTGTGGAATTCAGTCTCACCTTCCTGAGGAGAAGTGAAGGCTGCGCCACGGAAACAAGGAGTCACGCTATGGAGCTGTCCTTTGTCTAATGACAATTTGCCTTGCCAATGTACGTATTGCTCTTCACGGTTCCAACCGAAATCCACTTTAACCTTGCAACGTACCGTATCGCCTTCCGGGGCAACCGGAGTCAACGGGCCGTTCATGCGAGCCAGAATCTGGCCGTTCTTAACAATATCTACATAGTCGATACAGCTTTCACCTGTTACGTTCAGATAGATGCGACGGCTGTTGCCACGGACTACATCTCCCATAAGAGCATCGTTCAGACGGAAATCTATAAGGATCTTATCACCTGTCGCAGCGCATACGTGACGGGTGCGGAGTGCTTCCCAGATAGCGTCACGGGTCAGTGACGGAGCCAGTACGCCGATACGTCCGTCGCCATAACTTCCCGGATAACCGGAGTGCTGGTCGGTGGAAGCCATAATACCGAATTTGTTACCTAGTTCAAGACCGTACTGGATAGTTCCTTCCCATTGACGGGGGCCCATATCATGCAGATAAGGATAGTCTCCCTGGTCGCTTTCTGCCAGACCGTGGCGGGAATACATTTCTACGAAGGGAGTAATGTCACCTTCAGTAAAGCAATTCCAGTTGTAACCGCGATAACCGCCCTGATAACCCATGTGGTGCGGAGTAACGAATACTTTGTGTCCTTTAGCTTTTTCTTTCCAGTCTTCGATAGAAGTACATTCTACAAGCGGCGCATCCAGGTCGTAGTTCAGTGCGACATGGTCGCCATGTTCCATGCTATGAGCTTCGTATCCTACGAAAGTCAGGAATTCACCTTCCTTGTTGTACTCATTCGTCATTTTTACATATTTCTCGTAACCGCCTTCACGCAGACGTTTGAAAGCCCCCGTGTGGTAGTCGATTACCCATTTCAGACGAGGGTCATCTGCTCCGGGAATATCCGGCCACATGGCATGAGGGGTTACACTTACAAAATCCAATTGTCCTTTCGCTGCTTCAAAAGCATCGCGCATGTCGCCGTGTCCGTATGTGATGTTACAGTGGTTGTGTAAGTCACCCCAATACATTTTGAGGTTGCTTGCCGATGGCATGATTTTCTTGGCATCCTTGCTTCCTGGTGCACAAGAACCTAGTAAACTGCCTGAAGCTGCCAATCCGAGGAAAGACCAGCCTGTGTTTTTTAAAAACTTTCTTCTATCCATGGTTTTAGTAATTAGTTTATCTGTTTTTCATTTGTCGACGGTCTCCTTTGAAAAGGACTTTCTCTTTTTCATCGGGGTCGCTGTCGTTATATTGTTTTTGGGTATCCTGAAGGAGTTGCATCAATTCTTTTTGTTTTTCTGCATATTCCGGTTTACCGAAGACGTTGTTCATTTCTCTCGGGTCGGCTTTCATGTCGTACATTTCCCATTCATCTATATCGTTGTAGAAATGGATAAGTTTGAAATCCTGGGTACGGATACCGTAATGACGTTTTACGGAATGTTCAGCCGGATATTCGTAGTAATGGTAATAAGCAGCCTTTCGCCAGTCGGAGGGAGTTTTGCCTTCGTTTGCCAATATCGGTTTCAAGGATGCGCCTTGGATATCAGACGGGATTTCCACTCCGGCAAAGTCGAGGAAAGTAGGGGCAAAGTCTACGTTCATGCTGATGGCGTTGCTTGTGCTTCCTGCCTTGATAGCCTTCGGATAGCGGATGATAAGCGGCATACGCTGACATTCTTCATACATGAAGCGTTTGTCAAACCAGCCGTGTTCGCCGAGGAAGAAACCCTGGTCGGAAGTGTAGACAATGATTGTGTTGTCCAGTTCACCGATTTTTTCAAGATAATTCATCAGTCGGCCGATATTTTCATCTACTGCTAATGTAGTAGCCAGATAGTCGCGCATATACTGTTGATATTTCCAACTGATTAATGCTTTGCCTTTCAGGTCGCCTTTGCGATATTCTGCGATACGTTGTGCATATACAGAATCCCATTTGTCCTGTACTTCGGCAGGCATACGCTTATATACGCTGTAAAGACGGTTTGTCGTATCTTTCAACATCTCTTCGCGGGTCAGTAGCTTGAGATCCCAATCATCGGTCAGCGTGTGCTCGATGGACATATCCTGTTCGCGCGCTGCCCTTCCGCGTCCTTCGTAATCGTCGAATAGGTTGGCGGGCTCGGGGAAAGTAGTATTGTTGAAGATACCCAGGTAACGGGGAGCAGGCATCCAGTTACGATGCGGAGCTTTCTGGTGATACATCATACAGAACGGTTTGTTCTTATCCCGGCCTTCGAGAAATTCAATGGCTTTATCAGTGATAATATCCGTCGCATATCCTTTTTCTACGATATGCTTGCCGTCTTCCCAAAAGTCAGGGTCGTAGTAATCTCCCTGTTCATGCTGACCGCTAAGGATGCTCCAATGATCGAACCCTTGCGGTTCACTGATAAGATGCCATTTACCAATCATGGCAGTCTGGTATCCGGCTTGTTGGAGAAGCTTGGGGAATGTCTGCTGGTCACCGTTGAATGTACTTGCGTTATCGGTGAAACCATTTTCATGACTGAATTTACCGGTAAGGATACAAGCACGTGAAGGGCCGGAGAGGGCGTTGACTGCATAACAGTTGTCGAAACGGATACCTTCGTTGGCAATCCGATCCATGTTGGGAGTCTGAATCAAGTTTCCGCCATAGCAGGACATGGCTTGGGTGGTATGGTCGTCCGTCATCATAAAGATGATGTTCGGTCGTTTAGTTTCTTCTTTCTTCTGATTGCCGCAGGAAGCAAGGCTTAATGCAGCCAATGGAAGGAGTAGGGTAGAGGGATAGTTTCTCATAATAAAGAGTCTTTTTGAGGAGAATGTGATACTAATAAACGAATAATAGCCGGATATGACTGTCATTCAGGGGATGCGTAGTGACGAAAAATCTCCTCTCTTTATAACGTAGAGAGGAGATTCTTCGCTACGCTCTGATGGACATTGATCAATGTCTTTTTATCAGAGTTTATATTTTAGTGACTGTTTCTTTCCATTTACTTTCACTTCTACTTCCAATCCGTTTTCATCGAACGCTTTGTTCTTGAATTTAGCAGCAAATTTAGGGGCATCTGCGCTTTTCTTAACAGGATAGATGACAGTGATATAACGTACAGCTTCTTCTCCGTCTTTTCTTACGTTGAATGATACGTTCATACGTTTGTAACGTTTGCGGTAAGCAGTTGAACACCATCCCGGTTCTTTCTTCATGCTCATACCGTCAGGACCGAAACATTGCAGTTTCATGTTGCTTCCATCCTCAAACTGAGTAAGGAATGTCATGTCTTCGCGGCTGTTGGCGATTTCGCCTTTCGGCATTTGGTAATGAAGATTGATAGAACCTTTGGCGCTGCCTGCCATTTCGTCCACAATTACAAAGTAAGTGTTATCAACGAAGAATACGGAACGACGATGCTTCAAGTTCTTGTAACTCGGGTTTTCGGTAACCAAAGTCTGGATGGCACCTTCCGGCTGCCACAGTTTGGTAACTGATTCTGTTGTATCCAGATTCTTGTTGTTCAGGGTTACAGTGTTGTGTACACAAGTCTGACGATGCCAGTTGCGTTGTTCCATCACTTCGCCTTCGCCTGCATATACATACGAACCGGAATCCGGGAACAAGTTCTTGCCATTGAACCAAAGTTCGAATGTACCGTTGTCCGGCTGACAGTGCCAGAATGCTTTCGGACCTGCTTTTACTACCATTTGAGTAGCATCCATTCCCCAGGAATTACGGAATACGAAGAAACCTGATTTCAGGAATCCCTTAGACATATAATCCGGCAATGCGCCCTCTTTACCTTCTGTTGCAAAGTACTTGATAGCCTGGTTTTTCGGGAACAGTTTACTCCACGCTTTGTAGTTCTTCACCATTTCTTTCTTAGTTGTCAACTTGGCGTCGCTGAAACATGGGTTTGTGTAATCCGGGAAAGAAATGTTTGCATAGAACATAATCATGCTTTCGATTGTATCCAGATAATCTTGCGGGAATTCCTTGCGGAATCCGTTTACATCTGCAATTCCTAATGCTTTGCAGAAAATATTGATAGCAGCAAGGTGATAGTGAGGGTCGAGCTCAAACTGACCGCCGTCTTCATATACCTGTACGTGAATTTCACGGTTCAGGATATCGATACCACTCTTTCTCCAAGCCGGAGCATCTTTGAATTCCGGGAAGAAAGCGCCTGCATAAATCATACGCTGAGCTTCAAACAACAGGTGATTACCCTTGTCGGAGTAGTTACCTAAGATATGTACGGCATGTTTGTGGTAGTTCACTAGGAATTCAGTCAGGAAGTCCGGAGTGAAAGAAGGAGAAGGCAGGAACAACTGGAACTGTGAAGTCTGGTCTTGCAGACGGTTGCTCACTTCCAGTGGACGCCATGCGAAACGTACATTTTCTACTTCACCTTTGATTTTTCCGTTGCTTACCATTTCATATTCTTTCTTGTCCATCTTCACCAACGGATTCTTTTTAATCCAGTCGATGTATTGGTGTGCCCATTCTTTGGCGTATTTCTCGTCACCGGATACACGGTAAGCCTTACCCATCGGAGTGAACCATTTGTGACGGTGAAGCTGCCAGCGAAGTTCGTTGTCTTTTACCGGCCAGTATTGCCAGTTGATGTCTTCTCCGTAATTGTAAGAAGGCTGATAACCTTTGTGAACGAAGAAGGTATGCTTCAGTGCGTCGTCTGCCCACTGCTGTTCTTCTTTGCCGATAGTAACTTTTTTCAGGTTAATATCCGGAGTTTTCACGTTGGTGCGTGCACGGTAGTAGTCGAGCAATGCTTTTGCGGCATCTTCGTCTTTACCTTCCTGATGCAAGGCTTTTACTTTTTCCAGTCCCGGGTAATCGAGGTTGAGAAGTGAAAATACTTCGCTTTTCAACTCCTGGGCGCTAACTTTACCTGCAAAACAAGCAATTGCCAGCAAAAGGATATACTTTAAAATTTTATTCATGATAGATTCGGTATTATGATTTTATGTCTTAGATATTTTTGTAGTTGATGCCTTTCAAGTCCATGAATCTCTTCAATGCTTCCAAATAGTAGTAGTCAGCATAATTCAGCGGAGTGTCAATTTCAGAACCGTTAGGCAGTGAACCTACAGAGTGCATCAGGATGAATCCCTGGTTGTCGCCGACTTTTGCCAGGTATGCATCACTTGACAAACTCTTCAGAATTTTTTCAGCATAATCCAGGTATTTCTTACCATCAGGAACCATTGTGCTTAGTTCAATCAAGGCAGAAGCGGTGACAGAAGCGGCAGATGCATCACGCGGAGTTTCTTCAGTCACAGGAGCATCGTAATCCCAGTAGGGGATAGCATCGTCTGTTTTTACGCGATCCATAATCATATCAGCTACTTTGATAGCGAAGTTCAGGAAAGTGCTGTCGTTTGTTTCACGGTAACAAGCTGTGTAGCCATATACAGCCCATGCTTGACCGCGTGCCCATGAAGAATCATCGTTCTTACCTTGGTGAGTTTGCTTGCGTTCAACAGTTCCGTCGTTGTTGTAGCTCACTACATGCCAGCAGGTATAGTCGGGACGGAAGTGATTGTGCATGGTAGTCATGGCATGTTTGATGGCAACATCTTTATATCTGCTGTCACCCGTTGCTTTGGCTACGTTGAACAGCAGGTCAAGATTCATCATATTGTCAATGATAACCGGGAAGTTCCATGTACCGAAATCCCAAGAACGGATAGCACCGATAGAATCGTTGAAACGTCCGCACAGATTGTCGGCTGTTTCTCTCATCACTGCTGCGATAGTGTCATTGGGTGCAAGACGCTCTGCGTTACCATAACTACAGTTAATCATAAACCCTAAATCGTGTGTACCTTTATAATAGCGTACCGGATTCAGAAGATTAGTATATTGAATAGCTTCCGCTTTCAGTGTGTCGTTTCCTGTCAGCTCGTATGCGTACCACAAAGAGCCGGGGAAGAAACCGCTTGTCCAGTCATGAACGCCACAAAGACGGCGTTTGCCCAATTGTTCTGCGGTCGGTTGTGCGCGAAGTGAATCTTTAAATGTCAGTGAATCTCTTTCCAACTGGCGGCAAAGGAAATTCATGTCATAACCAGTACGGATGGAACGTGGGAGCTGACCTGTACCGTCAACTTCTTCTGCTGAAAGTTGTAATTGTGCAGAAGCTACATCCAGTCCTTTTTTAATCCAACTGTAGTCTTCCTTTGGAGCTGTCTGGCACGATGCGAGTGCGATAGTAACCGAAGCAAAGAGAACAAGTTTCTTTTTCATGTTATTCATTTTAAGTGATTGTTTTTAGAAGTTTTGTAACTGATACAAAAGTAGCGGAAAGGCTTGACTTTGCGTTGCAGGATTGTCCAAAAGGTGTTTGAACCCTGCTCTTCCAGTTTCGATTTTGTTGAAAAAGGTTTTAATATTCTCCAATACGCCTTGGTTAGGGGCATATTGGAGAGGATTAAACCTTTTATTTTAAAGAGAAATTACTTATTTTCCCCAGCCTGGATTTTGATCAAACTGTTTGAGCAATGACATGTCACGCAGTGGGATAGGAAGTAACTCATGTTTATTCTTTTGTGTATATTGTGAACAAATATAAAGGGTTCCTAATGATTGACACCAACTGGATAACTCTGATTGTGTGTTTTGAATAGCATCATAGTAGATTCCCCAACGGATCAAATCTTGACGGCGATGTCCTTCGAATGCTAATTCATAAGCACGCTCGTCACGTACTGCTTTTCGGAATGCAGTTCCATCCAATCCTGATAAATCAGCTTGGCTATTTGGGGTATTGACATCTGTACCGAAACCACGTCGACGTACCATATTAATAGCAGTATAGGCTTCGGGAGTGGGGCTACCTTTCCATTCGTTCAATGCTTCAGCGTAAAGTAACAATACGTCTGCGTATCTCAGTACATACCAATTGATATTGGAATAATTTTGATCAATTAAGTAGTTTTCGTCACTAACATATAATTCTGTGTCCCATTTAGCAGGGAACATTCCATCAACATAAGTTTTTCTTTGGCTATCTTTGGCATCATCTTTGATTATATCTTCAAAAGTTATGTTAGGTTGGTCTTTGATAACCCCTCTTTTGCTTCCTCCGGTATAATTGTAGTCTGCCACAGAAATATATGCTCTTAGATCTTTATCACGGTCTTTCCAGTCGCGTAGGAAAGTCGGTATAACTCTCCAGTTTCCTGCATTTCGCCCGCTTCTAATTCCTGTGGCAGATACGCCATTCCATTTTCCAATACGACCATATGAGTTTACTGATGAGTTTGGAGCATAGAAGCTAATTTCAATTAAACTTTCTGCAGGATCCCAAATTCCATTACAAGTGTTTTTCCAGAGTTGATCATATTCGCTTAAAAGATGATGTTTTCCTGATTCAATTAAAACTTTCGCAGTTTGAGCTGCTTTTTCCCATTTAGTATCATCTTCGCTTGCCCATGTTGCATACACTTTGGTTAACAATCCTAGTGCTGAACCTTTTGAAAGGCGGAAGCTGCTGTTTGAACGTAAATTGTCGTCTACTGCATAGGGCAGATTGTCGATTGCATATAGCAGATCTTCTTCAATGTATTTATATACATCTATCGGATTTGCTTGAGTATATTCAGAAGGTGGCAAGTAGGATTGGCTTGTATTTGTTATTAAAGCTATATTTCTGAACCAACGTACTAATTCAAAATAATGAAGGGCGCGTAAGGCACGTGCTTCTGCCATATATATTACTGCTAACTTATAGTTCTTTTCATCATAAGTTTGTATTTTCTGCTGTAATGCTTCAAGGAAGTCGTTTGCACAATAGACCCCGGCATATAGGCTTGCCCACGTTAATTGTACGTCACTTTGATTGCTACCATATGCATTTGCTGGTACTAAACGAAGACCATCTGTTGAATTCCCCGGTCCTTTCGCTATATCAGTAGGAATTGTAAATAATAGTGATAAATTGTACTTGTACATTCCTTCATCTATCATATTACGATATATTCCCAGAAGTACATTTTGTGCTTCTGATGCATCCTTCATATAATTATCTTTTCCTACTTCTGTATAATTGGTTTCATCTAAAGAACAAGATGTAAAACCTAATATACAAGCTAATGTGAGAATATAATATTTAAGATTTTTCATTGTCTTTGCTTTTATTTAAAATTGAACTTCGACACCAAATGTAAAAGCTTTGCTCTTAGGATAAGCTCCCCAGTCGAATCCGGGCATTAACGGACTGTTTTTCATGTTGACTTCCGGATCGTATCCTGTATATTTGGTGATACAGAATAGGTTTTGTGCGGTAGTATAAACACGTACACGGTTGATATATGCTTTTTTCGTCCATTTCGCAGGTAAAGTATATCCTAATGTTATGTTTTTTAATCGCAGGAATGAACCATCTTCTATGAAGCGTGAATACAGTTCATACTTAACATATCCATCAAGGGCAGGTACGCGGTTAGAAGCATGTGTCGGAGTCCATCGGTCTGCTACTTCTTTCAGTTGGTTGGCACGTTCGTCTTGTGATTGAGTACTGAACATACGTGTTGCGTTATACACATCGTTACCATAACTGAATTGGAATAAGAAGCTAAAATCGACTCCTTTATATTTGAAAGTGTTGGTAATACCACCATACCATTTAGGTTGACCATTACCGATAACCGTACGGTCATTCTCTGTTATCACACCATCACCATCTATATCCTTATATTTTACCATTCCGGGGCGAACGGCTTCACCTGCATGATTACTGATATCCGTGATTCCAGGTTTCAATACCATTCCACTTGGTGTTTGGTTAAAATCAGAATTCTGATACACTCCGTCAAATACATATCCATACATCTGACCTAATGATTGACCTACATATGAGACATAGTCGTATCCTTTGAAGTTTGTATTAAATTTCGTTGCAGAAAGTATCTCTGATGCTCCTTCCTGCAAAGACTTAACTTTATTTCTTACAAAAGAAATATTGAAGTCTGTTTGCCAGTTGAAATCACGGGTCTGTATGTTGGTAGTATTTAAACTTAATTCAATACCTTTATTTTGAACTTTACCGACATTTTTCCATTGTTGACCAAATCCACTAACATAAGCTAATTCCTGTGCCAGTAATAAGTCTTTTGTGTTTTTTATAAAAAAGTCGGCAGTTACACTAACACGGTTATTGAAAAGGCCTAAATCAATACCTAAATTCGTGGTTGTTGAGCCTTCCCATCTCAAATCTTTATTTGCGAGTTGTTTAGGATAAAGTACAGTCGTTTGTTTATTGCCTATACCATATTTCCCCATGGTATATAAATCCATAGAAAGATAGTTGGCAATACGGTCGTTACCTACTGTACCCCATCCGAGACGCAATTTCAGATTGGAAACAGGCGTGATGTTCTTCATAAATTTCTCTTCAGATATACGCCATGCAGCAGAGAATGCAGGAAATACACCCCATTTGTTGTTTGTTGAGAATACAGTCGAACCATCTGCACGGATAGTAGCAGTTAATAAATAGCGATTGTTCAGATTGTATTGTCCACGGGCAAAGAAAGACAATCGTTTGTTTTCTTCTTTATATGTTGTTACTATACTAGGCGTAGCTCCCATTCCTAAATTGTCATTTCCTAAATTGACCGGGAAATCTCTGGCTTCACCTTTTAAATACTCGTTACTTCTATATGAGAACTCATGTCCAAGCATGACATCAAGGGCATGGATTTTATTAATTTTCTTTTTGTATGTCAGTGTATTACTACTTTGCCAACGAAGGTCTTTTTGCATTTGAGTATTTCCATAAACTCCACCTGTTCTGTAAGCTTGACTTGAATCTTCACCGTAGAATACATCTCTTCGGGTATTGGTTGTATTATAAGTAGCGGAGGTTTTGAATACGAGATCTTTTGTTAGTTTTATATTAACAGCTGCGTTTGCACCCCATAACTCAACTAATCTATGATCAGTTACTGCTTCTGATTGTTTGATAGGGTTGATTTGGCTACTTGACGGGTCTAATTCTATTTCAAGTGGGTCAAATGCTGAATTTAAAAGTTGCTCATTGGTATATTTATTACCACCGGTAGGGCGTGCACGTAACAAATTGGCAAGTACATTAAGAGAACCGGAAGTACCTGAGGTACCAATACCATCTCTGACCATGTTGGAATAGTTGATTGTGGCATTGAACGAAATAGCTTTTGTCAGTGTTTGGTCAATGCGTAATTTTCCAGTTGTTTTCTTAAAACCACTATTAGAGAAAATACCATTTTCATTGTAATGAGAGAAAGATGCAGCATATTTGCTCTCTTTTGTTCCACCCATAATACTTATACTATGGTCTTGTGACCATGTAGGCTTGAATGCTTCATCTTGCCAGTCTATTCCAGGCTCGGTTAAATAGTCTTCAATTGTTTGGTAACGATAAGGTTCTCCTGTTGCAGGATCAGTACCTGCTTGATAGTAAGTCTTTTCGTATCTTTCTTTATTTTTATCGACCTGTAATTGCACGAATTCGTATGGACTGATCAAATCTAATTGTTTGGCAATAACACGATAACTAGCAGAACCGTTGTAAGTAATTACAGGTTTTCCTTCTTTTCCAGACTTAGTTGTTACCAATACGACACCATTAGCGGCACGTGCACCATAGATGGCTGCGGCTGATGCATCTTTCAATACATCGATTTTTTCAATGTCGGAGTTAGCTAGATAGTCAATATTGGCTACTTCAAAACCGTCTACAATAAATAATGGGGCAGAGTCTCCATTTACAGTTCCGACACCACGAATTTTAATATCAAAGCTGGAACCCGGGGTACCATCTGATTGAGTGATTTGAACACCTGCAATCTGACCTCCTAATGTTTCTACTACAGAACCGGTTTTGAAGCCTTCGATTGCTTTAGCTGCAACAGAAGAAACAGATCCTGTCAAGTCGCCTTTCTTCATGCTTCCATAACCTACTACCACTACTTCGTCCAGTGTTTTATTGTCTGGCACTAGTTTAATGGAAATTTGCGTTTTTCCTTGTAGCTTTACTTCTTGTGTCAAATAACCGATATAACTAATAGTAAGTACTGAATTTTTAGCAGCTTTAATAGTAAAGTTACCATCTAAGTCAGTTGCAGCTCCTGCTTGTCCACCTTTTACTTGGACGGTCGCACCAATAAGGGGCATATTTGTTTCATCGTAAACTACTCCCTTTACAGTCACATTTTGAGCAAATGTGATTATTGAGATTAGGAGAGCTAAGAGGGTAGTGTACCCTCTTTTGCTCAGTGTATGATTTGTTGATTTATACATAATTGTTTATTTTCTATTTTATTAGATTAAAAGTTCTCGTCAAGCCAGATGAATACAGGAAAGACTCCAATACCAGCATTAAGTTCTGCGTCACCAGTGTTTCCATCAGTTCTATATTTGATTTGAGCCATTACAGCTCCATTTGCATACTCCTCGTCATTACCTATCCATTTATTGGGATTAACTGTTATTTGGCGGGTAGTAGGATTAATGTATGCTGGTTTGGATGCAATCTTTTCTTGTTCTGTATAATAAGACATTGGTGCTCTTGAACCTAACCCTATATTATTTTGGTACTTTTTCCATATTTGATACATTAATAATTTAGGATTATCTGCAACTTTTCCACTACCATGATTGGGATTATCGCTAAAATTGTAGAATGCTTGGTCTGCTCTATAATCTAAAACTAAGTTTGTTATATCCTTGTAACCTAAGAACTTTTTACTATTCCAGCCTATAACTTTACACTCTGCTGAACTACTTATTCCTGTACGTGGGTTAGCTTTTACGACAATTGGAGTGTAAATCATGGTTTCATTACTTGCATCTTTTTTAGGAGTACTGAAAAATACAGGGATTTTTTTAGATATTGTAGGAGCTCCTTGACCCGATGCTGTTACTTTTATCAAAAGAATACCTCCTTCGTATGTACTTTTAGTAAAAGGATCACTCCCTAGTGTAATGGTACCATTATTGGGATTTATTTCTGTATTTGCAAACTTACCTACATTCTCCGGATATTTTTTAATTATTTCAAATGTTTTAGTTGCATTTTCAGGTAAATCATGATACATAACTTCTAATGTGTTTTGGAAGTTCGTTCTATTGATAAATCTGAACTGGTTTCGGTTGTCTGCGTTTGTCTCTTGAACCTGTTTGGTATTTATTTCTTGACCTTCTTCAGGCATTGGATGTTCAATATTTGTTCCATAGCTAACAACGCTAAAGTCATTCGGGTTAGGAACTATAGTAAGTTTGAATATTGTAGTAGCTACTACTGGTTTACTATTTGTTACTTTTATGTTAATATCATATGTTTCAGGTTTTAGAGTATTCTTCGAACTGATAGTAATAGCACCTGTTTCATTATCAATAGTAATGTTTTCCTTTTGTATTTGATATTGTATTTCTTCGCTATTGTTTTCGTCAAAATCAAAATGTGGGCTACCACCAACAAAACCATCTTTTATATTTTGAGTTTCTTCTCCTCCTTTATAGATACTGAGTGTATTATAAGCAAATGTTTCAGGTTTTATAGGTTCTGTGTATTTAACGATTTTTACATTGTATGCTTTGGGGAATTCAGTACTTCCATAAGCGTTGCTGACAGTAATGTCAATAACGAATGGCGTCTCACTTATTTCTAAATTATTGTTTTCAGACAATCGAATTTTACCAGTTGTTTCATCAATTGTAAATGCATTGGTAACTGGAGTTACAGCCGTGATGCTATATTTCAAATCTTCCATTGAACCTTGAATGGTAGGAAGTTCTGATTCGTGCGCAAACCCTTTATCTACTTCTACGGTTTTAGGTGAATATGATAAGTTACGTGGTTTGGATATTACTTTAAAAGTTACAGCATCTGGATAGAGATGCTCACCAGCATTGGTAGTCAGTTTCAAACTCAAAGTATATTCTTGTCCTGGAATTAGTTTATCTTGATGTTTGGAGTTAATTGTTATCTTACCTGTTCCTGAAATGCTGAAGTATTCTAAGTATTCTTTGCTTTCATCCTGTGCGATTGAATAACCTGTGATGGATACATGTTCTGCTCCAGTAGTTGTAACTTGTGCGTTTGCTGCTCCAATCCAATTTGCTTCATCTAAGTTGACAACAACTTCTTCTGGTGTGACGACAACTCCTTCTGGAACGGCTAATAGCATATTGATTTGTACTGCATTCTTGAATTCATAGTATTTTCCATTAGAATAACAAGATATATTTAATTTGTATGTTCCAGTTGCTAAGTTTGCTGTGTTTTTAATACTAATAGCACCTGTTGTTTCGTTAATAATAAAGCTTTCAGTGGAACAGGCTTCATCGTTTAATGTGATATTAGTGATGGCAAAATCATAAGGTGCACCACCAATATAACTAGGCTCTTTTAATTCGAAATTCATGGAAGGGCCAATATCTGTGACTCCATAATAGTATAGCGCGAAATTGGACGAATCGGTTTCTTCCGTATCCGTACAAGATACTGCCAAATGTCCTAGCAAGCTTATTGCAAGGAACATCAAACATTTGGTAAATAAATCTTTAAGGTTCATTTCTGTTTTATTTTAGAATTAAAATTTATTTTATTGTGTAAGATAGTTCATACGGTGTACCATCTATGTTTACAGTAATATTTGATACTCCGTTAGGATTATATGCCTTATCCATACTACCTGTGATATTTATATTTTCAGTAGGGTTTGATGTCGGATAAATAACGGTAAGGAAGCGGGCAGCGTTTCTATCACCTTTCGCCATGGAAAGATGGTAAGCCGGACGTGAGAATGTATATTCAGCTACAGTATTATAAGACACGGCTCCGTAAGTGTCTTTGGTAATTGTTGTATTAGCATCATCGTTGGTATATACAGTACGAACAAGTATATTTTTATTGTCGCTAAAATTAGTGCGTGCACCTTTTTTATCTGTTTCTATAATCACTTCGTTGTCACTGCCATCGCATAAATTGAAATGAAGTTGTACATCTTCTTCTTTTGTGCCTTCACCTATTCCTTCATCTACTATAACAAAGAATTTCTGTTCGACAAAAAAGACATATCTGCGATGTGTCAGGTTTGAATATCCTGCATTTTCGAATACTACAACTTCAGCATTATTTGTTTTACCTGAACTAATGTATTGTCCTTTAGTGGTAGTGAAATTTTTTCCGGCTAAAGTCAATGTGTTGTGCATTTTACTTTGGCGGAAAGTTGCGCGTCTTTTATTAGGCTCTGCCGCACTCCAACTATAATAGTCACGTACACCGGAATCCGGGAAGAAGTTACGTTCGTTGTAATATAGTTCGAATGTGCCATTGTCCGGTTGGTTATGTGACCATGCTTGAAGCTTGGCATCTCCTGAATTGTTATTACTTAAGATCATCATAGTTGAACCTTTAGTCCAACCATTACGGAAAATGTAATAACCAGAGTTGCTAAAGATTTTTGTTTCAATGTCAGGACAGGTTCCACCCGATTTCCCATAACCTGCCATGTATTTAAATTCTTCATTATTGGGGAAAAGGTCATAGAAAGTGTTGAAGTTTCTATTTAGTACACTTCTATTCCATGAAGTCTGACGTGTGTCATTGAATCCGGGGACATAAAAATTTCTATAGGTATAATCAGAAGTACTGAAATTTTTGCCTTCAAAATAATTAGGATATGTGAATTGTACAATTACATTTCCTGCTTTTTCTAATGAACTCTTAATATTTGATGCAAATTGATTATTTAGATTATTGGCATCTATAAGTTTGATGAGGTCACAGCATGTGTTGACAACGTCGATATGATAGCTTAAGTCTAACTCTTCATGCATACCATCATCTAAGAATTGATTGCCAATATAACTGAAACCTGTTTCTGCCCATTTCTGAGAGTTCTTAAACTCCGGATATAAAGTTCCTGCAAATACTAATGCCCTGCCTTGAGTTGCCAGAACATTTCCCCCTTCACTATATCGGTATTGAGTAAGGTAGTCACAATGATCTGCAAAACTACTCAAAAATATAGATAACCAGTCTGGAGTGAAGTTTTTTGAGTTTTTATAGTATTCAAACAGTTCTACTTGATCTGCCAGACGAGAAGCGGTTTGTAATTGCCACCAAGGTTTGATGTCTTTAACTTCCTCCTCTGGTTTGGGATTTTGAAGTATCCAATCGCTATATACTTCTATCCATGACTGAACATATTTCTCATCATTTGAAGTACGATAAAGTTTTGCTTGTGGAATAAACCATTGATGGCGATGGAGTTGTTTTGGATATTCATCACTTACTCCGGAAGGGCGGTTATCCCAGTTTAATTTACCATCCTGTTTATTTAATTTATAAGGAAGTCCATCTGTGTCAGTGAAGTTTCTTACGTAAAAACGATATTCTAAAGCTTGATCGGCTTTCTTTTTATCATCCTCTGTTGAGGTGACATTCATTAGATTCAGAAGTGGGTTGGTAGGGACATTTGTCCTCGTTTGATAGTATTTGAGCAAGGCGTCTGCTGCATAATACAAATTTCCATCTTCATAATGAGCTTTGACTTTTTCCAATCCTGGATAATCGAGGTTGATTACATCAAAAAGTCTTTCGTTGATAAGACTGTTAGGCTTTTGCTGTGGATATACATAATCCCCACCATCGCCAATAGTGAGATCATTCTCGTCATCCGAGCAAGCCCCAAGTGTAAATAGAGCGAGTGAACAAATAAAGAAGATGTTCTTCATACTTTATTAGGTTTTAATTATTAAAAGTTATATTTTACTGTTTGCAAATGTAATCTGTTTATTTCTAATCGCTAAGCTGTGTTGTTCAAGCTTTGTTCAAAAATGATTTTTTTGATATTAAATTTGTTGAATCATATATTACTTCTGTTTAAAAAGCCTGCTATAACTCTGATAACAGGCTTATTATGTGCCATAATGTAATTTATGCCTATTATACTTACAAGATTGCTATTGTACATTTTTAGATGTCTTATTGGATGATTTTTAATCCAAAATAGTTTTTGGAAGTATGGGGAATTGGGGAGATGACAAACTCCGGTTCTTCTCCTTTTGGGGAAATGAACACCTCTTCTCCTTTCTTTAAATCAATCTGGTAAGTATTGTTTTCGAGTGCCTGTATTGTGAAGTCTCTTTCTCCTTTAAAAATAGGATTAACTATATCAGTCGTTATAATACAAGGCTCTCCTGCTAGGCTTTTGATATGGATAAATTGTGTCTTTCCCTTTTTTCTGCTGGCAGATACTTTGAACGCCCCTTCCGTACGCAGACCGGAATATGCTATGTCTTTCCATGCATCCGGAATAGCTGGGAAAATACGTATTTTCCCACCCCAGCTTTGAAGTAACATATCATGAATACTTTGAGCACCGGATAGAGGCGTTTCAATAACAGGGCCGCTTTCCTTGTACATGGTAGTAGGGCTAAGGAACTTGCCGAATAATTTGTTCAAATATGCTAGTGCGTCATTTCCTTTTCCAATAGCAGAAGATATGGAAGAAGCACCTGTACATGAGTAGCCTAGGAGAGCCTTGGGCTTACTTTGCCAAAAAGCGAGTGATCTCTCAATCGTTTCAATATCGCCCGGCTGCTCTTTATTGATAAGATATAAGGGATAGATGGCAAGTAAGTGTGAATAATGCCTGTGCGAGAAGGCATATGGCATGTCCTTCCCAATAAGCAATCCATTTGCATCCATAGGGTAAGGAGTGAGATTCTGAAGAACGTCTTCCCAAGTTTTAGCCAATGGGTCTTGAATATTCAAGCGTTGGGCTGATTCCAGTAATGTTTGGCATCCCCAACGTAAGAGTGCAAGGTCAAAATTACAATCTTCCGTAGTGTCGTACTCGGGAGAATAGGTTGCCGGAAGATGAAATTTTCCATCTTTTCCTTTTTTAAGGAAGTGCAGGTAGTAGTTGATTGACTCTTTCAATAGAGGGAATAATTTATTCCGTAGAATATCATCGTCCATTTTATGGCGATAAATAAGCCAGAGATTATGGCAAGCCCAAGGTAACAGACCTACCTGTGCTTTACCTTTTCCGGGAATACCGACCTCTGTAGTCATACATTCCAAATTGGATGCGACTCCTATTCCTAATGAATTATGGCGATAGCTAGGATGAATATTGAGACGTAACTGGTCTATATGATTGTAAAGCGCATTTTCTAAAGAGGCTGCGAGGTCTAAATGGTCGGAAGCGTTCAGTGCCCAGTAGGTGAGTTGTACATTGAGATTCCACCAGGCATTTGGCCAGGGAGTCTCAGTCAGCCACGGACCAGTATTGTCTATTAGGGCACGGTCGCCACGGGTAGCAGAAGCCAGTTTGTACATTTGAATCCAATAAAAGTTTTCTTTTTGTGCTTCCGGCAATGTAATGAAACTGCTAGGATAAAAAGAGTTCCACCATTTGCGATGTGTCCTTTGCATGGATGGATAGCCTTCACGTATAGCTTTTCGGATTTCAGCTTTACATATTTCATCCGAATTGTTTTGGGGATATGTATGTGTGAGGTTTATCCATAAAGTACGCTCTTTTTTAGCCGACTGAGTTTCTTTCCAGCCTACTGTTGTCTCACCGCCTGCCGATAACTTCTGAATTGATAAATTGATATCTCCTTTTCGGTTGATTACCGGTGCGGGATTGAGTGTATAGTCTTTAGGGATTTTATTGATTTGTCCCCGCCTTTTAAATAGAAGATAGCGTGGACTGTTAGCTTCTGCGGCTATCCATTCCCATTTGAAATCATGTTCTTCTCCTTCTGTTGTTGCTTTGACTACTATTACCATATCGTCAGCGTGGACAAAAGTTTGTAGATGTATAACCCCTTTGGTGGTGATAATATCTGTTGATGCCTCGGCATTCCAAAGGTCAAGGCGCATTTTGCCGCTGATAATTTCTCCTTTGGGCTGCAGGGCAAAGTGTCCCGTAAGTAGTCGGGGAATTCCGAATACATCTCTTTTGGCACGATGGTCATGTACATCACAATTGCCGGTTTCCAGGCGCAAATAATTTTCTCCGGGTTCTTTATAAATCATTAATCCTAATCTGCCGTTACCCAGATAAGCCGATTCATACCAGTATTCAGGTAGTTTCTCCCATATCATATCTTGTCGGCTCATAAACTCAGCCCACATAATATCTTGTTTAAGGGTTATCGGATGAGCATCTATACTGAAAGAATAGATTAAAAATAAAAGGAGGCAATTAAAATATCTGTATCGAACGTTCATAATGTTGTTTTTATATTAATTTTTGAGTTGGTAATCCAGATTATATGTTTCATTATCAATAGTCACCTCAATGGAGACATTATCTGAATTTGAAGGATTATCTGTAAATGTAGCATTAATCTTGTGATTGGAAGCAGTAGTTACCGGATATAATATAGTTATATATCGTACGGGAGCATTTTTCTTCTTCTCCATGATGAGCGAATAGGCTTTTCTGACAGAGTATTTTCTATCTGTCTGATAAGAGATTCGTCCTTCAAAAGGTTTTAATGTAATGTCCTGATTTCCAAAACTGCGGATAATCAGGTTGTTGTTATCTTCAAAAGTGGTGTGCGCACCTGCCTCTTGAATATCCAGATTCACGTTGTTGGTTGATGTTTCATCACAAAGGTGGAAATATAACTTGGAATATCCCGTAGCTGTCCCGAAACCTTCATCTATGAAAGCGAAGAACTCGACAGGTCTTTTCACATAGAAGATGGCACGGCGATGCTTGAAGTTGCCATATCCTTGATTTTCCGTTACTATCAGTTGTTGGTTATCGTTTTCTTCCGATAATACTAATTTGCCTTGTGCCTTGTTGATGTTTTCGCTTCCGGTGGCTTCATGCTCTTCTGATTGTCCCAGAACCATCGTGTTGTGTGCCTTGGTTTGGCGGAACCATCTGCGTAGTTCCATTACTTCCGTATCATTTTCTTTCATATACGAGCAAACACCGGAATCCGGAAAGAAATTACGGCCGTTGTGGTATAATTCGAATGTTCCGTTATCGAGCTGGTTGTGGCTTGAGTCTTCTAACTTGGAAGATATATTGTTGCTGTGTACCAACATCGTAGATTGGGGAGTCCAGCCATTGCGCAGTACATAAAATCCTGAATATTCGAATGTTTTGATTTTGCTGTCGGGCGGAGTTCCTTTTCCATATGTCTTCATGTAGTTAAGTTCTGAATCATCCGGGTACATTTCAGCGTATTTTACGAAATTCTTATTCAAGACACTTCGTGTTTTTATCCACGAATCATTGAATGCGGGACTGCAATTCTTACTTCCTTTTGTGAAGTAACTGGGGTACGTAAAATGCATGACGACTTTCGTTGCTTTCAGCAGGACGTTGTCAAGTTCTGGAGAAAGCAGATTATCCGGTAGCTTGTTCAATTGGATGAGTCTTTTTAAATCGTATAGGCCGTCCACTATGCCTATATGATAATGGAGTGAGAGGTCATTCGTCATTCCATCTTTTAAAAATAGCTTTGTGGTCTGTTCATTTATGATGTCGCATCCTGTTTTTTGCCACTGCGGGGCATTTTTAAGTTCGGGAAACAGAGTCCCTGCGAATACTAATGCTACTGCCTGGCTCAGTAGAATATTGTTTTCTCCGGCATATTTGTATAAGGACAAATAGTCAGCGTGTTCTGCAAAGTGTATGAGGAAAAAAGAAAGCCATTCCGAAGTGAAGTTGGGAGAGGACTTGAAATACTCGAATGACTCTGTTTGCCCCATGATACGTGTAGATACCTGAAGTTGATACCATTTGAATTTGTCCGGTTTTCCATCCGGTTTGGGGTTCCTGGTAATCCAGTCGGTATACACTTCTTTCCAAGAGAGAACATACTTCTCATCATGTGAGTTTTGGTAAGCTTTCCCTTGAAGAGGCATCCAATTGTGACGATGCAATTGTTTCTGATATTCGTTATCAGCACCTTTTGGAGCGAATTCCCAATTGATTGTTTTATCATTGTTCTGCAATGAATAAGGAATCTTTCTGGTTTTATCTTCCAGATAATTGTCATTGACATAAAAACGATATTCGTTTATCGCGTAGTCGGCATAACCCTGTTCCGTTTCATTAAGGGTGGCAGATAGATTCGGATTTAGAATCTCAGTTCGGTTTTGGTAATAGACAAGCAGTTTTTGCATGGCTGCATCGTTATCACCGGCTTTATACAAAGCCTTCACTTCTTCTAATCCGGAATAATCAAGATTGAGAATATCAAATAAAGATTCTTCAGCATCTTCTTTTGGGGGTGTCGGTTCCTCTTTCGGCGGAATGTCATTATTTTCTTTTTGTGGAATATCATTATCTGTACATCCTGCGAATGTAATGATAAGAAACAGCCATATATTAATTCGGAATCTGTTTTTGCAATTCATAGTATAAACTTTAGTTTGGATGGATTTTGATTTTATATTTGAGATGGTTACTAACTCTATGCAAATATATGGGAGAAAGTAGCCTTGTTGTTAATAGTTTTATCGAATAGTATATCAAATTTGTGTAATGATACTGTTTGATATGTATAAAGGACTGTATTCTTTCTCCAAATTATGCGGAAGTTTTAATGACTTCATCTAATTGAATTGTACAAATCATGCTATCCTTTTATTGATTTCTCCTAATAGAGCTAATCTGTTGCAGTTGAGTAACTCATGAGTTGCACTTGTATATCTACTCGGAAGGACAAGTGCAACTTGGTGATTGCACAACTGCAATTCACTAATGGTAAAAAATAGACGGTAATTGTAGGTAATATGTTGACAAATAGGATATTATGATAAAAGTGCAGTTTTTCGTCAGAAAAAAGCAAAATCATCCTATTGTTTTTTGTAAACTAATCTTGATTTAGTACTGTTTTTAGTCTTAAAGTGTTGATTATGAACTCTGCGACATTTTTGTATTTCCCCCTATAAAACTTAGAATAAATACAAAAATGTCACAGGGAATGGAATTATTAGTTCTTGGAATTATCCTTTAGCCTTCTTGATATATTCCGTAGGCAGGCATCCGAAATACTTCTTGAAACTTGTAGCGAAGTAAGACGGCGTATTGAATCCTACCATCGTACTTACTTCCGCTACTGTATAACGTCCGTCCTTCAGTAATTTGGCAGCCTCATTAAAGCGAATCTTACGTATAAAGTCGATAGTAGATTCACCTGTGATGGCTTTTAACTTCAGGTGCAGATTGGAACGGCTCATATTCATTTCTCTGGCAAACTCGTCGGTAGAGAATTCTATATTGTCCATATTCTTTTCTACAATAGCTACGGCACGTTTCAGCAGCGCTTCATCCATAGCGTTGAACGTAATCTTCTCCGGTTCCACTTCCAACGATTTGGAGTAACGTTCAAGCATACGTCTGCGGGTACGCATCATGTTCTGAATCTTCGTAGTCAGTATGGCAAGAGAGAACGGTTTGGGGATATAATCATCCGCGCCCATTTGCAGACCTTCCATCTGATCCTTGATTTCGCTTTTGGCTGACAGGATAATAACCGGAATATGACAGGTACGGATATTCTGCTTCACGTTCTTACATAGTTTGATACCATCCATAACAGGCATCATCACATCAGTAACAACAATATCGACTTCATTATCTTTCAGTTTCTCCAGAGCTTCCTCACCGTTTCCGGCTTCCAGTGTATTAAACAGCTCGGAAAGTCCGCTGCTGAGGTAATGGCGGATTTCATTATTGTCTTCTACGATAAGAATTGTCCCCCGTTTCTTGTCACCTGATTCTATAGCTTCATTTTCCACTTTTTCCGTATCAATGAAATACATCTCCTTGGAATTAGTGGAATATACCTGTTCTTCTTCATTCTTGCTATCATTGGAAGCTAATTCAGATGGCTTGTAGGTGTTTATATCCTGCGGAAGATATACAGAGAACGTGCTGCCTTTACCCTCTTCGCTATCCAGTTCAATGCGACCGTGATGTAATTCTACCAGACGTTGTACCAATGAAAGACCGATACCGCTTCCCACATGCTCGCTTTCAACCTGATAAAACCGTTCGAATATCTTCCCCTGCTTGTTGATGGGAATACCGATACCTGTATCACTGACTTGCAGTACCAGCCAATTATTTTCCTCTTTCAGGGTTACAGTGATGCTTTGCCCGCTTTCCGTATATTTGAAAGCATTTGAAAGCAGGTTGTTGACAATCAGTTCCAGATAATTAGGATCGAAAAGTACCTCTTTGTCTTCCAGTTCGGAATGGAGAGTATAGGTTATCTTCTTGTGACGTGCCAGCTTGTCATAGAACAGGAAATTGTCCTGTATCAATTGATGGGCATTTTCTTTCTTGACTTTCAATTCGAATACTCCAAGCTCGGCACGGCGGTAATCCATCAACTGATTGACAAGATGCAACAGACGATTGGCATTTCGTTGGATATATTCCAGTTGATTGCGTGTCCAGCGGTCGCTTATCTTATTGATGATTTCCTGTAAAGGAGCTAAGATGAGAGTCAGTGGAGTACGCAACTCATGAGAAATATTGATAAAGAAGCGCATCTTCATCTGGTTGATTTCTTCCTGATGCTCCTTGTCCCTGCGTTCTATTTCCAGTTCCGCTTC
The DNA here is from genome assembly GCF_040918965.1 of Bacteroides sp. RTP21281st1_H5_RTP21281_210402. Classification (NCBI taxonomy): domain Bacteria; kingdom Pseudomonadati; phylum Bacteroidota; class Bacteroidia; order Bacteroidales; family Bacteroidaceae; genus Bacteroides; species Bacteroides sp. RTP21281st1_H5_RTP21281_210402. Next base: position 742,545 of record NZ_JBCOWR010000001.1, on the reverse strand, counting down.
CATGCTTTTACGCATCCAGAAGAAACGGAAAACAAAAGTGATAAAGCCGATGAAGGTAGCGAGGAAAAGAAGTATAGCCCACCAAGTTTTGTACCATATGGGAAGAACGATGATTTCGAGGGCGGTAGGAGTCATGTTCCATTTCCCGTCACTATTGGCGGCTTTTACTAAGAAATGATACGTTCCTTGTGGTAGGTTGGAGTAGGAGACAGAGCGTTTGTCTGTCAGATAATACCATTCTTTATCATATCCTTCCAGTTTGTAAGCAAACGTATTGTGTTGTCCTGAAATATAGTTGGATACAACGAACTCGATAGTAAAAGCGGTTTGCCATGATTTCAGAGTGATGCTTTCCGTTTCATTGATATTTTTGGTCAAAATACCAGTCTCGTCATCCGGACGAACTGTTTTGTTGAACAGTTGCAGTTTGGTTATTACTACTGGCGGAGTATAAGGATTGTCAAGTAGTAATTCCGGTCGGAAAGTTGTGATACCGTTGATACCGCCGAAGTACATTTGTCCGCTGGAAGTGCGGCAGTACGAGGAAGTATTAAACTGATTGCTTTGCAAACCATCTGATTCCGTAAAGTTACGGAACTTTTCAGTCTCCGGGTTGAAGCAGGAAATTCCCCGGTTCGTACTTAGCCAAAGTCGTCCGAAAGTATCTTCCAGAATACCATAGACTACATTATTAGGCAAACCATTGGCAGTAGTATATCTTTTGATTTTCTTTTCTTTCTCATTAAAGCAATAAACTCCTTCGCGTGTACCTACCCAAACAATACCGTTATTCGCTTCATAAATACAGTTGGTGAACATCTTGGTGACAGGAGACGCGGGAAGGATAGAGGCTCTTTGTATATCCAATCCTTGTTGTTGAAAGACTGATACTCCTTCTTCACCACCAATCCAGAGCCGTTTGCGTGAGTCTCTGAATAAAGTCGTGATTTGCTGTGAAGTGAATGGAGTACCATCTTTTTCTTTATCTATGGTAGTAAAACTTTGTTTTTCAGGATTGAAACTGACTAAAGCGCTCAGTGTTCCTAAGAGAAGATTACCCCCTTCGTCGGGAAGAATGGCATATACGTTCTCATTAACCAGTTGGCTGTTAATTTGGTTGAAACTTTCCATTCGTCCACTGTTGCGGTGGAGGACAGACAATCCGCCGGCATGCGTACCTATGTAAACAAGTGATTTCCGCTCGTCTACATACACCGCCTTGATGTTATTGGAGCCGATTCCTATTTCCCGTTCATTTTCCTGTAACGCATAATGTGTAAACTGCTGCGTTTTAGTGTTGTATAGATTCAGACCACCGTCATTTGTTCCTATCCACAGGTTCTTGTCCTTGTCTTCTACAATGCAACTTACCACATTGTCACTTAATGAGTTCTTATAAGGAATGCGTTGAATATTCTTGAACCGGTTCCGGATGGGATGATAATAGTTCAGTCCGCCGAAGTAAGTCCCGAGCCACATACCTCCTTGGGAATCCATAAAGATACTACGTACCGAACGTTGCGACAGGCTGCCTCTCTCTACCGGGCTGCTACTATATGAAATAAACGAATCACTTGCCTCGCGATAAATATTCAAATCATTGAATGTGCCTATCCACAAACGATTTTGCGAGTCCAGTGCCAAAGAGCGGATATAATTGGAACTGATACTTTTAGGATTGGAAGAAGAATGGAGATAGGTCTTGACTTCTTTAGTTTTCGGGTTGAGCAGAAGCAGGCCGGCTCCTTCGGTAGCTATCCATATACGGGTAGGGGATTGTTGCAGAATAGACTGGATTCGTTTAGTATCCAATATAGGAGTTACCTTTTCCAGGCTCTTTTGGGGGATGGAGTAGCTATAAAGCCCGTTCTCCATTGTACCGATATAGATTACATCGCCATGTCTGTAAAGGGCGGTAGCTATAATCTTATGCATGGCCGTACTAAAAGAATCCTCCACAAATTTGGATTCTTTTATGTCGAACATAATCAGACCTTCCTGTGTACTGATGAGCAATTGTTCCGGTGATATTTCAGCGATACCATTAATCTGTTGTCGCTTGCCTTTCTTCTCGTAGAAAAAGTTTTTGAATTGGTCTTTTTCTTCATCATACCATGACAATCCGTCCCGCGTACCTATCCAGACCCGTCCCTGACTATCTGTCTTTACGATTCGTGAGATGTCATTGGCGATACTGTTAGGATCGTCTTCATTATGCTGGTAAACCGTAAATGCATATCCGTCATATTTGTTCACTCCATCGTAGGTGGCAAACCACATATTGCCACGCTTGTCCTGATCAATGGCGAATACGGTACTTTGCGACAATCCTTCATTGATGGAAATATAGGAGAAGTTAATTTGTTCCGGAATCTCGGAAAAAGCGGAATTCGTTCCTATGCATAGAAAGAACAGACAGATTATTATATATTTTAGATAGCTCATTATTAGGTCATAAGATTAATAACGGCATCAAAGATAATAAAATCTTTTCTATACAGTATTATGAGGTATGGAAAAAATAAGCCCGGAACTGCTTCCGGGCTCTCTTGTATAGTTTGATTTCGAAATCGGGAGGATTATTTGGCCAAGTCGCCTATTTCATCCAAATTCTTCTGAATATCTTCATCTGTCAATGAATAGTTGACCAAGTCACCCGCCAGGTATTTATCGTAAGAAGCCATATCAATCAAACCATGGCCGGACAGGTTGAACAGGATAACTTTTTCTTCTCCTGTCTCTTTGCATTTGTTTGCTTCGCGGATAGCTGCCGCAATAGCGTGGCTGGATTCGGGAGCCGGAATAATACCTTCAGACTGTGCAAACAGGCAACCGGCTTCGAAAGATTCCAATTGCTGTATATCTACCGCTTCCATCAGGTTGTCTTTGAGCAACTGGGAAACGATAACACCGGCACCATGATAGCGAAGTCCGCCGGCATGGATGTGAGCCGGAGCAAAGTTGTGTCCTAATGTAAACATAGGCAACAACGGAGTATATCCTGCTTCGTCACCGAAGTCATATTGGAATTTGCCGCGTGTCAGTTTCGGACAAGAAGCAGGTTCGGCAGCAACGAAGCGGGTTTTCTTTCCTTCCAGTATATTATGGCGCATGAAAGGGAAGGAGATACCACCGAAGTTGGAACCACCACCGAAACATCCGATAACTACATCCGGATATTCACCGGCCATTTCCATTTGCTTTTCAGCTTCCAAGCCGATAATTGTCTGGTGCAGAGTCACGTGGCTAAGTACCGAGCCGAGTGTGTATTTACAGTTGGGAGTCATTTGTGCCAGTTCGATAGCTTCCGAGATAGCTGTACCCAGTGAACCTTGATAAGTGGGGTGCTTGGTCAGAATATCTTTACCGGCACGGGTAGACATGGATGGAGAAGGAGTGACCTGTGCTCCGAAGGTCTGCATGATGCTACGGCGGTAAGGTTTCTGCTCATAGCTGATTTTTACCTGATAAACGGCAGCTTCCAGACCGAATACTTTTGCTGCGTAAGAAAGGGCCGCTCCCCATTGTCCGGCACCGGTTTCAGTAGTGATATTGGTTACACCTTCCTGCTTGCAGTAATAAGCTTGTGCCAAAGCTGAATTCAGCTTATGAGAACCGATAGGACTCACACTTTCATTCTTGAAATAAATATGCGCCGGAGTGCCGAGGGCTTTCTCCAGTCCGTAGGCACGTACCAACGGAGTACTGCGGTAATATTTATACATTTCGCGAACTTCTTCCGGTATTTCAATCCATGCGTCAGTCTGGTTCAGTTCCTGGCGGGATAGTTCTTCCGCGAAGATAGGAAACAGGTCTTCCGCTTTCAGCGGTTGTTTGGTTCCCGGATGCAACGGCGGCATCGGTTTGTTGACCATATCGGCCTGAATGTTGTACCAGTAGTGTGGAATTTCTTCTTCCGGTAGGACATACCGTTTTCTTTTGTCACTCATAATATATTGTGGTTTTTAGTTTTCTGCTGCCAAAAGTAGACAATTTTTTTAATATTCGGATAATTTTGTCAACAAAGAATCGCATTTGATTGTTATTTTAGTTAAGTTTGCACGACCCTGTTAAAAAAGATGATATGAAGATTTATCATAAGTTTCTATTGTATCAGAATAAACTACTAAAACCCTATATACGCATTGTATTGGGATTGTTGGAAGCACTAACTTATTTAGCGTCTCTTACACTTATTATCGGAGTGATTTATGAACATGGCTTCCCCTTATCGGTAGATGAAGTGGCAAAAATACAGACGTTGTATAAAGCGGTATGGATTATTTTCCTGATTGATGTCACCTTGCATATTTTATTGGAATATAGAAGTACGAAAAAGCAATACCGGCGACTGGCATGGATCTTGAGCGTCTTGCTATATCTCACTTTGATACCGGTCATTTTCCATCGGCCTGAAGAAGAAGGGGCTATTTTACAACTTTGGGAATTTCTGCATGGCAAGTTTTATCATTTGGTATTACTGCTGATTTTCTCTTTGTTGAACCTGTCCAACGGACTGGTACGACTGTTGGGGCGCCGCACCAATCCGTCTTTGATACTGGCGGTCAGTTTTCTCGCTATTATCCTGATTGGTACAGGGTTGTTGATGCTGCCGCGATGTACGGTGAACGGCATCACTTGGGTGGATTCCTTATTTACGGCTACGAGTGCGGTATGTGTCACGGGATTGGTTCCAGTGGACGTCTCGACTACATTTACTACCGGTGGTCTTGTTGTCATCATCTTATTGATTCAGATAGGCGGTTTGGGAGTAATGACGTTAACCAGTTTCTTTGCCATGTTCTTTATGGGAAATACTTCCCTTTACAATCAGTTGGTTGTCCGTGACATGGTCAGTTCCAATTCATTAGGCTCGTTGTTGTCCACTTTATTATATATACTGGGATTTACCTTGGTGATTGAAGGTATCGGCATGATTTCTATCTGGTTCAGTATTCACGGTACGCTTGGAATGAACTTTGAAGATGAATTGGCTTTTTCAGCTTTCCATTCTATTTCCGCTTTTTGCAATGCAGGATTCTCCACACTTTCCGGAAATTTAGGAAACTCAATGGTAATGACTAATCATAACGGGCTGTTTATCTCCGTTTCCTTGCTGATTATTCTGGGCGGTATCGGCTTTCCTATCCTTGTTAATTTCAAGGATATAGTATTGTATCATTTGCGTCATTTTTGGAAATTTGTACGCACCCGCAAACTGGAAAAACACAGAATGCTCCATCTTTATAATCTGAATACGAAGATTGTACTGATAATGACTTTCCTGTTGCTGGTTATCGGTACATTGGCGATTGCTGCTTTTGAATGGAACGCTTCTTTTGCCGGAATGCCCGTCGCGGATAAATGGACGCAGGCTTTCTTTAATGCTACTTGTCCCAGAACAGCCGGCTTCAGCAGTGTCGACCTGGCTTCTTTGAGTGTACAGACTTTATTGGTTTATCTGTTGTTGATGTGGATTGGTGGCGGGGCACAGTCTACTGCCGGTGGTGTCAAGGTAAATGCTTTTGCGGTGGTCGTCTTGAATCTTGTGGCCGTACTGCGTGGAACAGAACGGGTGGAAGTATTCGGTAGAGAACTCTCTCACGATTCTATCCGACGCTCCAATGCGACGGTAGTCATGTCATTGGGAGTACTATTCCTCTTTATCTTTATATTGAGCATCCTTGAACCTCAGGCTTCGTTGATGGCATTGACATTCGAATGTGTTTCGGCGCTTAGTACGGTAGGTTCCAGTCTGAACCTGACTCCCGTGTTATGTGACGCAAGTAAGTTATTAGTGGCATTATTAATGTTTATCGGGCGTGTAGGCTTGATTACGTTGATGCTTGGAATTGTGAAGCAGAAAAAGAATACAAAATACCGTTATCCGAGTGATAACATAATCATAAACTAAAGATATGAAGTATATTATTATCGGTTTAGGAAATTACGGTCATGTGTTGGCCGAAGAATTATCAGCACTGGGACACGAGATTATTGGCGCGGATATAAGTGAAAGCCGTGTGGACAGTATCAAAGATAAGATTGCCACTGCATTTGTGATTGACGCAACGGATGAACAATCTTTATCGGTACTTCCGTTGAATAGTGTGGACGTGGTCATTGTCGCGATTGGTGAGAATTTCGGTGCGTCCGTGAGAGTGGTGGCTCTGCTAAAGCAGAAGAAGGTGACTCATATCTATGCCCGTGCCATTGATGGAGTGCACAAATCCGTGCTCGAAGCGTTCAGCCTGGAGAGGATATTGACACCGGAAGAAGATGCAGCCCGTAGTTTGGTGCAACTACTTGATTTTGGAACGAATATGGAAGCCTTCCGCATTGATTCGGAATATTATGTCGTGAAGTTTACTGTGCCGAAGAAATTTGTGGGATACTTCGTCAATGAACTGAATTTGGATGAAGAATTTCACTTGAAGCTCATAGGACTGAAACGGGCGGATAAGATAACCAATAGTCTGGGTATCTCTCTGACGGAACTACATGTGAAAAACGAACTGTCGGAGAACGAGAAAGTAGAAGAGGGGGATGAGTTGGTTTGCTATGGTAAGTATCGTGACTTCCAGTCCTTCTGGAAAGCTATTTGATACTTATTCATATTAAATAAACATCAAAGTCATATATTCTTAGACTCCAAACGATAAATGAAAAAGCCGGATAATCAATCGGACTCTGGAAAGACTTCCGATGATTATCCGGTTTTCTTATGACGTTTAAGAAGCAGCGTTGATTATTTCGTCTGGATACGAATATTTCCTGCTTTTACACCGTTTGCCTTTGCAGTAAGCACAATTTCACCTGTTGTTTCACCCGATTGTACAATGGCTGTCAACATTCCGTTGAAAGCATGCATTTTCGGAAGATGGAACTGTTCAAGGTTGGTAGGGTCACCGTTGGCGGCAGCACGATATTTACCGGCTCCTTTGACGGAGAAGTTAATCTGGCGATTGTCGGCAGGGCACAGGTTTCCGTCTTTATCTACTACTTTTACAGTGATATAAGCCAGATCTTTTCCGTCTGCTGTCAGCTCGTTCCGGTTACTTACCAGTTCGATGTGATGAGGCTTTCCGGCAGTGCGAACCACTTTTTCCGCTACTGCTTTTCCGTCTTTGTTATAAGCTACTACTTTAACTTCGCCCGGTTCATATACGGCATCCATCCACATCAAGCGGTAACGGCTCTTCAAGGAACTGTTGTTTTTGCTTTGTTTGCCGTAGCTTTTTCCGTTGATAAACAGTTCGGCTGTCGGGTAGTTTGTATATACGAATACCGGAGTTACTTCACCTTCACGTCCCGGCCAAGTCCAATGAGGAAGAATATGCAGCGTCTCTGCATTTTTGTTCCATACGCTACGATAGAGATAATAACGGTCTTTGGGCAGGCTGGCAAGGTCTATAATACCAAACATGGAACTATGATTCGGCCATGAATCGACATCATAAGGTGAGGGTTCGCCCAGATAATCGAATCCTGTCCATACGAATTGTCCCATAGTCCAGTGATTATCATCCGCCAAAGCAAAATCTTCATCGGGAATATTCGACCACGGGCAGACTTCCACGTCATACGAAGAACATTGATGGTCTTCATATTTGGCGCCTTTCTTGTCCTCAACCGGGAATTTATAGACTCCGCGCGAGCTGACGGTAGAAGCTGTTTCGCTACCCAGAATCAGGTTCTGCGGAAGTTGGTCGTAAGACTCTTTATAACGCTGGGTGCGATAGTTAAGCCCCGGTATGTCAATCATAGCCGCAAAGCCATTGGCAAGTACGCAAGTCACCTGATCCATTCCGCAAGTTACGGGACGGGTAGGATCTTCACGGTGGCAAATATCCTGCAGGAATTTTGCTACCTTATAGCCGACAGGACTACATTGGGTAGGTACCTCATTACCGATGCTCCACATTACTACACAAGGATTATTGCGATAATTGTGAAGCATATTCACCATATCGCGTTCCGCCCATTCATCGAAATAACGGTGATAACCGTTTGTGCATTTGGCAATATCCCATTCATCGAACGGTTCAATCATCATCATAAATCCCATTTCGTCACATAGTTCAACAAGTTCCGGAGTCGGCATATTATGCGATGTACGAACAGCGTCACACCCCATATCTTTCAAAAGAGTAAGTTGGTGGCGAAGAGCAGCTACGTTGATAGCAGCTCCCAACGGGCCTAAATCGTGATGATTACATACTCCCTGGAATTTACGGTGTTCGCCGTTCAGGTAGAATCCTTTATCGGCTATGTATTCAATACTACGGATACCGAAACGGGTAGTATATGTATCTACCAACTTATCATCCGCATAAATCTTTGAAACAGCTTTGTAGAGCGACGGACTTTCCGGTGACCAAAGTTCGGGTGCGTCTATGATGAAATTCTGTTCAAACGGTTGTCCGTGATTGATTCGGCTTGTATTCTCTTTACGGGTAACGACCTTTCCTTCCGGAGAAAGAATATCTGTCTCTACACGGATTTGCGTTTTCTCACCGGCATTCTCAATTTTCGTCTGCAGGCGCACGGCTGCAAATTCCTTGCTCACGTGAGGAGTTGTAATCTGTGTTCCCCATACAGGCACATGTACTTTCTCCGTCACAATCAAGTGTACATTGCGGTATAAGCCCGCTCCCGGATACCAGCGCGAAGACTGCGGACGGTTTTCCAAACGAACGGCTAATGTATTGCTCTTACCGTCTTTATTAAGGAAAGGGGTTACATTGCAATGGAAAGAATTGTAGCCGAAAGGCCAGAAACAAGCTTCTTTCCCATTCACATAGACACGCACTTCACTCATAGCGCCATCAAAGAGTAATGTCACTTCTTTGTCTGCGGGAGTGTCAAAACTGGTGCGATACCAACCGGAACCTACATAAGGCAGTCCCCCGGTTCGTCCTGTCTTTAAAGATGCCTTTTTCTCGAAGTTCTGCGTAACAGCAACATTCTGGAGATCGTTGTTCATGTCGAAAGGGCCGAAAATAGCCCAATCGTGCGGAATAACGACCGATTCCCATTTTGTGTCATTGAACTCCGGCTGGCTGGCCTCTTTAAAATCTCCTTTACTGAACTTCCAGTTCTTCTCGAGCAGCGTCTCGCTGCGCTGCGCTTGCAGGCTGCAAGCGGCTCCCATCAAAAGTACAGTTATCAACTGTTTTTGGTGTTTCATGTTCATTTTCACTTTTCAGGTATAAATAATTTTGGATTCGGGGTAAAGATATAAAAAATGAACCAATAATATTATCTTTTAAAGGCATTAAATGAATTGGTGGGCTTACCGCTGTCGTCAAACATCCCTTTACTATAACCTTTCCAATTTCCGTAACATTGAGGTTCCCAGGTAAATACTCCCAGACATTGGTCTACTTGTTTCGCTTTGGTAACAAAATCTGTATAGAAGGCTTCCGCTTCTTCGTAATCCCAACTGATACCGATTTCGCACATCATTACCGGAGTATTGTATTTGGTTATTAACGCTTTCATATTGGCAATGCAAGCATCGTTCATCGCTTCCCAGTCATCCGGCGTATGTCCGTCTTCGGCCGATATGTCCGGATAAAGTGACATACCGATAATGTCCCATTTGGCATTGTTCTCGTGCAGGTAGCCAAAGATTCTATTGTACAGGCCGGCATCATTTCCCTGGTCGAGATGAACGATAACTTTGGCTTCCGGGTAGACCTCTTTTACAGCATCGTAACCTGCTGTGACAAAGGCTGCGAAATTCACTCTTCCCGCTTCACTTGTGGTTTGCCCGGTAGGGAATAGCATCCCTTGATGAGTTTCATTGCCTACCTGTACCCATTCTACGTCAATGCCTTTCTCTTTCAATGTGCTGAGCACATCTTTCGTGTGGTCGGCGATAGCCTGTTTCAATTGCTCTACGGAGTAATCTGCCCATGCCTTGGGCTTGGCCTGCTGTCCGGGGTCGGCCCAACGGTCGCTGTAATGGAAATCAATCATGATGCGGTAGCCCAGGTTATGCGCTCTCCATGCTTTGAGTAATACGTCTCCTTTGTTGCACCACCCTCTTACATCATCCGTGTCATTCTCCGGATTTACCCATACACGCAGGCGGACGGCATTCATTCCCAAATCACGTAACAGGGACATGCATTCCTGTTCTTTTTCTCCGGCAGTATAGAATTTGTATCCGGAGCTTTCCATTTCCGTCAACCAACTGACGTCGGCTCCCCTGGCGAAACCTGACATGTCATAAGTAACTTCTTCCTTTTCGGGGAAAGTCGGCGTGTCGTTATCATCGCTGCAAGCGGTGAAGAGGCTTCCGCCAAGCAGGGCGGAAGCTATAAATAGAATCTGTTTGAATCGTTTCATTGTCATTTTTATTATTGATTGCTAATGGTGTAAGTTCCGTTTATCAGGTCGACTGTAACATTGTATGTGCCTGCCTCTACCGGTTTGATTCCGTCATTGGCATCATAGTACAGCGTTCCGTCATAGCCACCGTAAGAGCCTGTCCAATCATTTATCACAAATTTGAGTCCCCATTGGCTGTTCTGTCCCAATGTAATGCTTCCGGTATATGTTCCTGCTGTTTCGCCGGCTTGTAGAGCGACCAAACCTTCACCGTCTATGCCAAGATAACAATATACATTGTTGACTGCATAACTCTTGTAACTCATAGGTTCTTTTAATGACACTTCAAATAGATATAATCCGTCCGCCGGAGCTGGGATATTTTTTCCGTTTCCTTGGAAAAGGACTCCGTTCTCGGCTGTACTTGTCGCATCGTCACTGACCAAGGTGTACAGTTGACTCTCATCCCAGTAGTCTGTAGTACTTATTGCATAATCTCCCCATTCAGAGTCTACATTAACAACCCCTGCATACTTGAGTTCGTCTTCGTTATAGATTACAATTTTGTGGTCATAAGCCCAAGCGCCGTTGACGGCAGGCCCGATGCCGGGGAAGTAGATGTATGGTGCCGCTTCCGGTTCCGGCTCTGCTGCTCCGGCTTCCACGCTGACCGTCCATTGCTCCGGATTATTAAGGTCGATAACTAACGTACATTCTCCTGTAGCCGGAACGCTTACCGTTATATTTCCTGCTGTTGCAGCTTCTCCGGTGCTGAATGTCAGTTGTCCGGCAGTTCCACCGAAAGCAAATGGAGTGTCTTTGGCTTTCGTATCGTCAATCGCATTATCGGAACCGCTGACACTGGTATTGTTGTAAAACTTGCCTGTTCCTTGAAGCTGAATGTTGATATTCGTACCTTCCGTTCCCGTAAATACACCTTTCCATTGATTGTCCGCACGACTGTATTGCATGTTGATACCTTCTATGCCGCTTACATTCAGTTCGGGCATCAACAAGGCGTTCCATTGTTTCTGAGCCGTATTTACATTCACGAAATAACATCCCGACTGACCGGGGAACCACATATCCCATGTTCCTTCCGCTGCGTCTGTTGTCAGCAAGAATGGAGTTCCTACTCCGCCGGATTGGGCTGTATGCCAGGTTGTTCCGTCAGCTTCCTGCACGTAAATGCCTTCCCAGGCTGCCGCTCCGAAGAATCCGCTATACTGTCCGTCGGCATTTGCAGAATAGAAATCCTGACCGGAATCCTGACCGCTGCTCTTGTTGATAATGCTGGCGTAATGCATGTCAATATGATAAGGAGTCACCGTGACTGCCACCGTATTGCTATACACAGGAGCGATGTTGCTACCATTGCTTCCTGCCAGTCGGAAATAGAGAGGAGCGGCTTCTTCAGCCGGTGCATCCAGCTTGTAGGCAATGATATTCAAGGCGGCGACTGTATAGCTTTTGGAAACTCCATTTTCCGTAGATTCGATAATGCTGCCTGAAAAATCTTCAGACCGGGATACTTGTACGGTAGTTTGAATACCGCCGGTCACTTGATACCTCGGGTCGCTGATTTGCAGTGTCTGGTCGCTCCAGGCAAGGGACAATGCATAGAGTTTAGCGGTAGCTTCCGTCAGTACAACGGCATTGGTAGAAGCAATCAAGTCACTTTCCACCGGACTGGAGAGATAGAATTTGTCTCCGTCTTTCTCACACGCTCCTAATAGAAGGAGTGCGGAAAGTAAAGCCGACAGGATATTTATTTTTTTCATATTGTTGTATCGAATAAGCATGATTAATAGTTTTCATTGTATAGATTCGGGTTGGCGGTCAACTCGGTAGTCGGTATCGGGTAAATGTTGTACCGACTGTTTACTGCTGTTCCCTCTTTTACGCCGCCTTTCCATTGCCACTTATATGTAGATGTGGTGAATAATCCGAAACGAATCAAGTCTGTACGGCGGTGTCCTTCCCAATAAAGTTCGCGGGCACGTTCGTTCAGAATAAATTCTTCTTTCAGGTCGGAATCAGCTTTTTTATTATTATCATCGAGATAGCCGTATGCCCTTTCTTGCAGTTCGTTGATATATCCCAAAACCGTACCTCTATCGCTTCCGCTTCCACCCCGTACTACGGCTTCTGCCATCATCAGATACACATCTGCCAGGCGGAAAAGAGGGTAATCCGTATTGACACCACCGTCCGCCGTGTTCGAAGCCGTTTCTCCCGCGTCAGTCAGGTTTGTCCACTTCTCTACAAAATAACCGTTGCTCTGGTCATCTATCTTATCCAGATTCAGCGTTTGCCCGTCGGTGAAGAACATTGCCCGTTTATCTTCTTCTCCCGTGAACAGGGAAGGGATTTCTCCACGTACACGGAACATGCCCCAACCGCTTTTCACTCCGTAATCTTCCGGTTTCTGCAAGTCCGAAGTATTACTTACCGCACCACAGATAATATACGTGGAAGAGCCCCATGACACGGTATGCGTAGCGTCTACCGGCAAGGTAAAGATAATTTCGTTAGCAGTGCGTTTGTCATTATCAGCGTTGAATAGCTTGCTGTAATCACCTTCCAATGAATATCCCTGTTTGATGACTTCTTTGCAAGCGCTGATACATTCGGTATATTTCGGTGTGTTGATGTAAACTTCCGCATTCAGATACAGTTTAGCCAATAAGGTGTAAGCAGCTCCTTGGGAAGCCCGTCCGTAAGGACAGTCGGCTTTATCAAGCATATCGCCTGTGATACTGGTCAGTTCCGATTCAATATAGCTGAAAATCTGTGCAGCCGTATATCGCGGTGGCAGATAGCCGACAGTCGGGTCGTTCTCCGTTACAAACGGGATATTGCGGAACAAATCCATTGCATGATAGTAGAACAAGGCGCGCATAAAACGGGCTTCGGCACGGTAGTGACGAATTTCAGCCTGTTCCTGTTCCGTGAATCGGGCAATTCTCTCATCCGTAGCATTGCGGAGAAATTCGTTGCACAATGCAATGTTGTAATAAATACGATAGTACATATCCGACACCCAAGGGTCGTTGGCGTCCCAACTCAAGTAAGTCAGACCGGTAACATTATCGCCCGACAGCCAGGTAGAAGCCACTTCGTCCGTTCCACATTCCTGTAGATTGAAGAAGCAACGCATATAATCCTGCCCACTGTTACTGTTCAAATCCGGGTCACCGCTTTTTTCCTGACCTGTGGTCACCATGGCAGCGTATATTTTCCCTAAAACGGCTTTATAATTATCAGCACTTGTATAAATCGTAGAAGATGTTTCGTCTTCATGCGGATATTGATCCAAGTCGCCTATACAGGAACCCAACAGCAATGCGCTGCAAAAATAGAAGGCTGTATATAATATATTTTTCATGATTCGCTTGTTTTTAAAAGTAATTAGAAGTTGAAACCTACGTTAAGTGAGAATGTACGCGGACGGGGGTAGAAGGAATTATCCACTCCGTCGGGCACTTCCGGGTCTACGCCGCTGTACTTCGTGATGCAGAATACATTCTGAACCATTGCGCTGACATTCAGGCTGCATCCCTTGCAAATCTGTCCGAAGTTGTAGTTCAGTGACAAGTTATCCATTTTCAGGAAAGAAGCATTCTCTACATAATAATCGGACAAGTATTGGCGGGACTTGAATCCGGTTTCCAGATAACTGGTCGACAGGTTGTTCAACTGATAAGAGTTGTAGCTCACTGTTTCCCAAGCTCCGGCATTCATAGCCATGGCATTGTAGACATAGTTACCGATATTGGCTCGCAGACTGGTGCTCAACGTCCATTTCTTCCAACGTAGGGAAGTGCTGAAACCGAGGATATAATCGGGGGCGGGAGAATGGTAACGGTATAAATCTTCCGTATTGATTTCCCCGTCTCCATTAAGGTCTACGTAAGCGCCTTCTACGGGCTTTCCGGTTTTCTCGTCATAGAGTTGGTGATACACGTAGAACATATAAGGAGCGTATCCTTCGGTCAACGTCTGCACTTGATAACTGTCGATGTATGGGCCGACCGAAGTATTGGTTGCGGCAGCACCGGCAACGAGCGACAGGTTCTTTACTTTCATCTTCTGCCATGTCATATTGAAACTGACATCCCAGTTCCAGTCTTTTGTCTGAACGGGCGTAGCGTTTATGCTGAATTCAATTCCCTGACTGTCCACATTTCCCACGTTCGTAGTGATATTACGGTCGAAAGTCGTTCCGGCAGCGGCGGGAACCGTGGCGATCAAGTCCTTGGTCTGGCGGGTGTAATAGTCGAAGCTACCTGTAATCCGGTCTTTCAGGAAGCCGAAATCGAATCCGACGTTCCAGGAAGTAGTCGTTTCCCATTTCAAGTCGGGAACGTAAGAACTCGGACGATAGGTATGAATGTATCCGTTGCCCATACTGGCTTCCGCCCCATTTTGGCTGCCGGTATAGATAGGCAGGTAATTATAGTTTCCGATACCATCCTGCTGTCCGGTCACACCGTAGCTTGCACGGATTTTCAAATTGCTCAATACTTTATTTTCTTTCAGGAAAGATTCTTCCGTCACTCTCCAACCCAAAGCTACCGAAGGGAAAGTACCCCAACGTACATTCTTTGCGAAACGTGAAGTGGCATCCCGGCGGACAGTCGTTGTCAGCATATAACGTGAATCGAGCGAATAATTCAGACGACCGTAGTAGGAGAGCAGCACATGGCGTTCATCCTTCGCTTTGGATGTCTTCTGTATTTCTCCCAGCGTGTTCATTTCGCTATAAAGCGGAGTGGTCGATTTCCAGTACTGATAATCGTAACCGGCTGTCACGTCAAAACTGCTCTTGATAGATTCGACGAGCTTGTTGTAATTGGCGTATAAGGTGAGCAGGCGGTTCTCTTTCTTTTCGGGGCCGTAGCTGTAATCCAGACCGGAAGTATTATAGTTCTGTGCCGCTTCTGCCGGAACATATACGCTGCCTTTACCTTGCGCGTAATCATAACCCAGCGTAGCGTGCAGTTTCAGGTCGGGGAAAAAATGAACACGGTAATCCGCATCGACATTTCCTATAAAACGCCTAACGTTACTTTGAGAATCATTCATCTTGATAAGTCCTACGGGGTTCATCACGGCTCCGTTGACAGGAGCGCCCGTGTTGTCCGTCGCTTCCGTATATCCGCCGAAGGTATCCAGTCCTGAATAAACGGGAATGGTCGGGTTCATGGTAGCCGCAGCCCAAATGGCGGATGTATTGCCGAATGTATTGTTATTGATAGAACCTTTGGCGTTGATGTTCAACTTCAGGTGGTCTTTGAAGAAAGAAGGGGTCAGCATGATGCTTCCCGTATAACGTTCCGCGTTATCGGTACGTAACAGACCGCTTTGGTTATAATAACCCACCGACACACGGAACGGCCAGTTCTTGGCAATCTTTCCGGAAACACTCAGGTTATTGTCCGTACCGAAAGCATTCTGATAAATTTCATCATTCCAGTCTGTGCGGACATTTCCTAACAAAGCCTGTTGTGCTGCACTTCCCTGTGATTGGATAGTGTTGACAAACTGATTGTAGCTCAACATATCCGCCAGTTTGGTACGTGTCTGAATGGAGTTGGTAGTGCTGAATGTGATTTGCAGTTTGTCCGAAGTCCCTTTCTTGGTAGTGATAAGGATTACACCGTTGGATGCACGCGAACCATAGATGGCGGTGGAAGAAGCATCTTTCAGGATAGTCATGCTTTCAATGTCGTTCGGGTTGATGAGGCTCAGGAAGTTTCCGTCGTTACCGCTGATACCGCCCTGTTCCAAAGGAACACCGTCCAATACAATCAACGGGTCGTTGCTGGCATTCAGTGAGGCACCGCCACGAACACGGATAGTGCTTCCCGCCGTAGGCGAACCACTGTTGGACATAATCTGTACACCGGAGATTTTACCGTTAATCAGTTGCTCGGGAGAACTGACCAGTCCCATGTTGAAGTCTTTGCTGCTGACGTTCGTAACCGAACCGGTCAGGTCACTCTTGCGTTGCGTACCATATCCGATAACGACTACGTCACTCAATACTTGAGAATCGCTTTTCATCTGTACGTTCAGTACGGAGCCGCTTGCAGGGAGAGGAACAATTTTTGTTTCGTATCCTACATAAGAGAATTGCAACTCTTTGTTGCCTTGCGGTACGTCCAATGTGTAATTACCGTCAAAGTCGGTAACCGTACCGGTAGAAGTTCCCACGATGAGGATACTTACTCCGATCATCGGCTCTTTATTTTCATCAATCACTTGTCCGGTGATTTTCTTGCCTGCCTGTTGGGCAAAGGCAGGAATCGTGCCCCCTAGAAAGGCTGTACACAACATTAGTAGTACAGTCAGATGGCGTAGATTTAAGATGTTCCTGTTCATAATTACTTTGTTATTGATAATAGGTTTATTATATTGATTCTTATTTATCTCTCCTCTTGCTTTTCACTAATATATTTCGTATCTTTAAGAATTTTCCGCCTTTTGGAAACAGGTAGTCACATTGCATAGTGATAAATGTCATGTTATAGAGTGACGTTTGTCTCTTTATAAGGTGACTATTGTCACCTTGCAACGGGATGACTACCCGAGTGCATAAAAGATTATAGTTTACTGCACTCAAAATCCTTATTCTCTGCACTGAAAACTCTTGTTCTCTGTATTAAATAAAAAACTCTTGGATACGTTTATTCCAGCCATACGTCGCCGAGTTCAACCTCTATGGTTGGTTTGCCGGCTCCCGGCATCGACAGTTCCAGTTTCTCTATCTTTTCCGGTCGGAAGGGAATTTCTGTTTCCGGATGGAAATATTGTTTCAGGAATGTCGGATAAGCTATGGGCAATAACGCTGTGTCCGTTTGGCGCAACTCTTTCAGAGCTATCCGTATAATACCATCTACAGCCGGAACAGGGCATAAGCTTTTGTAAGTATATCCGTCCGAAGTGACGAAACCTGCGCTGAATCCTTGTGGAAGGGGCTTGTCGCGATTTACGCGGATGCAGAGCGTAGTGCAGCTTTTCACCTTATCTTTTCTTCCTTCGATTTCATCTTTCACGAATGCGCGGAGAAAGTGTTGCGGATTCTCTCCTTCCGGTGTGAACCGGAATCGGAGCAGCGGCTTCTCAACTGGAGAAGAATCAAGTAAAGTACGTTGCAGGTCATTCCATTCGGGAAGTGTATATGCTTCTATCCGGCTATCTGTATCTGTTACTTTCAGCAGTTGTATCGCACTACCGGATGTGACAACACGGGTAGTCCAGTATGAATCGGAAGTGTAGTTCCAGTCCAATGGAGTTCCTTTGATTCCCGAAGGATTTCCGGTGACGGAGTTTCCTGCGGGATAAGTACGGGTGCTGTCGCCCCGGCAGACGATGATGTTATACCTGAAACAACCTTCCTTTATTTCTGTGGCAGGCAGGATTGCCTGATATGTATAGCCGCTTGTACGTTTCATCTTTATGTACGGATTATGCTCGTTCCAGAAAGAAACTTTGTCCGTGTAGATAATGACGGAATCCGGAAGAACGTTTCCTGCTACTTGTGCATTAATAGTCAACGCTTTGCCTGCTTCAACAGTTGTTGCCGGAGTATGAGTGACTTTATAATCCATCGTGCGGGGAGCGGGAGCAACAAACTCTCCGATACGAATCGAATTCCATTGGGAATCAGCTTTCCAACTCTGCTTCGGGGTGCAACCATTACGTTTCAACAGATAAACACCCGGACGAAGGCTGCGAATCACCCCATCCGTTATCTTTTCTTCTTTCCGCTCATTCTCCCTATTTAGGGCAGTAAGAGTAAATGTCTTGCCCAAATCAGGAATTTGTAAAGCCATATCCCACGCACCGTAGATGATGCTGACTACTTCTTTTTCGAGTGAAGGTTTGGCAAAAGGGTCATTGACCACTATCGCGTCCGGCATTACTTCGAGTCGCCATACTCCCGTCTCGAGACAATCAATGAAATAAGCTCCCGTGCCCTCATAGCCCACTACTGGCGAACTGCCGCATCCGGTGATCGAAACCAACTTTGATGCATCCCTGGGTTGTGTATTTGTCTGATTGGAGTAATAAAATTTCTTCCCATTGTCCAACTCACTCAGATCTTCCGTATAACTGACGCGAAAGCCGTCACCAAACAAAGTATCCTGCGGATAACTGCCATAAGATTCTCCTCTTTTCAAACTTCGTGCAGCTTCGGCAGCAATCTTCATGCTGATAGCTTTGTTGGGGGTATAGGCAAGATTCAGAAAGTGAGTCTGATATTCCGTATTGGCATAGGCAATATCCATCGGATCATAGGCAAACTGCGTGATCCATTGGAAACCGGCTGTGCGGAAAGTGCGTACCATAGCCGGATACATATAGGAATACATAATATCCGCCGGGTCAAATTCATAAATCATCCGTGCTTTCTTATTGAATCCTTTCACCTTATCAGCGAAAGGAATGTCATAACGGTCTACGTAAGGGAGAAAATTCCCTTGTTGCGTCTGTCCGGATACCAGTCCGATGGGATACCACTGATAGGTAGTTCCCTGAATGGCAGTCTCATAGTAAGCATCCACCACATATCCGTTGTGACTTACATTATAGAACACAGGCTTGCGGTTTCCTGTCTTATCGATTGCTTTCAGCATCCGGTTGATGTATGCCTTTACATCCTCTTTCGTGCCGGAGTGGCAAGGTTCGTTGTTAATCTCAAAACCTACGATAGAAGGGTCGTCCTTATAAGCCAGTCCCGTATAAGGATTGGTATGTTTCACCAGGTCACGGAGATACGTTTCCTGTGCGGCGATGGCTTCCGGGTTGGAGTGTATATCACATTTATCATATTTGTAAGAGAAGCCACCGGTGGGTATATTCCGTTCCGGGTAACCATTACCAAAGTTAGTCTGTGCGGTAACAACAATATGTATATTGCGCTCTTTGAGTTTGGCAATCAGGTAGTCCATCAAGTCAAGATGCTCGTTTTCAAGGAGATTTCCTTGTCCGTCTGTCAGTTCCACGTCCCATAAATGAATACGGTAAGCGTTCAGTCCCAGACGGGCGATATGATATACATCATTATCTATGGCAGCTTTGCGGTCAAGTCCCAAATAACCGAGTGCGCGGTAGGCATGGGCAAAAGGCAGGGTATAGTTCACTCCGAAGAAAGAAGCTTCCTCGCGGGTATCGCTCCAACGCATCACTCCGTTTCCGTCTATATATATAATAGGTGTGGAAGTTGATTTCGCCTGCGTACTGCCAAAGGAGAATAACAAACTAATGAAGGTAAGGATTAACAGTCTTTTCATGCTATCAAATTTATCGGTTTATTGATAGCGACAAAGGTAAATTATTGGCAAATCCACAGAAAGCACAGATTGGACATATAAGGATAAAAATAGGACGAAACGCGTCAGAATGCCCCTACGACTCCTCATTTAGATATTGGCGGGGTGTTTTTCCGAACTCTGACTGAAAACATTTGGAGAAATAAGAGTGATTGGAAAAACCTACCATATACATCACTTCAGCAATGGTGAATTTTTTTTGTTGCAGCAACATCGCCGCCTTTTTCATCCGGATGGATTTGATATATTCCACCGGAGACATTCCTGTCAGTTGTTTAATCTTCCGGTAAATCTGTTTGTTGCTGAAGCCGGACAGTTCGCACAAGGCATTAACGTTCAGGTCTGCATCGGAGAGATGGTCTTCAATCAGACGGATAATATTCGACAGGAATTTCTCATCCTGTGATTCTGCCTCGATAGGTTTGAGTACAGGCAATGTTTCCAGTGATTTCTTCGTCTGGCTAGCCGGCATTTCTTCCTCTTCGATGGCAGTGACAGGAATGCTCAGTCCTACACTTGTCCCTTGATTCTCTTCGGAAGTGACTCCGTTGATATGTCCACCATGCAGTTCCGTATACGTTTTCACCAGATAAAGCCCGATACCCGTACCCGCCTTATGTCCCGAACGGGGAGACTGGTAAAAACGCTGAAAGATATATGGAATATCCTGCTGCGGAATTCCGGTTCCGGTATCCGATACGCAGATATCCAGTTGCCCGGTCTCCTGCGAATAGAAAAGGGAAAGCCGCACACTTCCGCCATCCGGGGTAAACTTCACGGCGTTTGAAAGTAAGTTGTCCAGTATCACCCCCAGTTTGATGGCATCCATATCCGCGTAAATCTTGGCTTTGTTCGCTTCGAAATGAAAAGTGAGACGGGGATTTTCCTCATAAACGGAGAACAGGCTGCGGCTGAAAGATACCAGCTCGATGCGTGACAGAATAAGCAGTGAATCTGCATTATCCTCTATCCGGTTGAAGTTAAGCACTTGATGAATCAATGAATTTATCTTCATAGCATTGCGCTGTACCTCTTCCAGTGTCTGCTTTTCGTGTGCGGCTTCTGTGGCAGGCAATAATTGGCTGACAGGAGCGATTATCCGGCTGAGAGGTGTCTTCAACTCGTTGGACAGATTGGTAAAGAATGCCATTTTCTGACGTGATTGTTCTAAAATCTTTTCCTTCTCCAAGCGCTCCATCTTCAACCGGTTTTTAACCCGGAAAAAGTTGATAGTCCAGGCAATAAGGCTCAGAAGTAAAAGACCATAGAGCATTTTCGCCCAAAGCGTATAATACCACGGTGGCAGAATCTTTATATCCAATATGTAAGGATGTTCGGAAGGATTTCCGTTCTTTTCCACTTTGCTGATAAATAGCTGATAATCCCCATAACTCAAGTTGCTGTAAGTAATACGGTTCGTATTGGATTTCAGAAAGTTCCATTCCTTATCCATACCTTCCAGGCGGTAAACGAACTTATTCTTTTCTTCGAGGGAATAGGGGAGATCGGACAATTCGAAAGCCAGATTATTCTGGTCGTATTTCAATTCGATGGCATTGGTATAGCGGATATTGGGAATATCCGTAGTACGCGGATTCATCAACTGGTTGTTGATGTACAGAGCCGTCAGAAAGATAGGATGCTCAGGATGATTCAAACCTTGTATCTCTGGGCGGGATATGGCAAAACCGTCAGCGCCGCCCAAATAGATATTCCCGTCTTTCGAATCAAACAGCAAACTGGTGAATCGCTTGTCCGTCATATTCTGCTGACGTGCATCCATCGTTTGCCGGTCGATAATCCAAAGCCCGTTCGTGGTGGAAACCCAAATGTGCTCTTTCACCGATGTCATGGACAGAATTTCGTTATTATTGAAACTTCCGAAAGAAATGCTTTGGTGACTGGAATCTTTGGGATTAATGCGCATCACTCCCCCGTGAAACCCTACCCACAGCATACCGTCTGCGTCACATAGCAGATAATTCGGACTCTTTTCACCACTCAACTCGTCGGCAAAAAGCTTGGTGACCTGCTGTGTGTGCGGGTTGATTCTGTCCAATCCTTTACTGTTATATAGCAATACCCATACATTCCCTTCTTTATCAGGCATAATCTGATTGATAAACATACCCGATAATCCGTTGTGAATAGAGTAATTTTGTTCGGCTACATATTGTTCGCTGTTAGATTGCATTAATTTATGCTTGTCTACTACAAAGATTCCGCCTAAACAGGTGGCAATCCATAGATGTCCGGAATCATCTTCGAAGAGGTAATAAGCCCAGTTTGTATTGTAAGTCCCTGTGCTGTCAATAATATTATAGTGTACAAACTGCTGTGTGGCATAGTCATAACGGTTAATGCTGCCATCCGTAGCTATCCATAATTGCTGTTCTTTATCTTCGTAAATGTGACGGACGCGATTGTGGGACAAAGGATACGTTTTATCTCCCATCCTGTACCAGGCGGCTTCATGCCTGCTCCCGGTGGGATGAATAAAACGGAGCAGCCCGTTCGTACCGCCAAACCAGTAAAATCCCTTTGAATCCCGGAACAATGAGTAGAATTGATTCCCGTCTCCCGTGCCCGTAATCCGGGAAATAGGAACGAATTGCAGGGCGCTGTTATAGCGTGACAAGGAAATTCCATAGTCAGTTCCCAGCCAAATATTATGTTCCTGATCGGAAAAAATATTCCAGACAATATTGTTTGTCAATGACTGGATATTGCGTGAATCATGGATGATGTGCTGTAAAGGCTCTTTATTATTCTGATATACATAAAGCCCGTTATCCGTACCTGCCAATAAATTCCCGTCACCGTCCAATGCCAGTGATTTGATGGAGTTGTTATGGAAAACTTCTATCGCATTCATCTTTCCCGTCGCAGGAATGTATTGGAAGAGATAACCTTCCATGCCGATCCAAATGCACTGCCGGGTGGTATCTTCCAGTAAGGAGTTGACAAACAAATTGCTTATCCCCCGGTTGACAGGCAGGAATATGCTTTCAAACTTTCCACTTTCCGGCAGGTAACGGCATAAACCATTATAAGTACCCACATAAATCTGATTCTCTTTCGTATGGATGATGGAATAGATTGTATTATGGGACAAACCACTATGCTTGCCGTCAAAATGGGTCAGTTTGCGGTCTTTTAGTTGATATGTATAGAGCCCGTTCAATGAACCTATCCATAACGTATCCCCCTGAATGACCATCGTGCGAACATCGGTGGGAAAATCCGTCTCCGGCTGTTCGTATTTGTCCGTACGGTAGTTGTAAACAAGTATTCCGTTATCCGTTCCCAGGTACAGATGCGTATTGTCTGCGATAATACCACAGTAAATACGTGTGTTATTACGTTCGCCGTACGTGAAATGCTGTTGGGTGGAATAACCGTCATAACTGAATAACCCTTTGTTTGAACCGATCCATATCAGTCCCTCGCTATCTTGCAGAAAACAACTGATAACCGAAGCCTCGGCGCCAAGATAAATATTATCGAATTGCTGATAATTCACTTTTTGTCCATATGCACCACAATGGATACAGCCTATGAGAATGAGTAAAAGAATTGCTCTAATTCGTCGGTACATGGTATCAGGTTTGCAGGATTTATTCCGCAAATGTAGGAAAAATGTCGGTTACACTTGTAAATATCCCGCTCTTTTTGTTCCTTTGTTACCTATTTATAAACAGAAAACTTACGTATGAGAAAACTAATTTATTTGCTTTTGTTACCATTGGCAGTGGCTGTGACTGCCTGTGGCGGTAAAAAAGGAACTTCAAATAATGAATCGATGTTGGCGACGATGGACAGTGTGGATGCTCATGGGCTGCAACGTATGCAGACTTCCAAAAGCGAAACGGACTTCAAGTTTAAAGGAAAAGACTATCATTCCATGGTTTCGCGTACGCCGGACGAAAGCCTGCCCCATGTCACCAATGAAATGGGGGATACCTATGTCGACAATAAAATCGTGTTGCGACTGACACGTGGCAACGAAAAGGTATTTGATAAGACATTCACCAAGAATGATTTTTCATCCGTAGTAGATGCCAAGTTCCTGTCGAATTCCGTCCTGGAAGGAATCGTATATGATAAGACCACTCCGCAGGGAATAGTGTATGCCGCAAGCGTATGTTATCCGCAGACAGACCTGTATATGCCGCTTTCCATCATCATCACTGCTGATGGAAAGATGAGCATCCAAAAAGTCGATATGCTCGAAGAAGAATATGATGACGAACCGTCCAATTAAGCCTGTGAGTGGCTATTAACGGTAGAATTACACAAATGTGAAAACATTTGAGACAAAAGAAAGGCAGCCGAAGAGGTTGCCTTTCGTATTTTTGCACCGTCAACAAACTTAATACCAAATAGAATGAAGAAAAACATTTTAGCTATCTGTGTGGTAGCGGCAGGATGTACGGCAATGACCGCCCAGACCAAAAATACACAAACACTGGTTCCGCTTACCGAACGTGTAAACGTACAGGGAGATTCGGCACGCGTCGATCAGATAATAGACGGTTGTTGGGTTGCAGTCGGTTCTAAAAAACCGCATGCCATTCAACGTGACTTCACCCGTATGTTCAACGGAAAGCCTTCTTATCGTTTTGAACTGAAAGAAGATGATAACACGTTGTCCGGATATGCCAAAGGAGAAACAAAAGGACGTGCGGAATTTTCCTATTGCTATGCAACTTCCGCTGATTTCAAAGGCGAGCCTGCCGATACCTACAAGAAGGCACAGATTATGAAAACCGTATATCACCATGGTAAAGGAGCTTGCCCGCAAGGTTCTTCCCGATATTATGAGTTTTCGGTATATATCCCTTCTACATTGGGCAGTGATGTTTCGACAATTTTCGCCCAATGGCATGGAATGCCTGACCGCACTTTGGTACAGACACCGCAGGGGGAAGTGAAGACACTGACTGTTGACGAATTCATGGAACTGGAAAAGACTACTATCTTCAAGAAAAACGCAGGACACGAGAAAAAAGCCAAGCTGGACAAGCAAGGTAATCCGGTGAAAGACAAACAGGGCAATCCTGTGTACGTAGCCGGTAAAGCCAACGGATGGTTGGTTGAACAGGGCGGATACCCGCCACTGGCATTCGGATTTTCCGGCGGCTGGTTCTATATCAAAGCCAACTCCGACCGTAAATGGTTGACAGACAAAGATGACCGTTGCAACGCAAATGTAGAGAAAGCGCAAATTATGAAACCTGTGACATCTGAATATAAGGCATCCACCATTGCTTACAAAATGCCTTTCGCTGACTTCCCGAAAGATTGCTGGATTACATTCCGCATCCATATCGACTGGACGGTCTATGGAAAAGAAGCCGAAACAATCGTGAAGCCGGGTATGCTCGATGTGCAGATGGACTATCAGGACAAAGGAAAAAAGGTTAGTAAACATATCGTGGACAATGAGAAAATCCTGATTGGACGTAACGACAAAGACGGCTACTATTTCAAATTCGGTATTTACCGTGTAGGTAATAGCACGAAGCCGGTATGTTACAATCTGGCAAATTATTCGGAAAGGTAAATTAGTTAAAAAGGTAAAGAGAGGGTAATATCCGGATGTTCTTCAGTGGGCATCCGGATTTTTTATTTATGTGAATCTGGTAATATTAAAAAATGTCAATAATCATATGCCGTTTGGCATATACGTTCCAGTTATGCAAAAAGATTCGTTCTTTTGCCGCCTGCCAATATGGTATATGTATAAAATAATTAGTGATGTAAATGATGAGTAAAAATGGATTTAGCCGGTGTGGAGAGCTCTACATCGGTCGTTTGCGAGAGGAGGGGCGCCATTCCACGGCGCATGTTTACAAGAATGCCCTTTTTTCTTTCAGCAAGTTTTGCGGCATATCCGATGTGTCGTTCAGGCAAGTCACCCGTGAGCGTTTACGACGCTACGGGCAGTATCTTAACGAATGTGGTCTGAAGCCCAATACGATTTCTACGTATATGCGTATGCTTCGTAGTATTTACAATCGGGGAGTGGAAGCGGGGAATGCTTCTTATGTGCCGCGATTGTTCAGTGATGTTTATACGGGTGTGGATGTCCGTCAGAAAAAAGCCTTGCCTGCTGCCGAACTTCACAAGCTCTTGTATGAAGACCCGAAGTCGGAGCGTTTGCGCCGTACACAATCTATTGCCGCCTTGATGTTTCTGTTTTGCGGAATGTCATTCGCTGATTTGGCTCATCTGGAGAAATCGGCTTTGGAAAGCAATGTTCTGCGTTATAACCGTGTCAAGACCAAGACTCCCATGAGTGTGGAAGTGTTGGACAGCGCAAGGGAAATGATTGAGCAACTACGGAACAAGCAGGACTCTCTGCCCGATTGTCCGGATTATCTGTTTGATATTCTCCGTGGTGACAAGAGACGGAAAGATGAGCGTGCTTACCGGGAATACCAGTCCGCTCTCCGTCGGTTTAATAATAGCCTGAAAGATTTGGCAAGGGCATTGCGTCTGAAATCTCCGGTTTCTTCCTACACGTTCCGTCATTCTTGGGCCACTACTGCCAAATACCGGGGAGTTTCAATTGAAATGATTAGTGAATCATTGGGGCACAAATCTATAAAAACCACACAAATCTATTTGAAAGGCTTCGGGCTTAAAGAACGTACGGAAGTAAATAAAGGGAATTTATCTTACGTAAGAAACTACTGTGTAGGTCGGTGATTTTAGTGTAATGTGTTAATAATCAGTAAGAGTAATCGCCCGTTACTTCTTAGGTAACGGATTTAAATTCGGGACAAAGATAGACAAAAACATAGATAGCACACAAATATTTCTTCACTTTTTTTAGTTTTATCTGAAACAAAGCGCAAAAAACTATCCGAACATGAAATAATAGATTTTTCATGCTCTAACTTTTTATTGCCTAAAATCAAGAACTTCCTCGTTGATTATTAGGCAATTTCCTTTTTTGTGCCCTGTCTATGTGTATAATTTCCCTTTTCATTGTTGTGTGTGCTCAGTCCGTTACCTAAGAAGTAACGGACAAATATGGGGTAAAAAAACATGATTTTAACAAAGAGAAAATCAGTAATTGCTGGGCCTAGTAATGGGACAGGGGAAGGCGTAGCACACTCTAAACGCTGGTATGTAGCTTTGGTTCGCATGCATCACGAAAAGAAGGTTGCAGAGCGTTTGGATAGAATGGGGATTGAGAATTTTGTTCCTGTCCAACAAGAAATTCATCAATGGAGTGACCGCCGTAAGATGGTCGAGTCAGTCCTGCTCCCAATGATGGTTTTTGTTCATGTTGATCCGAAAGAGCGCATGGAAGTTTTGAGCTTTTCTACAGTGAGCCGCTATATGGTGATGCGTGGTGAGAGTACACCGGCGGTGATTCCTGATGATCAGATGGCTCGTTTCCGTTTTATGCTTGATTATTCCGAAGAAGCAATCTGTATGAACAGTTCTCCTTTGGCACGTGGTGAAAAAGTCCGTGTTGTCAAAGGCCCTTTGACCGGACTTGTCGGTGAGTTGGTCAATGTTGACGGTAAAAGTAAGATTGCCGTTCGCTTGAATATGCTTGGTTGTGCTTGTGTTGATATGCCTATTGGTTATGTAGAGGCAATCAGCGCGAAAAACTAATTCCCCTCTCTTTAATTTTATCTTCAATTTGTGATGAATATGAAAAGCTGTAAAGTTTCTTTTCTTTTTATGCTGTTGGCATGTGTTTTGGGTGGGATGACTTCTTGTGTGTCATCCAAAAAAATGCTTTATCTGCAAGGCGCTGATAAGTTGCATGAGAATCCACAGAAAATAGAAAGTAATTATGAATTGCGTATCAAACCGGATGATCAGCTTCTGATTACGATTAATAGTAAGGCTCCTGAGTTATTGACTCCTTTCGCGAACAGTCAGGTATTAGGCTCAAGTTCATCTACGAATATACAGGAGGCAACAGGTCTTTTAGTCAGCCAGAGTGGTAAAATAGAAATTCCTGTTTTGGGCGAGATGCAGGCGGCCGGGTTGACACGCCAGGAATTGGCGGATGCGATTAAAAACAAACTTATTGAAGGTGAGTATATCAAGGATCCTACCGTATCAGTACGCTTTAAAGGTGCAAAGATAGTGGTGCTCGGTGAAGTGGGCATTCCCGGAGTAAAAGACTTGCCCGGTGAACGTGTTACCATACTCGAAGCTATCGGCTTGGCAGGTGATTTACCGCCGACAGCCCATCGGGAGAATATTCTGGTTATCCGGGAGGAAAATGGTGAACGTAAGAGTTATAGCGTCAATCTTACTTCCGGAGAAGATATCCTGAACTCACCGGTTTTTTATCTTCAGCAGAATGATGTGGTCTATGTGGAACCCAATAAGGCTATAAATGTGAAAGGAAGTTCCGCACTTACCTACCTGTCTGCCGGTAGTAGTATTATTGGCGTATTAGCTTCTATATTATCATTAGTATTTATTCTTACGAAATAATAAGATGGAATATACACAGGAAAATAATGAGAAAACAGTCAAGGAAAGCGGATTCAATATTAATTTGCGTGATATTGTAGAATTGATCATTGCTAATTGGTACTGGTTTGCTCTTTCAGTGTTTATTTGTGTAAGTGCGGCTTATCTATATACCCGTACCTTAGTCCCTGTTTACCAACGTCAGGCTGTAATGCTGGTAAAGACGGGAGGAAAGAATGCGAATTCCGACATCTCAGCTATGTTGGAGTTGCAAGGCGGGATTACCGGTAGTGGCGTTGAAAATGAAATGTTCATACTCCGTTCCCATCAACTGGTACGAGAGGTTGTCAATCGGCTGCATTTGGATGTGTCATATGAGAAAGAAGGCTTTTTCCGTAATACATCTTTATATGCGGAATCTCCGGTTGAAGTGAATTTCATAGATCCGTATCATGATTATTATTGTACGAAGGTTACTCCGTTGGACGTAAAGAATTACACCATTTCAGATAAAAGATATGCTTATGGGGATACTGTTCAGACAGAAGCGGGAAGAATAGTTGTGAATTTGAAACCGGAAAATTTAAGTGCTTATATAGGTAAGCCTGTTTCAGTGACACGAATAAGCCCCGAAACGGCGGCAGCTATATATAAAGGTGGTATCTCGACTTCACTTGCAGGCAAAGGTACTACTATGGTGCAGATTACTTGCACCGGAGATAATGTATCTCGTGCCGATGCAATTTTGAATGCCTTGATTAATGTTTATAATGAAACCATCATCGAAGACAAGAACCGTATAGCGGTAAACACCGCCAAGTTTATAGATGAACGTATTGCGGTAATCGGTAAAGAATTGGGCGATGTAGAAGAAGAACTGACAGACTTCAAGCAGCGTAACCGGATTGTAGGCTCGGAAGGAAACGGGACGCAATTTCTTGCGGAAAGCAGCCGCATGAAGACAGAAAACCTTCAAATGGAAACGGAATTATCCATTGCCCAATCCATTAAAAGCTATTTATTGGATGTTACCCGAAACAATCAGTTAATACCTAATGTATCCGGTGTCGGAGACGCAAGCGTACAAAGCCAGATAACTGCATACAACGAACTGATGCTTCAGCGTAACCATCTGTTGGCTGAATCCGGTGCAAAGAATCCCGTTGTACAGACTGCAGATAAGAACCTGGCAGAGATGCGTACGGTAATTTCCGGTTCCATGGATAACTATATCAAGAACCTTCGTCTGCGACTGGAAAAGACTCGTGCGGTAGAACGTCAGATTAACTCTGAAATCCAAGCTGTTCCGAAGCAGGAGAAGATGGCATTAAGCATTATCCGTCAGCAATCCATCAAAGAAGCGTTATATACTTTCCTGTTAAACAAACGTGAAGAAAACGCACTGCAACTGGCAGTAACGGAAGCAAATATCCGTGTGGTGGAGTCACCGTTCGGCTTCAATGCACCTATCGCGCCTCATTCTACAACTTTTCTGCTGGCAGCTATTGTAGTAGGACTGGCTATCCCGTTGGGAGTCCAAATACTAATCATGTTATGGAATACGTCCGTCCGCGGTAGAAAGGATATTGAAGATTATACAACAATTCCACTTTTAGGTGAGATCCCTTCCCGCAAAGAAGATATGGCAGACGATGCCATTGTGGTAGACGATAAGAAGAATGACCTCATTTCCGAATCGTTTCGTCTGCTTCGTGCCAATATAAACTTTGTGGCGAAAGATGCGCGTGTTCTTATGTTCACTTCCACTATGCCGGGAGAAGGAAAGTCGTTCGTATCCCGCAATCTGGCAGTGGCAATCGCAATTGCCGGGAAAAAAGTGGTATTGGTTGATACTGATATGCGTAAGAGAACGCAAAGTAAATTGGCGGGAATTAAACATAAAGACGGGCTGAGCACATACCTGTCTGGACAACATAATGATGTTGGCAGCATCTTGGATAAAGGACTGATTCATCCGTCTGTCGACTCTCTGTTTGTTGGTCCTATTCCGCCTAATCCTTCCGAACTATTGATGAGTGACCGGTTGGAGAAATTAATAGAGGAACTGAAGAAATGCTATGACTATATCATATTGGATAATGTTCCGGCGCAAGTCGTGGCAGATGCCGCCATTGTGAATCGTGTAGCGGAACTGACTTTATATGTCATTCGTGATGGACAACTTGACCGACGCTATCTTCCGGAATTGGAACGACTGCACAAGGAAGGTAAGTTTAATCACTTGTGTATTGTATTGAACGACAGCCATATTGAAAAGAAAAAATATGGGTACGGTTACGGATATGGTTATGGCTACGGGTATGGTTATAAATATGGGGAATATAAATAATAGAGATGAAACAAAATTTGGAAAAATTTATCCGGTATATAAGCAGGACTTATTTTAGTTACTGGATAATATGGGGAATTGACTTAGTCATTTCGGTGACTTCCACCTGTTTCACTTATTGGTGGATACATTATCTTACGGGTACATTACTGAATGGTTGGGGAATGATTCAGGTCGGAGTTCTAGCGGCAGTTGCTACTACGATAGCTTCCTATCTGTTTCACACATACCGTAACACGGTTCGTTATTCTCAACTGCGTTGCTTATGGCCGCTCATCTGTAGTTCATTATTTAAGATGGCATGTATGGCAATTGCTGTCTTTACATTCTTGACTTCTGTCGGCTTATCGGCCAATCAGAAACTTCTGTTTATCCTGTTTGACGGAATGTTGACTATCATTGCATTCGCTACATCTCGAATGGTAATGGTTATCATCTACGAGGCCTTGATAGATATGATGAACAAGGAGAATATGCGTATCTTGATTTATGGAACGGACGATAAGAGCGTAGCCTTAAAGACTCGTTTGCTGCATAGCTCTCATTATAAAGTAGTAGGTTTTTATTGTTATGGCACTATCTATAAGCATCGTCGTCTGGCAGAATTGCCTATCTATTATTTTACGAACGAGCAGACTTTCCAGCAATTAGTCCATAAACGCCATATTCAAGGTATCCTGTTTGCTCACAATGAGTCAACCCGTGCGGAAGAGACCCGTTTGCTTCAATACTGCAAGGATAACCATATAAAGACACTCATTGCTCCTTCTATCAGTGAGGCTGATGAAGACGGGAATTTTCATCAATGGGTACGTCCGGTAAAGATTGAAGACTTGTTGGGACGCCCTGAGATTAATATCAATATGGGTGAAGTCGCTGATGAATTCAGTGGGAAGGTGGTCATGGTTACAGGAGCTGCCGGTAGTATCGGTAGTGAACTTTGTCGTCAACTGGCGCAGATGAATATCAGTAAACTGGTTATGTTCGATTCAGCCGAGACTCCTTTGCATAACATTCGTCTTGAATGCGAGCGGAAGTACCCTAACCTTGATTTTGTTCCGGTGATAGGAGATGTCCGTGTGATAGACCGTCTGCGTATGGTATTTGAAATTTATCATCCTCAAATCATATTTCATGCAGCAGCCTATAAGCATGTTCCGCTGATGGAAGAAAATCCTTGTGAAGCTGTCTTAGTGAATGTCACAGGTAGCCGCCAGGTAGCTGATATGGCAGTGAAGTATGGTGCGGAGAAGATGGTAATGGTTTCCACGGACAAGGCTGTCAATCCTACCAATGTGATGGGATGCTCCAAACGGTTGGCGGAAATCTATGTGCAGAGTTTGAGTTATGCCATTAAAGAAGGTAAGATAGAGGGTAAGACCAAATTTATCACCACCCGTTTCGGCAACGTCCTAGGCAGTAATGGTTCGGTGATTCCCCGTTTCAAGGAACAAATAGAAAATGGCGGTCCCGTCACCGTGACACATCCTGATATCATACGCTATTTCATGACTATCCCCGAGGCGTGTCGCTTGGTGATGGAGGCCGCTACTATGGGAGAAGGAAATGAAATCTTTGTATTCGAGATGGGTAAACCGGTGAAGATTGTGGACTTGGCTACCCGTATGATAGAACTGGCGGGATATAAGCCGGGAGCGGATATTAAGATTCAATTTATGGGTCTTCGTCCGGGAGAGAAATTGTATGAGGAAGTGTTGAGTAACGAAGAGAATACGATTCCTACTCATCATAAGAAGATAAAGATAGCTAAGGTTCGGAGATATGAGTATGAGGATATTGTAGGAACATACGATGAATTTGAGAAACTCTCCCGTTCAGTGAAAATTTGGGATACGGTGAAGTTGATGAAACGGACGGTGCCGGAGTTTAAGTCGAAGAATTCGAGGTTTGAGGAGTTGGATACCAATTCTTTATGAGAACATCTATATTCCCCAAAGAGGGTTAATTTACAGTAATAGCATGAAAAAGAAATTTTTGATTGTCACCAATCATTCATATATGTTATGGCAATTTCGCCGAGAATTGATTGTAGAACTACTTAAACAGGGAGAGGTTGTTATCAGTACTCCTTTTGTGGGGCATGAAGATGACTTCATTGCTATGGGGTGTCGTTGTATCCCTACAGAGATTGATAGAAGAGGAATTAATCCGTTAAAGGATTTTAAATTGTATTGGTTCTATCGAAAGTTGCTGAAGAGAGAATGTCCCGATATGGTCATAACCTATTCTATTAAACCCAATATCTATGCAGGGTATGCATGCCGCTTTCTTAACATTCCATATGTGGTGAATGTGCAGGGATTAGGGACCGCTTTTCAAAAAAGTGTGATATCTCAAGTTGTTACGTTTATGTATAAAATAGCTTTGGATGGGGCAAGAACATGCTTATTTGAGAATGACGCAAATGCAGATGAATTTGTCAATCGTAAGATAATCAAGAAAAAAAACAAGACGGTCCTTCATGGTGCAGGAGTTAATTTAGACTATTATCCAATACAACCATATCCTAAGGAAGAGAATGGAATTCATTTTCTATTTTTGGGACGTATCATGAAAGAGAAAGGGGTAGATGAATTATTTGCTGTGGCTCGAATCATGAAAGAAAAATATGGTAATAAGGTGGTTTTTGATTTGGTTGGCTTCTTTGAAGATGAGTATAAGGGAAAAGTTGAAGAATTAATTGCGGACAATGTTGTCTGTTTTCATGGTTTTCAAGTTGATCCACGACCTTATTATGCATCTGCTCATTGTGTGGTAGTGCCAAGTTATCATGAAGGTATGTGTAATGTGTTGTTGGAAGGGGCAGCTACTGGACGTGCTTTGATAGCTAGTGATATTCCGGGGTGTAGGGAAGCTATAGATAATGGCGTAAATGGCTTTTTATGCAAAAAAATGGATGTAGAAAGCTTGTTATACTGTATGGAATGTTTTGTGGCTCTTGATGCTGGCAAACGGGAGAAAATGGGTAAAACAGGAAGATATAAGATGCAGCGTGAGTTTGATAAAGGAGTGGTGGTGAACGAAACCCTTATGACTTTAGGACTTAAGTAAGAAATGTTGCAATATATATTCATTTTGGTGTGGCTTGGCTTTATGGGGGGGATTGCCTCTCAAATACAGCTTAAACGTTTAGAATTCGTTTGTGGAGAGCGTGTGATGCGATATCCATGGTGGTTTTCTTTGTTTGTCTTTTTTCCTATTATTTGGATGGCGGCTACACGAGGGTATTTTGGTGATACATTTATGTATCAGATTACTTATTTGAAAATGCCAGATAGTTTTTTGGAATTTGCTGAATACTTAAAGTCAGTGGAAAAAGATAAAGGGTATTCGGTCTTTGCTTTTTTTGTGAAACAGATAGTGGGTAATAATACAGTGTGTTATTTTGCAGTGGTTGCATTTGTTCAAGCTGTCTTATTGATAACAGTGTTTAGAAAATATACTCCTTATTATATAATGGTTGTTTTTTTGTTTGTAGCATCTACCGACTATCTTTCATGGATGTTTAATGGAATACGGCAGTTTATGGCTGTAACAATAGTGTTTTCAGCTACGATATTTATGCTAAAAAAAAAGTATTTACCTTTATTGGGAGTCATTTTATTAGCTTCTTCTTTTCATAAAACAGCTCTTTTAATGATACCTTGTGTATTGATAGCTCAAGGAAATGCATGGAATAAGAAAACACTAGTGTTTATAGCTGTTATATTATTGTCTGTAGCTTTTATTGGTACATTTACAAGTTTGCTGGATAGTGCGTTGAAAGAGACTCAATACGTTAATGTAGTAAGTGATTATAAATCATGGAATGATGATGGTACTTCTTTTTTAAGGGTTGTCTTTTATTCTATTCCTGCTATTCTTTCTTTTATTTGGCGGAAGAAGATTCAGAAAGTGCGGAACCCGTTAGTTAATTTTTGTACAAATATGTCTATTATTTCAATGGGATTATATGTCATTTCGATGTTTACTAGTGGAGTTTTTATAGGAAGGCTACCAATTTATGTAAGTTTATATGGATATATCCTGTTGGCATGGGAAATACATCATTGTTTTAGAAAAGAGATGATACAGTTTGCTATTGGAGGCTTGATAGTTGTATATTCATTGTTTTATTATGTTCAGATGAAAGTATGGGAGATGTTTTAGGATGGGAATAAAAAAGAAAATTTTGTTTTTAATTCATGATTTAGGACAAGGTGGTGCGGAAAAGGTTTTGGTCAATCTTGTTAACAATATGGATGATACAAAGTTTGATATTACAGTGATGACTTTATTTGATGTGGGAATAAACCGTCAATTCCTTAGTAAGAGAATAAGATATCGTTCTATTTTTAGTAGAGTATTTAAGGGTAATTCTCATGTAATGAAGCTGTTTTCTCCCAAGATGTTACATAGGCTTTTTATAAAGGAACATTATGATATTGAGGTAGCATATTTGGAGGGACCATGTGCGAGAATTATTAGTGGATGTCATGATATGGATACAAAATTAGTATCATGGGTTCATATAGAACAATCTACTTCTGAAAGAGCAGCGGCGTCTTTCAGAAATATAGAAGAGGCTCAAAAATGTTATAATCGCTTTCATCAGATAGTTTGTGTATCGGCTGCGGTGAAAAATGATTTTACGTCAGTATTTTCGATATCAGTCCCTGTCTGTGTTTTATATAATACAAATGAAACTCAGAAAATAGTCTGTACATCAAAAGAATCTGTTGATGATGTTTTGTTTTTGGAGAATGAAATAAAGTTAGTAGGCGTAGGTAAGTTGTTGTCTAGTAAGGGATTTGATCGTATTTTAAGAATAACGAAACGATTGCGTGAAGAGGGCTTTTCTGTACATACATATATATTGGGTATTGGACCAGAAGAACAGAACCTGAAGAAATATGTTACTTTGAATGGTTTGGACAAATATGTGGATTTGTTAGGATATCAGACGAATCCATATAAATATGTGGCAAAATGCGATTTATTTGTTTGTGCCAGTTTTGCAGAAGGTTTTTCTACAGCGACTACCGAAGCTTTGATTGTTGGTGTACCAGTATGTACTGTCAATGTGTCAGGTATGAATGAAATGCTTGGTTGTCGGAATGAATATGGTATTGTGACAGACAATGATGAAGAGGCTTTGTATCAAGGTATTTTACATATGATAGGTGACTCTGAAGTATTAGCTTATTATAAAAAGAAGGCAATAGAACGTGGTAAGTTTTTTAATATGAAGACTACGGTTAATGCTGTTGAAGAAATGTTATGGAAATTATAAGATATATATTCTTTTTAATACGTTCATTTCCATGTTTTTTGATTTATTGGTCATTGAATGAGGATACAAAATTATTGATACAAGGAGATATCAACAGATATGGGAAGAAAGATACTATCCTTTCTCTTCATGAATTACTTTTGAATAATCCGGTTTTTCGTAGGTTGTTTTATGTGAGAATAATTACAGAATCGGTTATAAAGTATCATATGGCAAGATGGTGTTATCGTCCCTTGGATAGTTTGGAAATTAGTTCGACTACCGGGTTGATAGGTAGGGGACTAATGGTGATGCACGGGTATTCTACGATTATTTTTTGCCATTCTATGGGGAAAAATTGTACGGTATATCAAAATGTAACCATTGGACGTGGAAAAAAAATTAATGGTATTGATGTCCCTATTATTGGCGATAATGTGACGATTTATGCAGGAGCAATTGTGATAGGTGGGGTGCATATTGGCGATAATGTAAAAATAGGTGCTGGTGCAGTTGTTGTCAAGGATGTACCGGAAAATACAACTGTTGTAGGGAGTACAATTCGGATGATTAAACAAGAATAAAAATGAATGAAAAGTTTAAAATATCAATAGTTATACCTATATATAACCTGCAAGATGAGTTACTGCGTTGTGTAGATAGTATAAAAAAACAGACTCACAAAAATATAGAAATAATTTTAGTAGATGATGGGTCAAATGATAATACTTGTGAGGTAATCCGTCGGTTGGTAGAGAGTGATAAGAGAATCATATCGATCTATAAAAAAAATGGAGGAGTTACATCTGCTCGTATGGAGGGAATTAAACAAGCGACAGGGGATTATATTGGCTTTGTTGATGGCGATGATGAAATAGAAGCAAATATGTATGAAGTATTATTGGCGAATGCCATTAAATATCAGGCAGATATTTCTCATTGTGGTTACCAGATGGTTTTTGCTGATGGTCGTGTTCACTATTTTTATAATACGGGACGTTTTGTGGAGCAAGACAAGTTGACTGGAGTAAAAGACCTGTTGAGTGGGGTTGTAGTTGAACCTGGTTTATGTAATAAATTATATAGGAGGGAATTGTTTGACTGTTTGTTAGATACAGGCGTGATGGATATGTCTATTAAAATAAATGAAGATTTGTTGATGAATTTTCATCTATTTAGACGAGCAAATAAATCTGTTTTTGAAGATCGTTGTCCTTATCATTATATCGTACGTGCAACTTCTGCATCACGTCAAAAACTCAATGAACATAAGATATATGATCCGATTCGGGTTAAACAAATCATTTTAGCTTACTGTGATGCTAATATGAAGGAAGCTGCAGTAAAAGCATTGTTAACTACATGTGTTTATGGGTATTGCACACTTGTTTTAGAAAAAAAAGGCTATATAAAAGAACAAAGTGATATTAGGGGGTTGATTGAAAAATATTTTTCTTATGTTGAAAGACTGCCAAAAAGAACGAGAGTCCTTGCGCAATGTATAGTAAAGATACCACGACTTTTTGACATATTATATCCGATTTATGTAGTATGTCTGCAAAAGAAAAAATATAATTGATTTACAAAATAGAAAAGAGGTATGAAGAAGGTTTTATATATGCATACTGGTAGTGGCAATCATGGTTGCGAAGCTATAGTGCGAACTTCTGCAAAGATATTGGGAGGTCCTGAGAATGTACTTTTGTGGTCATTAACTAAATCGGAAGATTTGAAATATGGAACTGCCAAGTCTGTTGAAGCAGTGCTGGAGTCAGAACAGCTAAAGAAATATAGCATAGATTATTTTGAGGCTCTTCTTAAAAGGCGATTGTTGCATAACCAGCAAGCAAATATGCAAGTGTTTCTGAGAAAAATTTTTAAAGATAGAGTCGCTATTTCAATTGGTGGTGATAATTATTGTTATGAGTGGTCTGCAAAGCAGGCAGTTGAACTGAATAAAGAAATTCGAAAATATTGTAAATATTCTGTATTGTGGGGATGTTCGATTGATCCAGAAGCAATCACTTCCGCAGTTGCAGAAGATTTGGCTAAATATGACTTAATCACTGCTCGTGAACCGATAACCTACAAATTGCTGAAGAGTATAAATCCATATACGGTAAAAGTTGCGGATCCGGCGTTTTTGCTAGATAGAAAAGAACTACCATTACCTAAAAATTTTGTAGAAGGTAATACAGTTGGAATAAATGTCAGTCCTTTGATTATGAAATATGGACCGGATGGTGATATTATTTTGCGCAATTATGAGAAAATGATTCAGTATATTCTGGATGAAACAGATATGAATATTTGTTTCATTCCTCATGTTGTTTGGAATTATAATGATGATCTGAAACCTATCAATATCCTTTATGAATTGTTCGAGAACACTAATCGTGTTTGTAAGATAGAGGATGCTAATTGTATGGAGTTGAAAGGGTATATTGCTAGATGTAGATTTTTTGTTGGTGCTAGAACTCATGCGACGATTGCGGCATATTCCAGTTTTGTGCCGACGTTGGTAGTTGGTTATTCGGTAAAGTCTCGAGGTATTGCCCAAGATTTATTCGGAACGGAAGAAAATTATGTGTTGCCTGTGCAAGATTTGAAAACAGAAAATGAGTTAATGTCACGTTTTGTTTGGTTAATGAACTATGAACAGGAGCAAAATGAAATATTGAAACGTAGAATTCCTGACTATTTGAATGAGGCAAAAAGTGGGGAAGTGGAATTGATGCAGTTAATGAATAATGATATAAGAGGACGTAAATGAATCAAAGAAAAGCGGGTGCAATATTGTCTAATATATATGTGGTTGTCATTAATGTAATTGCATTAGTCTATACACCATATATGCTTCGCATGATGGGGCAAAGTCAGTATGGGCTTTATGGAACGGCAAATTCATTTATATCATATCTTTCTATATTAAGTTTAGGTATAGGTGGAGCTTATATCCGTTTTAATTTCCAATGTAGAGCTAAACATGATAGAGAGGCGGAAAAAAAACTCAACGGTATGTTTTTGACTATTTTTTCAGTGTTATCATTATTGGTTTTTATTGGAGGTTTGATTTTTATAGCTTTGTCAGAAAAGTTGGTGGAGAGTACCTTTACTTTACAAGAATCGTCTGATTTGCGTATTATAATGTTTATTCTCACATTGAACATGATGGTTTCTTTTATTTTTAATGTGGTCATGATGTCTTTACAGGCATATGAACGTTTCTTTTTTATACGAATTGTTTTATTGATAGCAGGTATCATTACTCCTATAGCTAATGTGATTGCGTTAAATATGGGAGGACGTGCTGTTGTTATTTCTGAAATATCTTTTTTTATTAGTTTACTTTCATATATTATTTTTTATATTTATGCCAGAAGGGTAATAGCTTTACAATTTTCGTTTAAGGGATTTGATAAACAAGTAATGAAAGAACTATTTGTTTTTTCAGGTTTTTTGTTTTTGAATTCGATAACTGACCAAATAACTTTTTCAACAGATAATTTGGTGTTAAGTGCTGTTGGAGGAACGACGGTTGTTGCTGTTTACACTATCGGTTCAAGTTTTAAAGGCTATTTCCAGCAAATCTCATCTTCTATTGCAAATGTATTTGCTCCGCAAATTAATGATATAGTTGCAAATAATGGTAATATATCAGAACTTGATATGATATTTATTCGTATTGGTCGTATTCAATTTTATATAGTTTCACTCGTGTTGATTGAATATATTTTTGTTGGATATGATTTTGTTTGTATTTGGGCAGGATATGATTATAAAGATGCATTTTATATTGGACTTTTATTGATTCTTGCTGTATTTGTTCCGGCTATTCAAAATATAGGGCTTGAAATACAAAAAGCAAAAAATATGCATAAAGCACGGAGTATAGTTTATTTTCTGATAGCTTTGGTTAATGTGATTATTACAATTCCTTGCAGTATTAAGTGGGGAGGGATTGGAGCTGCATTTGCAACAACAGTTTGTATGTTTTTGGGTACAGTTCTTTTTATGAATTTCTACTATGCTAAATATATTCATTTGGATATTAGAGGTTTTTGGAAGTCTATATATAGTATATTGCCGGGATATGTTCTTCCTGTTTTTGGTGGGATAATAATTAATAGATTTTGGAGATTGGATTCTTATTTTGAAATTTTGGGAGCAGCAGTTATTATTTTGGTTGTTTTTGGTATTTCAATATGGAATTTCAGTATGAATTCTTATGAAAAACAATTGTTGGGAAAACCGATTGGACAGATAAAAGAGAAGATGTTAAAAAAATAACAAACGATGAGAGAACTTGTAAATTATTTGCGAGCACTTTATAATGATTTGATAGTTTGTGGAACTTTAAAGTATATACAAATAAATTGGTTACGAAAAGAAAATCAATTTGTATCATATCAAAGTAGAATTCGTAATCTGTTTTCACCTGCTGTTTTTATTGATAAATCTGCGGTTATAAAACTTGAAGGAACGATGACTTTAAATGAGGGATATCCAAGAAATTCTGGTAAAAAGTCGGTGTTTATTTTGGAAAAAAATTCAAAGCTATCATTAGTTGGACATTTCAAAGTCTATTATGGAGCAGAGGTTTGTGTTTATCAAAATGCAAAGTTGGAATTGGGATATGGATATATAAATGCAGGGGCACAGATTCGTTGTATGAATCATATTTCAATTGGAAATCAATGTGCCATAGGACGTAATGTTATAATTATGGATTATGATGCCCATGAACTGTTTTATAATGATGGAAAAAAAAACACGATAACTTCACCTGTCATAATAGGCAATCATGTATGGATTGGAGCTAATGCTATAATATTGAAAGGAGTATCAATTGGAGATAATGCAGTAATTGGAGCAGGGGCTGTTGTGACTAAAGATGTACCATCAAATACAGTTGTGGCTGGTGTGCCGGCAATAGTACTTAAAGAGGGTATTCATTGGAAGTAAAAAAAGTATGAAAAGGTATATAGAATATGATTTAATGCGAATTGTCGCATGTTTGGGTGTTATAATGATTCATGTGGCTGTGTTTGACCAAGGAAAATTATGGTCACATACTACTTTTGAGTTTCAAGCTATAAACTTTTGGGGAGTAATGTCCAGATGGGCAGTTCCAACATTTGTAATGCTAAGTGGAATGATGATTTTGCCTCATGGCGATGAAATTTCAATTTCAAAATTGTTAAAACATCGTGTATTGCGGATGTTAGGGGCATATATTGCCTGGTCATGTGTATATTCATTTTATAATGTTTATTTTTTAGATATTGTTTATGCACCAACAAAATTGAAGACATTTATAGACGGATGTTTTAGTGGGGAATTGCATATGTGGTATCTTTTAATGTTGTCAGGACTTTATCTTGCATCGCCATTGTTGGCTATTGTGATCAAGAAAGCGGATAAAAAGTGGATTGTTTATTGGTTGAATGTGTTATTTCTATTTACCTCTATTATACCTTTTATCGTGAAATTGAATATTAAATTTATTTCTACGATTGTTGAAAGTATTTATAGCTATATGGATTTGCAATTTTTTGGTGGGTGGACACTTTATTTCATATTAGGATTTTATATTCAACAATGTGATTGCTTGTCGAAGAGAAAGAAAATTATATATTTTAGCTCAATTTTGAGCTTTATATTTACTCTTTATGGAACAATTGTTTATAGTTGGCAGCATGGGACTTCATTGGGGGTGTTACCATATGAATATCCAAACATCGTGTTAATGAGTGTTGGCGTTCTTTTCTTTTTTAAAGAGAAAATTTCAAAAATGCCTTTCA
Organism: Bacteroides sp. RTP21281st1_H5_RTP21281_210402; assembly: GCF_040918965.1. Classification (NCBI taxonomy): domain Bacteria; kingdom Pseudomonadati; phylum Bacteroidota; class Bacteroidia; order Bacteroidales; family Bacteroidaceae; genus Bacteroides; species Bacteroides sp. RTP21281st1_H5_RTP21281_210402. The sequence continues at coordinate 700,986 of NZ_JBCOWR010000001.1, read as the reverse complement.
TTTTTAGATATGAAAAATTTATAGTCAACTTGTCTAAGCTTACTTTTGGTATTTATTTAATTCACGTTTTATTATTAAAGGTGTTGTACTCATTGGGAATTAATATACAATTGACGCATCCAATCATATCAGTGCCAGTAGTGGCGATACTTGTATTTGTGATTGGGGCAGGAATTGTTTGGTTGTTAAGAAAAGTGCCTGTGGTTGGAACGTATTGGGCGTAAGAGAAATTGATATGATAGATAAAAAAATAGGAAGTCATTGTACCGGTTGTACAGCTTGTAAATATGTGTGTCCAAGATCTGTGATAAGTATGGAAGCAGATAATGAAGGTTTTTCTTATCCGGTTGTTGATTATGCACAGTGTATACAGTGTGGAAAATGCATAAAGGTTTGTCCTGTGCTTTCTGAGGGAAAAATAAATTTATATAATAATCCGGTTGTTTACTCTGCATGGAATCTTGATCAAAAAGTAAGAATTGATAGTACTTCCGGAGGTATATTTTCTGCATTGGCGGAAACTTTCCTTAAACATGGAGGAGTTGTTGTAGGAGCGGAATATGGTGACGATTTTGAGATTCGTCATGTGATAATTAATGAAGAACGGGATATTGTACGACTAAGGCAGTCTAAGTATGCACAAAGTAACTTGGATAATATATTTAGAAGAATAAAAGATATTTTGCGAACTGGAAAAAAAGTGTTGTTCTGTGGAACTCCTTGTCAATCGTCCGGATTACAAAATTATTTAGGTAATCAATATGAGAATCTTTATTGTTGTGATTTTATTTGCCGAGGAGTTATAAGTCCAAAAGTTTATCGCAAATTTTTGAAAGATATGGCTGAGATAAATGGAACATCAGTGGTTAAAGTGCATTTTAAAAATAAAACTTACGGCTGGAACCGATTTAGTACACACCTTTTGTTCGCTAATGGAAATATGTATCAGAAAGATCGCTATGATGATTATTATATGCGAGGTTATTTAAAACATAATCTGTATTTGCGACCTTCATGTCATGAATGTCATTTTAAGAAAATTCCACGTTTATCAGATATATCCTTAGGGGATTTCTGGGGAATTGGAAATTATAAAAAAGAACTTGATAATGATATGGGGACATCTGTTTTATTGGTAAATTCGAATAAAGGTAGAGAGCTGCTTAGTTGGATGTCTGATAAACTCTATATAGAACAAAGAGAGTTGAAAGAGGTGTTGAAAGGGAATCATTGCTTGATGAATTCTGCTGAAATAGGCGAATTTAGATCCTATTTTTTTAAACATTTAGAACATATGCCTTTTGATAAATTGATTGAAAAGATAGATCGTAGGGCATTACATCTTTCTATTGGAGAAAGAATGTTGGAATTTATGCACAATGTGAAAATATTTATTTTGAAGTATGCAGGAAAATAAAATAATTTCAATTATAGTACCTGTATATAATATTGAGCGATATTTACCACAATGTTTGGAAAGTATATTAGAACAAACATATAGAGATTTAGAGATTATTCTGATTGATGACGGATCAACAGATGCTTCCGGTGACATTTGTGAACAATATGCTCAATATGACAATCGTATTATAGTCATTCATCAGAAAAATAGTGGAGCTGCAAGTGCTAAGAATGCAGGGTTGCGGTTAGCAAGTGGGAAGTATCTCACATTTGTAGATAGTGATGATTATCTTGAACCGGATGCATATGCATATATGGTTTCGCAGTTAGAAAGCTGTGATGCAGATGTTATTCAGTGTAATTTTCGAAATGTTTATGTTGGATTTTCTGAAATACCTAATAATGACTCTAACCGGGGGATATATTCTACAGTAGAATATCTTAGAAGATTTACAATAGATTGGACTTGCGGTTTGCTATGGAACAAACTTTATGAACGTAGATTGTTTAATAATATTTTATTTGAGGAAGGACATAAAATAGATGATGAGTATTTTACTTATCAAGGAATGATGAACGCTCATAGGATTGTAGTTTCTCCAAAAGTTGTGTATAACTATCGTAAAAGAAAATCCAGTGTTATGCTTGCGGAGAGTTCACAACAACAGATTGTGCTGGATAAATTGGATTATTTGCAAAAACGCAGAACGAAGATTATAGCTAAGTTTCCGGAATTAAAGCATGATTTTGATTTTCATTTTTTAAATATGTTGATTATTCTTTCTAAAGATCATTCAGCTACGTATGAAAGTATAGAGTATACTAAATATTTGTTACGAGAGTATTTTCGAAAAGGAAAGAAATGCAAGATAGGATTGAATTTATGGATTCAATTGATTGGTTTGATGTATAAGAAATCTAAGAAGATATTGAAGAAAAAGCAGATGGATATATCAGATAAAGATTATGAGTATTATTTTGAGTGATTATTGATGAAAAAGATAAAATTGTTTTTTTGTGCAATAAGAATATTACCTATTTTACCAATAGTAAAATGGTCGGATAAACTTTTTATGGCCGATTTAAAAAGATGGAAATATATTTGTCATATCGATGGAAGTGATTGGATAGTTTTAGCTCAATTATTAGGTGAATGGCAAGAGTATAGAAATCTTTTTATTTATCGAAATAGATTTAGACGTATATTTTGTATTTGGGTGATGCTATGGTATCGTCCTGTTGATACATTGTACATTCAAGCAAAGGAAATAGGGGGTGGATTGTATATTCAGCATGGTTTTTCAACGATGATTTCAGCAGAGTCTATAGGAGAAAACTGTTGGATAAATCAGCAAGTTACAATAGGTTTTAATGGAAGTGGCCGACCGCCTATTATAGGCGATAATGTAATGATTACTTGTGGAGCTAAAGTTTTGGGAAGTATTAAGGTTGGCAATAATGTAGTAATAGCAGCCAATGCTGTTGTGATTAGAGATGTAGAAAATGGAGCTGTTGTAGGGGGTGTGCCAGCTCGTAAATTGAAGTGAGATAAATAAAATTGTGATGAATAGCTTGATTAGTATTGTCATTCCTGTGTATAATGCAGAGAAAACGATTGTAAGATGTGTTGAATCAATCCTTTATGGAGCTTTGGATAATATAAATATTATCTTGGTTGATGATTGCTCAAGAGATAATAGTTGGAATGTGTGTCAAAAACTTTCTCGGAAATATGAAAATGTTCGTAGTTTCCGGAATAAGGAAAATTCTGGAGTCTCTTTTACAAGGAATCGCGGAATCGCAGAAATAGAAAGCAAATATGTAATGTTTGTAGATAGCGATGATTGGGTATCAAAAGAATATGTGACAAAGTTATTGTATATTGCTGAGAAGTATCCGGAAGCATTGACAATATGCGGATTACAATTTCGTGATGAAGTGAATAATTGTCGTAAGGATTATTTATGGAATGTGGAGGAAGGTCAGATTTCTTTTGTTGATGGAGAATCTTTTTTTGAATTGCTCAAAAAGTTCCATCTACAACAACTTTGGAATAAGATTTTTCGTAGAGATATAATAGAGAAAAATCAGCTTCGTTTTGACGAAAAACAGAGTATGGGAGAGGACTTCCAGTTTGTACTGGATTATATGGAGGCTATGGAATGTAAACAGTGTGTAGTTATAAATGAACCGCTTTATTATTACATTCGAGCAAATAACATATCATTGATGAGTAATTTTGGTGCCTCACAGGAGGGGTATGAATATAAACGTTTTGAAAAACTATTGAAGATAAGCGGAGAAAATAAATTACGGGTTTGTGAACAATATAAAAATACTGTACAAGCTACTAAAAATAATTTTGTATATCAAGTATGTCATAATACGAATATAGGTGTTGCGGAGAAAATCAGGAGGATTGAATATGTAATGCAGGATGGGAAAGCGAAACTGTATTATAGGAAACAACAAATAACATTGTTTAAAGAACGAGTGATAGAAACGAAACGTAAATGGGGGCAACTGCTTCCACGTTTGAGAGGTAGATTGCAACGGATGGGATTGGAACGTAATATACAGTCATTGCGTAAGAAATGTCGTGCTAAAAATATCACGATTATATCACAGAATTGTATTGGTGGTACTTTTTATCATGACATGAATATGGAATTTCTTTCTCCAACCATTAATTTGTTTATACGTCAACCGGATTTTGTTAAGTTAGTGTTGAATTTGGAGAAATATATGGCTGCGGAATTGGTAATGTCATGGGGAGAAGAATATCCAATTGGAATTTTAGGAGGAGATATCCGGATTGATTTTATGCATTATCGTTCATGTAGTGAAGCTAAAGAGGCATGGAATAGACGTAAAGCTCGGATAAATTATGATAGAGTCTTGGTACTTTCTACAGATCGAAATGGTTTTGATGATTCCGTGTTTGAAGCTTGGAAAACAATACCTTATCCTAAGGTGCTGTTTACTGTTCATAAAAAATATGATGATATCAGCGGAACAGTTGTGTATTCACAATATGCAGCTGATGGTTGTGTACCGGATTTAATACCTCAAAGAGAGATATATAAGGATGGAGTATTGTTGTCTGCTGCTAATAGTTTTTCCGAAATAAAATAAACAGTATGGAGTTGGTGGATAAATTAAATTGCACAGGATGTATGGCATGTGTATCTGCTTGTCCTCGGCAATGTATTGATATTGTCAAAGGAAAATTGGGACATTTGTATCCGAAGATTATTGGGGAACAATGTATCGAGTGTGGAAAATGTAGACGAATATGTCCAGAAATTGTACCGTTAACATTTCATTCTGTTAGTAAATCCTATGCAGCGTGGAGTCTGGATAGGGAAAATCATAAATCTAGTGCGTCAGGTGGGGCGGCAGCTGAATTTTATTATCAAGCTTTACATGATGATTTTTGGATTTGTGGTGTTGAATATCGTGAGAATTTTCACGTAGTCCATACATTGACGGATTCGATGGAGACTGTTAGTCGTTTTAAGCAGTCTAAGTATGTGTATTCTGAGATGGGGACGGTTTATGTTGAAATTGAAAAACTCTTAAAGCGTAACAAGAAAGTTCTTTTTATTTCTTTACCTTGTAAAGTGGCTGGATTATTGGGATTTTTGGGAAAGCATTATTGTAATCTGCTTACGGTGGATATTGTTTGTCACGGTACCCCTTCGCATGAGAATTTGCGAAATCATATTTTTAACATGGATAAGGAGAAGAAAGCCTCAAAGTTAAAATTTAGGATGGAAAATGAGTTTTTGTTTGATTTGAGTGATGCTGCAGGGACTGATATTTATCGGAGGATAGGGCGTGAGGATACTTATTTAGCTGCTTTTTTAGAGGGATTAAACTATCGTGATTCATGTTATTATTGTAGTTATGCGAAGCCGGAAAGAGTGTCGGATATTACAATTTGTGACTTTTGGGGATTGGGATTGGAATTACCTTTCGATCATCCTTATATGGGAGCTGTATCAGCAGTATTGGTAAATACAGAGTATGGAAGAAGTTTTGTAGAGAAGTGTAAAAGGCGATTGTTTATGGAAGAGCGTCCTGTATGGGAGGCTGTTAAAGGAAATGCGCAATTGAAGGCTCCTACAGAGATTCATCCTAAAAGGAAGGCGTTTGAAAGTCTCTATAAAACACATGGCTTTGAGGTGGCAGTGAAAAGATGTTTGAATGAAGAAATAACGAAAGAGAGTAGGAGGTTGCTAAAAAGGCGGTTAAGAAGAATGGTACGAGGCGTTGTTGGAATATTCATTAAAAAATATAGAAGATAGGAATTATGAAAATAGGAATTATGTCGATGCAGCGGGTTGTGAATTATGGTTCATTTCTTCAAGCATATGCATTAAAGCGACAAATTGAGGATGTTTTGCAAGGAGAGAACCGGCAGGTTGAATTTGTTGATTATGAGATAGAGCCTTCATTGATTAAAGATGATGAAAAAAAGATGGATTTTAATGTAAAAATGTATTTACTTAAAATTTTAAAGATGTTATCTCCTAAGTACAGCCGATATCGTAATCAACAAAAGTTACTTAACCGAACATTTTCAGAATTTAGTAAGGCTTATAATGAAACTTTTTTGCCTACTATCGGAGTAAAAAAGGCAAAAGTATATTGTCCTGAATTGGACGTGTTGGTTATTGGTAGCGATGAGGTTTTTAACTGTACCCAGAAAGGGACGCTGGTAGGGTATAGCAGACAATTGTTTGGCAAAGACAATCGTGCAAAAAAACTTATAAGTTATGCAGCTTCGTTTGGTACAACAACGTTGGAGAAATTGGAAAAATATCATATTATTAATGATATTGCGGGATATCTCTCATGTTTTGATGCTTTGTCTGTAAGAGATACAAATTCACAAAACGTGGTAGCAGCTTTATGTGGACAAATACCTTGTCGTCATATTGATCCGGTGTTGTTATATGACTTTGGGGAAGTGGATACAATGGTTGTGAATCGAAAAGATTACCTTATTGTATATGCATATGCAGATCGTATAACCAAAGAAGAGGCTAAGGAAATTCGTGCTTTTGCGAAGAGTAAGAATTTGAAAGTGATAGCATTGGGATTTTATCAGCCCTTTTGTGACGAATACATATTAGCTAAACCTTTGGAAGTGTTGGCTTATGTGAAAAATGCAGCTTATGTAGTGACTGATACGTTTCATGGAACGGTATTTTCCATTAAATATCAGATACCTTTTGCTACTATAATTAGAGAAAGTAATAAACAGAAATTAGGTGATTTGTTAGAACTTTTTCATTTGACAGGAAGAAAGGTGACATGTTTGAGTAAGTTGCCTGAAATATTGGAAGCTAAAATGGATCTAACAAATATTCGGGATATATTGGCGAAAGAAAGAGAATCTTCTTTGTCATATTTGTATAATCATCTACTTGGATAATATAGAATAGGAATGGTAATAATTAGCGTTATTGTGCCTATATATAAGGTAGAAAAGTATTTGCGACGATGTGTAGATTCGATATTGTCTCAGACTTATAAGAATTTAGAGGTGATTTTGGTGGACGATGGATCGCCAGATCGATGTGGAGAAATTTGTGATGAATATAAGAAGTGCGATAGTCGTGTTCGAGTGGTACACAAACAGAATGGGGGACTTTCTGATGCAAGAAATGCAGGATTGCAAATTGCGACAGGGGAATATATTGCCTTTGTGGATAGTGATGATTGGGTGGCAAAAGATTATTTAGAAAAATTGTATCTTGCATTGATAAATACTGGAAGCGATATTTGCGAATGTGAGATTATTCGAACTACTGGAAATGTTGAAATTTGCGAATGCGAAAATACGACTATATGTTATCATACACAAGAAGCACTGGGATTATTGATTCAAGATAAGGTGTTTCATCAATATGTATGGAATAAACTTTATAAACGAAATTGCATATCTGATATTTATTTTGAAAAAGGGAGAACCAATGAAGATGAGTTTTGGACTTATCAAGTATTTGGGCAGGCAAAACATATTACAAAACTTGGGGTTGCTTTGTACTTCTATTTCCAAAGAAAAAGTAGTATTATGGGAGTAGGATATAATATTAAACGGTTGGATGCATTGGAGGCGAAACAACAGAGGCAACTTTACATCCAACTGAATTTTCCAGTTTTATCTTTCATAGCAAAAAAAAATCTATTTGCTTCTTGTATATATAATGGACAAATGACTTTGAGATTTTTATTTGGTGATGAAAGGAAAAGGGCGAAAGAAAATATTTATAAAGTAGTAACATCTAACAAACTGTCAAATAAAGAAATCAAGTTGTTGTCTGGCAATGAAAGGTTGTGGTTTATTTTAAGTAATTGGAACTTTTGGCTGATCTGCAAGATAAGGAATTGGTTGGGAAGAGGGTTTTAATTAAAAAGATATATGAGTAAACAAGTGACTTTTTCTATTATTATACCTGTGTATAATGCCGAAGGGTATTTGAAGAAAGCGATAGAAAGTATTATAGGACAAAGTTATGAGTCATGGCAATTGGTACTGGTTGATGATGGGTCTTCGGATAATTCAGGAGTGTTGTGTGATATTTATAGTACTCAGGATGCTCGTATTCAAACTATTCATCAAGAAAACAGAGGCGTAGCCGCTGCTAGAAATGTTGGCATTCATTATGCAACTGGAGAATATCTTCTATTTTGTGATTCAGACGATTTTTATGAGAGAGGTGCCTTGTCTCTGCTAAAGTGTCAAATTGAAACAGTTTCAGGAGGAGTAGATGTTATTTGTTATGGTTTGTATAGTGGAACAGGACATTCTTGGTGGCCGGTTGGACATCCACAATATATAGTATTGGACGAAAACTATATAGAAAAAGAAATTTTCCCGGAAATGTTGAATTTGTGTCCTAAAAGTAATAAAGACATTTTGCCGTTTTTGTGGAATAAACTTTATAAACGGGAGATAATAGAAAAGTATGGTATTCATCTTAATGAGAAATATAAAAAATGGGAAGATAAAGATTTTTTGATGCGATATATGAGCAAGGCAAGAAATATTATGTTTATACATACTCCATTATATCATTATGTGAATGCAGAAAAAGAACGTTTATCGACTAAATATATAGCTGAAACTATGTTGATAGTTCCTCAAATATATAGGGCAATGGAAGATTGCTTTGGCGAGAAATTTGAATTGAGTTCATTTTATTCCAATCGGTATTATTTTGATATAATCTGTCGGTTGATTTTTGAAGCAATAGAGCAAGAGGGGGAGGCTTGCCGGAATGTGGTTGGCCGGGCATTAAATGATTCGGTAATAGTAGGGTGGATTAAGGGTATTACACCAAAGAATATTTATGAAAAGAGGATACAAAAGGGGTGTATGATGTATAAAGGAGAGGAAATTTATGCTGCTTTTGATGATTATTATAAATATATATTAAGAAAGAAAAATAATATACCTTGTTGGAAAAAACTGTTTGGAAGGATAAGGGCTATAACAAGACTATTATATGAAAAATTGACAGTTAAGAAATAAAAGAACGGATTTTAGTGTAATTCGGTCTTGGCACAATTGGAAGTGTGTAAAAGAAGATGAATGGCAGAAATGGGTAAAAAATAAACTATTTCGTTGGCTTTTGATAATTGTATAACAGTAAATAATGAATGAAAACGGTCACTTTAACAATATTTACTCCTGCTTATAATCGTGCACATACCATTGGACGCACGTATGAAAGTTTGTGTAGACAGACGTCAAGGGATTTTTGTTGGTTGATAATTGATGATGGTTCAACAGATAATACCTGTGAATTGGTGGAAGGATGGATAAAAGAAAATAAAATATCTATCCGTTATATTTACCAACAGAATCAAGGTATGCATGGAGCACACAATACTGCATATCGAAATATGAATACTGAATTGAATACATGCATAGATTCGGATGATTATATGCCAAATGACGCAGTGGAAAAGATTGTTGCTTTTTGGAGGAAATATGGTTCGGATGAATATGCTGGGATTATAGGACTAGATAAGGCAGATAAGGGAGGAATTATCGGAACGAGTTTTCCCGTAGATATGAAAACGGTTACTCTTTCAGACTTTTATCAGTTGGGAGGAAAGGGGGATAAAAAGTTGGTATATCGTACGGAAGTGATAAAGAACTACCCGGAATATCCGATTTTTGAGGGGGAAAAGTATGTCGGATTGGCTTACAAATACATGTTAATAGATTTAGACTATAAATTGCTGACAATGAATGAAGCTTTAGTTATAGTGGATTATCAAAACGATGGTTCTAGTGCTAACATGTATAAGCATTACTGGCATAATCCCAAAGGATTTTCTTTTTTTAGAAAAACTGAAATGCGGGTAACACATAGCTTAAAGAGAAAGTTTGTAGTATGTGTGCATTATGTATCTAGTTCTATAATTAGTAAAAATAGAAATTTTATAAAAGAAAGTCCAATACCGTGGATGACTATATTGGCTATTCCATTTGGGTATTTATTATATAGAATAATAAAAAGAAAAGTAAGTTTAGATAAATGAAGATACTTCAGGTTATAACTTCCATGCATATTGGAGGGGCGGAAAAATTGATAATAGAAATTACTCCCTTATTGAAAAAGAAAGGTCACCAAGTAGATGTACTCTTGTTTGATGGGGTAGAAACTGTTTTTAAACAGAATTTGTTGGATAATGGAATATGTGTATATGAATTTGGTAGAGGTAATTCGGTGTATAATCCATTGCATATATTAAGATTGGTTCCTTTTCTGAAGAAATATGATATTGTTCATACGCATAATACTGCACCGCAATTATTTGCAGCGATAGGAAGTGTGTTATGTTCGGTGGTGCTTGTCACCACCGAACATAACACCTCCAATCGCAGGCGCGATTGGAGGTGGTATCGATTAGTAGACCGTTGGATGTATAATCGGTATCGGACAGTTATCTGTATTTCTGATGCGGCGGAAAATAATTTGAAGAAGTATTTAGAATATTATCGCACTAATATAACTACTGTTTATAATGGAGTTAATATCCGTAATTTTATGGATGCAAAGCCAGAATTTGCTTTGAAACAACAATCTGACGGAAAGTTTGTAGTAGTAATGGTGGCTGGATTTCGTTATCAAAAAGATCAAGATACTTTGATCAAATCTTTTCAATATCTGCCCAAAGATACATATGAATTATGGCTGGTGGGAGATGGGGAGCGAAGACAAATTTTGGAACAGTTGGTTGAAGAAAAGAATTTGAAGGATAATGTTCGTTTTTTAGGACTGAGAAACGACATTCCTCAAATTTTAAAAACGGCAGATATAGTTGTTATGTCTTCTCATTTTGAAGGTCTATCTTTATCTAGTATTGAAGGAATGGCTGTCGGAAGACCTTTTATAGCTAGTAATGTAGATGGGCTGAGAGAAATAGTAGATGGTGCTGGAGTTTTATTTTCACATGGAAATGCACAACAGTTGGCAAAAGAAATTAAAGACTTGATGGAAAATAAGAGTTACTATAATCAAATAGCAGGGCGATGTATGGAACGAGCAAAAAAATATGATATACTCAATATGGTGGATGGGTATGAAAGGATTTATAAGAGTCTCATTAAAAATAATATGATGTAAGTAGTAAGCAGTCAAAAAAAGGCTCTTAATTATCTGAATCGGTTCTGGAAAGAGATCTTTGCTTACTTGGAGGACGGTGAATTCCCGATAGACAATAATTTGGCAGAGCGAACCATTCGAAAGCTGACTACCCAGCGTAACAATTCACTTCATTATGGCAGTGATGCCGGTGCTGAGATGGTTGCAACATATCACAGTGTGATAGGAACGGTAAAGCTTCAAGGCAGTTCTATCTGGAACTTCATCGGAACTTTTTTCAAAAATATCTTTAACGGGTGCAGGGATTATGTTAACATGGTTCCTGGCAAAATCATTTTGGCTACCAGCCAATGTTAAATTCAAAACTAATTAATTAACAAAATTCGGTTTAGAGCACAGTAATGTACCCTTTCAAAGGGAATGCCCTAAATTGAGTGCTTACAAGTTATGTCTGTTCGTGATACAACTATTTTGAAAGGTATTGCTATTCTATTTATGCTTTACCTGCATTTATTTAATCAAATAGGCAATGTGGAGTTGTGTGTTACCCATTTATCTGTAGGAAATACTCCTTTAGTCTATTTGTTTACCCGTTGCACTAATCCAGTCGCTTTTTTCTTATTGTTGAGTGGCTACGGACTCTATGCATCATATAAATTAGGGAAACGTGATTCTATGAGAAGAATTGGGAAGTTGTATGTACATTATTGGCTTACTTTGCTCATTTTCGTTCCCTTGGGTTGGTGGATACGTGGAAGCGAGGTGTACCCAGGTAGTTGGAAACAAATTTTAGAGAATGTATCAGGATGGTATACTGGGTATAATGGGGAGATTTGGTTTCTTTTTCCTTATATGTTGTTGGTATTGACTTCTGTTCAATTATTTCGTTGGATGGATAAAGTGAAATTGATTCCATTCTTTTTATTAGCAGGAAGTCTTACTTTTTTACCTATGTATTGGTCTATTTTTGGGGGGATTCTTATTTGTACACACATCAAGGGGTCTATATATTGGTGCTTTATTTCAATCTTCTTTTTCCTTTTTTGTTAGGTGGAATAATGATGAAATATAATATTGTCAACAAATGTAAAATAAAAAAAGAGGTGGCATTGGCTCTCATTGTATTGCTCATGTTGATGCGCATGTGCATTGCGACTAGTTTTTTCCATGTATTTTTTGCAGCTATCTTTATCATATTATTTATGAGGGTAGGTAGAGGTAAATGGTTGGATTGCTTTTTGTATGAAATGGGAAGACGGTCAACGAGTATGTGGTTTGTACATACTTATTTCTGTTATTATTTATTTCATGATTTTATTTATAATTTTAAAAATCCGTTACTCATTTTTACAGTCTTATTGGTTTTTAGTTATATTTCCGCTCTTGTAATTGATTATTTAAATAATAAAATTCAGAAACTTATAAATCTCAAATCTTAGAGATATGGAATGCTTTTAGAATATGTGGGTGTTTTCTGTATTTTGTGGATAATCGATTTGTGTTTTAGAATTAATGCATTGAGGACTTGTTAGCTTGAGTCTTATATCATTTTTATTATTATTTTCTTTTCGCTAAATACATTACTTTGGTAAAAGAACTAATGTTGACTTCAAAACTAATTTTTTAACATAACTCGATTTGAGATGCAGTATAGTGCCATAACCTTTAACTATAGGGAATTCCTTAAATTGAGTGCTTATTGTAAATATAAATATGGTTGTATATCTGTTGATAGCAGTATTGCTGCTTGTCCTTGAAATGGCGTACTTCAAGGTTGCCGATAAGTGTAACATTGTAGATAAACCCAACTTACGTTCGTCACACAGTTCTATAGTGTTGCGTGGCGGTGGTATTATTTTCTTGTTTGGAGCCTGGCTTTATGCCGTCTTTTATGGTTTCACATGTCCGTGGTTCCTGTTGGGGCTCACCATGTTGGGTGGCATCAGCTTTGCCGATGATATTCATTCGGTACCCAATAAATTTCGACTGATTGTACATTTCGCCGCTATGACGCTTATGTTTTATCAGTGGGGTATTTTACTGCCTGAGTATTGGTGGGTGGTTATCATTGCACTTATAGTATGCACCGGCATTATCAATGCATATAACTTCATGGACGGTATAAATGGTATCACCGGTGGTTATTCATTGGTGGTATTGATTCCCTTGTTACTCTTGAATATGCAGGACGAATACACCGATAATAATTTCATTATTGTGACTTTGTTGAGTGTATTGGTGTTCTGCCTGTTCAACTTCCGTACCAGGGCAAAATGCTTTGCCGGTGATGTGGGTAGTGTCTCCATCGCATTTATTCTGCTCTATTTCCTGGGCTCTTATATTTTACGGAGCGGAAACTATTGGGCTATAGTGCTGTTGATGGTATATGGTGTGGACAGTGTGCTTACTATCTGTCACCGCATCATGCTACACGAGAATATTGGTAAATCCCATCGCAAGCATGCTTATCAACTGATGGCTAATGAGCTGCACATTAAGCATGTGACAGTGTCCACCATTTACATGGCTTTGCAGTTGGTAATTTCTTTGGGTGCCATCTATCTGCCGGTAAACAAGTATTTGTATCTCGTAGTGGTATTGGCATTGCTGTGTGTAGCCTATATATTGTTCAAAAAGAAGTATTATCATTTGCACGAAGAGTATCTGTGTGCTAAAGCTGACGAAAGGAATGATGGAAATTAATGACCAATTGCTTGATGAGTTGCTGTCTCAGGCTGAGACTAATGAGAGACGTCGTGTCAATCAGGATTTGCGTAATGGCGATGGAGACACTTCACAACGTATGCTCAATGCCTTGCAACCGGGAACGCATGTTCCCATTCATCGTCACACAACGACTAGTGAAACTGTAATTCTGCTTAGAGGGCATGTCACTGAACTTTTCTATAACGAAAAAGGGGTTGAATGCGGTCGTTATGATTTGAATCCTGCGAAAGGTGTTTATGGTGTTCAGGTACCGGTCGGAATGTGGCACACTCTTGTTGTGCATGAACCTTCTGTTATTATAGAAATGAAAGATGGTGCTTATGCGCCCATTACCATGGATGATATTTGGCAATACGAATAAGCTAATATTGGAGATAAAGTAAATAATCATTTACACATGAAAATATTAATGGATAACGGATATGGAAATAAACTCTCGGTAAATGTTCGTCTGACAGTCGTTTGAAAGAGAATGCATGCATATACTTGTGATATCGCAGATAGAGTGGTAGCTGAATTACAAAATGAAGGTATTGATGCTATACGTATTGTACCGGAAGAAAATGATGTGGCGTTATCTGAGCGTGTGAAGCGTATCAATGCATTCGGCAAAGAATGCTATATTGGTATCAATCTACTGTAATGCGATGGGGGAGTGGTGCTGAGTGGATGTCTGCAAACGGATGGAGCGTATTTGTAGGTAACAATGCTTCAATGAATAGCAGACGGTTTGTCTGGCAACTGGTGCCAGCTGCCTTGAACAGGAAGGTGAAAGTGCGTCGTTCGTCTCCACAGAAGCTGTATTGGAGTGTCAATTTTTATATCTGTCAGAAAACGAATTATCCTGCAGTGCTGGTTGAGAATTTCTTTCAGGACTATAAGGATGATGTTGAATTCCTTTTCTCGGACAAGGGAAGCAGTGTGTCACGAATATATTGCTGGAAGGTATTACGAACTATTTAAAGGAATATCAAAGAAATATGTAGGTCCCTGAACTCATGATATATTCATGAATTCCCTGCATTATATGAGTTGGGAAGAATACAGCGGTATATTCCTGACTTATCCCCTCATATTGGTGTAACACCGATATGTGTTTGTATGTGAAATATATCAACTGTCTGTGAAGATAGTTGATATATTAGTTTTAGGGGGTATATCGTGGAATTCGATATTTTTTCGTAGCTTTGTGGCAACTAATATATGGACTTCTCTTCAATGAAAAACATCATTAGCAAAATCAGGCAAATTTATCCGGTTTCTGACGAAGCGCTTCAGGCATTGCAGGAGAATATGCAGCTTCGTTATTACCCCAAAAACACTTATATCGTTCAATCGGGCATAACAGACCGTTTGGTTTATTTTATAGAAGAAGGTGTTGCCCGTTCCGTGTTTCATCATAACGGGCAGGACACTACTACCTGGTTCAGCCAGGAAGGTGACGTTACTTTCGGTATGGATTCGTTGTACTACAAACAGCCGTCGATAGAGAGTATTGAAACTCTAACGGATTGCCAAATCTATGTTATTCATATTGATAAACTGAATGCCCTTTACGAAACATATATTGATATAGCCAACTGGGGAAGAATTTTGCATCAGGATGTAAACAAGGAATTGAGTCATATGTTTGTGGAAAGGCTTCAGCTTTCGCCCAGGGAGCGATACGAACAGTTTAACCGGCGATATCCCGGACTGATAAATAGGGTAAAGTTGAAGTATGTGGCTGCTTTTCTTGGTATTTCCATTTATACGCTCAGCCGGGTACGTGCAATAAAATAGATATTCTCCAGTCTTTTTTGCTTTTAAGCAAAAGAACTTCGCTTGCCAAGCTGTATCTTTGCCATCTGAAAATATTAATTAAACAATAAAAAAACAGATGTCGAACATTTCTTCCTCAGCTTTTGCAGACACTAAAGCACATTATGATCTTCTTGACGGACTTCGTGGCGTGGCAGCTCTCATGGTTATATGGTATCATATATTTGAAGGCTACGCTTTTGCGGAAGTCAGTAATTCCGCTGGTAGTGGTATGATTGAAACCTTCAATCACGGATATTTGGCCGTCGATTTTTTCTTTATCCTTTCGGGTTTTGTTATCGGTTATGCGTATGACGACCGTTGGGGTAAGAGCATGACAATGAAAAATTTCTTCAAACGCCGTTTGATACGTCTTCATCCTATGGTAATCATGGGTGCTGTTCTGGGTGCTGTCACATTCTATCTTCAGGGGTGTGTGCAATGGGATGGAACGCACGTTGCCATATCCATGGTGATGCTGTCACTTCTCTGTACGATATTCTTTATTCCTGCGATGCCGGGTGTGGGTTATGAAGTTCGCGGAAATGGTGAAATGTTCCCGTTGAACGGGCCTTGCTGGTCATTGTTCTTTGAATATATAGGTAATATCCTTTATGCCTTGTTTATTCGTCGCTTGTCAAACAAGGCATTGACGATACTTGTAGTTTTGTTGGGAATTGCGTTGGCATCATTTGCAGTATTCAATGTTTCCGGTTATGGGAATATTGGGGTAGGTTGGACATTGGATGGTGTCAACTTTTTAGGCGGATCATTGAGGATGCTTTTCCCTTTCTCTTTGGGTATGCTTCTGTCGCGTAACTTCAAGCCCGTTAAAATAAGAGGTGCATTTTGGATATGTACAATTATATTGCTCGCTTTATTTTCAGTGCCTTATCTGGAAGGTACAGAGCAGTTTTGTACAAATGGTGCTTATGAAGCATTTTGTGTGATCGTAGCTTTCCCCATTCTTGTCTGGCTGGGAGCATCGGGAACCACTACGGATAAGAAGTCAACTGTGATATGTAAGTTCCTGGGCGATATATCATATCCGGTTTATGTGATACATTATCCAATTATGTATTTGTTCTATGCATGGTTGATTAAGAATCAGCTCTACACTTTGGGAGAAACTTGGGAAGTAGCTTTATTCGTTTACGTATTGAGTGTTGTATTGGCTTATCTGTGCCTGAAACTGTACGATGAACCCATACGAAAATATCTGGCTAAACGCTTTCTGCATAAGAAACAATAATTTATAACCCGGCTTTTGACAAGACAAAGTAAAGGGAACGGTTAAAGAATATGAAAAATGAGCAAACTCATAGTATTCCTAAATCTTTCCGGAATCTGTATCGTTATTTGCAGTATAAAAACTAAGTATAGTATTAATGCTAAAAAGAATAACGATTATGAAGAAAATTCTATCTTTACTTGTGTTGGCTATTGTAGCCGTACAGTTTTCATTCGCAACTGATGTGATAACGAAAGACATGAATCAATTGCCGCTTCCTGCACGCAATTTTATCAATCGTCATTTCACGAAGCCTGAAGTTGCTCAGATTAAGATTGATAAAGATTTGATGGAGTCTACCAAATACGAAGTATTACTGGTGGATGGTACGGAGATTGATTTTGATAGCAAAGGAAACTGGGAAGAAGTAAGTGCTAAGAAAGGAGAGTCTGTTCCCGCAAGTATAATTCCGGGATTTGCTGTCGATTATCTGAAAGCGCACAATTTTGTAAGTGAGGGCGTGACGAAAGTCGAACGTGACCGTAAAGGATATGAAGTGGAATTATCTACGGGAGTTTCTTTCAAATTTGATAAAAAAGGAAAGTTTCTGAAGGCTGACGATTGATTGAACAATAGTAATAGATAAACCTAAACAAGAAGAAAGCTATGTGGAAATTTAAGTTTGGCGCGTGGGCGGTATTGCTGATGATGACCGCCCTTTCTTTCAGCGCATGTAGTGACGATGATGATGATCCTGCCTTGGTGCCGCCCAGTAATATTACTGAGGCTTTGAAGCAACTGTATCCGGCTGCACAGAATATAGAATGGGAAATGAAAGGAGACTATTATGTGGCCGACTGCTGGGTGACCGGTGATGAATTGGATGTTTGGTTTGATGCCAACGCAAATTGGGTGATGACTGAGAATGAACTGGATAGCATCGACCAGTTGGTACCGGCTGTTTATACGGCTTTCCAAAATTCGGATTATAGTGCGTGGGTAGTGACGGATGTCTATGTATTGACGTATCCGCAGAATATGACGGAATCCGTGATTCAAGTGAAACTGGGCAGTCAGCGATATTCGCTTTATTTCTCACAGGAAGGCGGACTACTGTATAAAAAAGATATCAGTAACGGGGATGATACCAATTGGCCGCCTACTGAGAATAATTAAAATTAGGCACGGATTACGCGGATTTCACGGTTTTAGTTAATCAGAACCGTGTTATCCGCGTAATCCGTGCCTGAATAATTCTAAAGGTATTTAAACTCCCCTTTATAATTACATCTGTTGGTAATCTTTAGCCAATCCGCCTTCACTTGTTTCTTTGTAGAGTGACGGCAGGTCGTGTCCGGTCTGTTTCATTACTTGCACTACTTTGTCGAATGAGACGCGGTGCATACCATCCGTAAAGGATGAATAAATGTTGGCGTCCAACGCACGGGCGGCAGCATAAGCGTTGCGTTCGATACAGGGAATTTGTACCAAGCCGCAGACAGGGTCGCAAGTCATACCCAAATGGTGCTCAAGTCCCATTTCGGCAGCGTATTCGATTTGTGCCGGACTACCACCGAATAACTGATTGGCAGCAGCCGAAGCCATGGCGCAGGCAACGCCTACTTCTCCCTGACAGCCTACTTCCGCGCCGGAAATAGAAGCGTTGAATTTGACAATGTTTCCGATTAATCCGGCAGTGGCCAATGCACGTAAAATACGCATATCGCTGAACTCGCGGCTTTTTTGTAAATGATAAAGCACGGCAGGCATCACACCACAAGAACCACAGGTAGGGGCAGTCACAATCTTTCCGCCGGAAGCATTCTCTTCACTTACTGCCAGGGCATATGAAAAGACAAGTCCTCTGGATTGGAGAGATTGCTTATAGCCGGTGGCACGTATATAATAGGTGGAAGCTTTACGTCTCAGGTTTAGTGGGCCGGGCAATACGCCTTCCGCTTCCAGTCCGCGGTGGATGGCATCTTTCATGGTAGTCCATACCTCTGCCAGATAATCCCATATATCTTCATTCTCACATTCCTTCACATATTCCCAATAACTTTTCCCGGTACGCTCGCACCATTGGAGTATTTCGGTCATATTGTTCATGCCGTACACTTCCGGGCTTTCGATAGTCGGGGTATCATTGTTTTCTGCCAATGCACCGCCGCCTATACTGTAGACTGTCCAGTTTTCGGTAACTTTATTATTGGCATCAAGGGCGGCAAATGTCATCCCATTCGGATGGAAAGGCAGGAATACTTTGGGTTGCCATACGATTTCCACCGGAGCAACGGGTTGCAGAGTATCTATGATAGCTACATCCGTCATGTGCCCTTTGCCCGTAGCGGCCAAACTGCCATAAAGAGTAACTTTGAAAGAAGCGGCATCCGGATGGCGTTCCAGAAACATTTCAGCAGCTTTACGTGGTCCCATTGTGTGGCTACTGGAAGGACCTGTGCCTATCCTATATAGCTCTTTGATTGATTTCATGACTGAAGGTGTGTTTTTATTAATACCAATTTTTCTTTTTGAAGAACAAATATACGATAATACCGATAATCCCCATCACAAACCAGGCAAATAAATAACCATAGCGCCAATCCAGTTCGGGCATCCATTTATAGTTCATCCCCCATACTCCGGCTAAAAAGGTCAGAGGAATGAAAATGGTGGACACGATGGTCAGCCGTTTCATGATGTTGTTCATCCGTAAGTCATTGTTGGAGATATAAAGGTCTACCAATGAAGAAAGCGTTTCCCGGCAGATTTCAATGGTTTGCAGGACGAACTGCAAATGGTCGTTCACATCGTTGAAGAAAGCGCGGTTCACCTTATGAATGAGCAGGTTTTCTGCACGTAACAGTTTTATATATTGCTCTTTCAATGGAAGAATAGATTTCTTCATCAGCATATATTGGCGTCGGAGTGCCTGAATCTGGACACCAATGTCGTTTCCTTCGGTGATAGTGAGCAGTTCCTCTTCCAGGTCTTCGAGCGCATCATCAATAGAGGAGATAGTCGAGATATAGTTTGCCATTACACTGTTCAGTAATACGCTAAGCAGGTAATCCGTCTGGCGGCTACGTATTTTCAGGACATCGTTGCGCAGAGCAGAATTGACGTCATCGAAGAAATCGGTTTCCTTTTCAAGGAAGGTAAGCACATAATTGCTTCCGAGGATAATACATACCTGTTGTTGGAGCAATTCGTCCAGTTCGTCTTCCTCTTTATGCGTATTGGGGTAGAATAATTTTAGAATCAGGACAATATACTTGTCATGTTCTTCGATTTTGGTAGGGTGGTCAGAGTTCAGAATGTCTTGTAATACAAGGAAATCTATTTCAAAATGACTGCAAATTTCGCGGATGGTTTCCGTATCTTTCAATCCGTGCACTTGCAACCAATTGATTCTTGCATTGTCCAATGTATCTTTGACGGATTGGAATGTATTGCCGGAATTTTCCTGCATCTCGGTAGTATTGTACGTACAAAGATGGATGTGGGTAGGAGTCTGGCTGTCTCCGGTGTAAATAAGCTTTTCGCTTAACAGGTTATTTTTCATGCTTTATTCTCGTTTTAGAAAACCACCGCGGCAAAGGTAGTGGTTTTCTAAATGAGAACAAGTTCTTTAGACGTTTTGTTTACAGGTTAGTCAAAATCGACTACCGTGATTCCGGCACCACCGAACTGTACATGTTCGTCGGCATAATGGCTGACTCCGGGCACGGTGGACAGATATTGGCGGATAAGGGTACGGAGTATTCCGGTTCCTGTGCCGTGAAGGATACGTACACGGTTCATGCCGACTAATATAGCGTCATCAACAAAATAAGTGACAGCTTGCAGTGCTTCATCCCCACGCATTCCCCGAACATCGATGTCCTGTTTGAAACTAAGTTTCTTCTCATACATCTGGTCATGCGTCTGGCTGCTGACAAAGGTGCTTTTGGCAATACCTTCCGTTTTTTGAACAGCATTGCTGCGTTCGAGACGGTCTAATTTTACGGTCGTCTTAATGCTTCCGAAAGCGACAGTCGCGTTTTTGCCGTTGATTTCCATCACCTGTCCGACACTGGTCTGCCCCTTGATTTTTACATTATCACCGACTGCAATAGGAGTGACTTTGGGAGTGCTTGAAGGAGTGGCGGCAGCGACTTTCGGTTCGTTTCTCTTGTTCTTCTTCCGTTCCTGCTTCTCTTTCAGTTTTTCCATTTTGCGTGCCATCTTCTCTTCCTGCTCTTTGGAAGCCAACGTATCCAGGGAAGCGCGGAAGTCGGTCAGTTCCTGACGTGCCAGGCGCGTCTTTTCCTTTTCGGCCTGTGCTTCCTTGATGGTACGAATCGTATTTTCAATGCGGGCATTCGATTCCTGCAACATTCGTTCCGCTTCTTCTTTTGCCTGCTTGATAATCTCTTTCCGTGATTTCTGCAACTCTTCTATTTCCGTCTGATAGCGGGTGATAGTCTCTTCCATATGCTTTTCCCGTTGGCGGATGGTTTGGCGTTTGCCTTCCCAGTAGCGCTTGTCGCGCACAATGTCCTGAAGATATTTGTCGGCGTTGATATATTCACTTCCTACAATTTCAGAAGCATCGGCAATGACATCTTCCGGCAGACCGATTTTACGGGCAATTTCTACGGCGAATGAACTTCCCGGATTTCCGATTTGCAGTTGGAAAAGCGCTTGCATCAGATGGCGGTCATAAAGCATAGCTCCATTCACTACTCCTTCATGGTCTTCGGCAAAATGCTTCAGATTCTGATAGTGAGTGGTGATGACTCCGAATG
>NZ_JBCOWR010000001.1:673585-679255 GCF_040918965.1 Bacteroides sp. RTP21281st1_H5_RTP21281_210402 | reverse complement strand
GTAAGTACTCAGGTCGTCTTCGATGGACTGTTCATCACCGATATCAATAAAGATGCTGCTGAATATGCCTGCATGACTGCGTTCGTGCAGAGGAATCAACATACCGCATTGCAACATATATTGTAGTAACCCGACTGTTTTCAGACAGACAGATTTACCGCCGGCATTCGGGCCGGATATAATAAGAATACGCTGCTTCTGATTAAGTTCCATATCCAGCGGTACGACTTTCTTGCCATGCTTGGCTAATGAAAGTTGCAGTAGCGGATGCACAGCCATCGTCCAATCCAGCAGTTGTTCATTTTCTACAGAAGGTTTCAGGCTATTCGTTTGTATCGCAAAATAACTTTTCGCACGGATAAAGTCAATCTCTGCCAGGAACTCATACGACTGAAGAATTTCCGGAATAGACGGGCGGAGTATATTTGAAAACTCGGTGAGGATACGGATAATCTCGCGTCGTTCATCCCCTTCGAGTTCGCGGATACGGTTATTGGCTTCTACGACTTCGGCGGGTTCTATAAATACAGTCTTTCCACTGGCGGATTCGTCATGTACGATTCCTTTAATTTTCCGTTTCAGTCCCGGGGCGACGGGGATTACCAGGCGACCGTCACGCATAGTGGGTGCCACGTCTTTATCCACATAGCCTTCTGACTGTGCACTGCGCAGGATACTGTTCAAAGAGCGTGAAATACTTCCCATTGTGCTGGCAAGCTCACGGCGTATGCGGGCTAACTCAGTAGAAGCGTTATCCTTGATTTTTCCATATTTATTAAGGATACCGTCAATCTTCCCGATTAGTTGCGGGAATACGGCAATATCTCCCGCCAGTCTTTTCAGGCTAGGGTAGGGGGCATCGTTTTCTTCTTCATCTTCACTCCGGTGCAGAAAGCGTACGATGTCTCGAATGGTTTCTAATGAACGCCGCAGGTCAAACAGCTCCTGTTCGTCCAGATACATGCCTTCTATCCGTACACGTTTCAGCGACGGGCGGACATCAAAGAAGAACTGGTCGGGAAATCCGTCCTCTTCCTGAATGATGCGGACAAACTCGGTTACCTGATTTAATTGCTCTTCTACTTCTTCAAATTGTTCGGAAAAGGTCATATCCATCACCCGCTCTTCACCTAAAGTGCTGAGACATTTGTCTTTCAGTAACTGCCTGATCTGGTCGAATCCTATCTTTTGCTCAAAATTTTGAGGGTATATCATATCTTTGTTCTTACTAATGGTCTGCAAAAATACGATTTATTCGCGAAAAAAATATCAGATTGTTTGCGGATTTAAAAATGATTTGTACCTTTGCACCGCTTTCAACGGAAAGCACTTCTGATAAAGGAGTTTTGGAGAGGTGGCAGAGTGGTCGATTGCGGCGGTCTTGAAAACCGTTGTACTGCGAGGTACCGGGGGTTCGAATCCCTCCCTCTCCGCTGAACGTGCTGGACAGAAATGGTCAGCAAACGGACAAAAAGCTACAAATCAACGATTTGTGGCTTTTTTTATTGCCCGAAAGTCCTGCTTCCAAGACTTCAAAAGTACGGTAAAAGACAAAGTTTCGTTACTAAATCGTTACCTATTCCTTACCGGACAAAAACGGTAACGATTTGTCCTCAAATGACCTGAAAATGACTTGATTAGTCCATAGTCTGCATAACTCGAAAACGAGAGGTAAAAATTAATTTTGCAACTAAAAAAAGTGAGTTATGAAATCGACATTCAAGGTTCTTTTTTATTTGAAGAAAGGTTCTGAAAAGAAAAACGGCGAGGTTATGATTATGGCACGCATCACCATAGACGGAAAACTTTGCCAGTTCAGCACGAAACAGAGCATCCAGCCCGACAACTGGAACACGGCTGCGGGCAAAGCCAAAGGCAGGGATGCCGGGAGGATAAACGCCCTTTTGGACGACATACGTTCTTCCCTGAATACCATTTACCACGAAATGCAGCGGCGTGACAACTACGTGACCGCCGAGAAAGTGAAGAACGAGTTCTTGGGACACAGCGAGAGCCACGAAACAATCCTTACCCTGTTCCAAAAGCACAATGACGATGTGAAGCAGCTTGTGGGCATATCCAAGACGATAGCGACCTACCGCAAGTATGAAGTGACCCGCCGCCACCTCGCCGAGTTCATCCGCAGCAAGTACAATGTATCGGACATATCCATAAAGGAGATAAGCCCGATGTTCATTACCGATTTTGAATTATACCTGCGTACCGCCTGCAAGTGCGGCTACAACACCACCGCCAAGTTCATGCAGTTCTTCAAGCGCATCATCATCATTGCCCGCAACAACGGCATACTGGTGGGCGACCCTTTCGCCAGCTACAAAATCCGGCTGGAGAAAGTGGACAGGGGTTATCTGACAGAGGACGAGATAAAAATCATCCTTAAAAAGAAAATGGTTTCCGAACGGCTGGAACACGTCAGGGACTTGTTCGTCTTTTCCTGTTTCTGCGGTCTGGCTTACAGCGATGTCGCCAACTTGCGGCAGGAGAATATCCAAAAGTCCTTTGACGGCAACCTTTGGATAATCACCAAGCGGGTAAAGACCAACACGGACGTGAATGTCCCCCTGCTGGATATTCCCAAGATGATTTTGAAGAAGTACAAGGGCAAGTTGCCGGACGGCAAGATTCTTCCCGTAATCAGTAATCAGAAGCTAAACGCTTACTTGAAAGAGATTGCCGATATATGCGGTATTAAAAAGAACCTGACATTCCACCTTGCCCGGCACACGTTCGCCACGACCACCACGCTGTCAAAGGGCGTACCCATTGAAACGGTGTCCAAGATGCTGGGACACACAAATATAGAAACTACGCAAATTTACGCCCGCATCACCAACAGCAAGATAGGCAGCGATATGCAGGGGCTTGACAAGAAGTTTGTCGGCATCGAGAAAATTTACAAGGAGGTAGCCATGTAACATGGCTGCTATTTCCCGAACAACAAGTATCACCTTTCAATAAATAAATGCGTTATGGCTAAGCAATCTAAAATAGAATACAGTAAAGAATACCTCACAAGCGAAGAACTGTCAGCGATTTCAAAAGTGAAACTGCCCCTGTCCCGGCAGCGTAAAGCCCGTGACATTTTCCTGTTCTCGTGCTACACGGGAATGGCATACAGTGACATAAACAGGCTTAGGAAAGAAAATATCTTGGCACATTCCCGTGAAAAACGTTTTCTGCGCTTTCATGTGTCTAAAAGTACCTTGCTATACTCGTTTCCACTGCTTGATGCGCCTTACGACATTTTGAAGAAATACCGGGGGCTTCAAGAAAACGGGGAGCTTCTGCCCGTTTTACCACTCCCGGCAATAAATTACGATTTACAAAACGTTTGTGCCGCCGCTGGCATAAAAAAATCCGTTACCTTATCTTGCGCCCGCAAGACATTTGCCTTTGTTGTCGCTCCTGAAAACGGCATTACCGCCAGTATGCTAACGGGGATTTATAATGAACACAATCGGTAACAAAACAGGTAACGATTTCGGTAACTAAATACCACATAACAATCTATATCCAAGTATTTTACATTCTTCCACCTTGCGGGCAGTCCACCGACTACCCGCATTTTTTTATATCCCTTTCCCACTGGCACATTCCCCGAAACGCCAGCCGTGCCGTGGCATGGCTGACTGTATTTCGTGAAAAGAGCCGTTGGAGACCCGCACAAGCGTATTGCAAGCAAGCTCACAACACCCTTGCCTTTCCCGCCCGCATGGAGTGTTCCCTAAAAGATGAAAGAGAACAGGCACTTTTCCCCAGTTTCCCTAAATGTAAATCTTCCTCTTACGCAGTCCCCCAGCCGGGACAGTCGTTTTAATCATTTCAATAGGCAAAGGTAATTATATCCATATTTCAGTAAGAAAGACTATAACTATATTAAAGGAAGACACTACATTTGTCGTATATTTTCCATAGCGAAATCTAAAAAATAACTGAATAAATTGGATTGACTATGAAAAATAGCGTCATACACAATATCTGCCCTGAACATCTGGACGTAAATCAAGAAAATGGTCCATCTAATACAACATTATCGCAATCGCAACAACTATATATATTATGATAATTCTGCATCCAGCCATAACAGTGCAGAATTATTAATAGTAAAATCCAGCACACCTCTATCTTTCATCCAAGACAGATAAGACCTGACCGTAGAACCCACCAACACATATTGCTCAATAGTCATTGTCAGACCAAACATTCGGAATATCTCGCTGATAATGTCATCAGTTGTTTTCGGTGTGGCACATATTGTTTTGATTATCTGTTCTATCTCATACACCTTCTGTCGGTTTATCTCCGCAAGTTCGCTGATATCATTGCAAGGGTCAGCATGAGAAGGGATGAATATATCCGCTTTCAAAGTTTCTATGTTTGTCAGCGTTTCCAAATAGGCGGCGACATCATAGATAAATGTCACACCATATTTCTCCAATGTTGCCCTACTGCTTACACAATCGGCAAGAAATACCGTATTGTCGGGAGTTCGAAATCCAACCATATCAAAGAAATGTCCGGGAAGAGGAATTATCTCTATTTTACTTGGAAATTCATGAGAGGAGAAATCTGTGACTACGGACTCTTTCGCCATTAGGAATTTACTTCTCAAATCCTTGCATGGATAACCGCCATAGAGAAATGACGGTTCAAGAACCGGATAACGAATGAAATCAGCTTCAATGCCAGCACAGAATACTGGGCAACCAATTTTATTCTGAACATAAGCATTACCTCCTATATGGTCGGCATTGGAGTGTGTGTTGAGAATCCCTCTAATAGTCCAGCCTTTGGAATCCGCTATTTTCAGCACCTTTTTTGCAGCCTCCTTATCGTTGCCGCTGTCTATCAGATACACTTCACGTTCCGACTGTGCATAAATGCCAATCTTAGCCGGACAATTTATATAATAGCTCTGTGCCCCTACTTGTTGAAGCTCGTACATAGTCTTAATTTTCAGAATATAAATTACAGAATCTTTGTTTATTGGATTGATAGTACATTTCTGTATGTCCGGTGTGTCATTTTCAAACGATAAAAGAAGTTTTTTGGCAAACCTCAATCCATATGCAAAATTACTTAATTCATATAATATTTCCCTATAATTGAATGTTTTTCTTTACTTAGGCGTAATTTAATTACATCTTTTATTTTCCTCTTATTTTTAAGGAATCTAATTATTGACATTTTTAATTTGCGGGCAGTCCACCGACTCCCCGCATTTTTTATACCCTTTTCCAACTGACACATTCCCCGAAACGCCAGCCGTGCGTGGCATGGCTGACTGTATTTCGTGAAAAGAGCCGTTGGAAACCCGCACAAGCGTATTGCAAGCAAGCTCACAACGCCTTTGCCTTTCCCGTCCGCATGGAGTGTTCCCTAAAAGATGAAAGAGAACAGGCACTTTTCCCCTGTTTCCCTAAATGTAAATCTTTCTCTCACGCAGTCCCCCAGCCGTGACAGTCGTTTTAATCATTTCAATAGGCAAAGGTAGTTACGTGTTCTTCACGATTTTGCAAGGTCGAGCCGTTCCGGTTTGGCGAAAAAATCTTCCCTGCCCTGCGAGGTATTTTTCCCGAAAACCTTGCAAACTCTAAACACTACCCTTTTACGCCTATGTGAAACGAAAACGACCGACCCGACCGGAAG